>JAJTER010000003.1 GCA_021299835.1 Saprospiraceae bacterium | reverse complement strand
TTTTCAACTTCAATAAGTAAATAGAACCGTCCCGGTTGATGCAACATAAACTCATTCAGGGCGGATGTATTCCAGATGCAAATTTTCAGGAATGGGAATTTGTTTTTAAGCTTGGCATTAATGGCCATCATTTTTGATGAAATTTCGGGAACGAAGTTTTTTCCTTCGCCAATAATAAATTTCCCTCTTCCAATGCGTTTAATTAAGCCCATTTGAACTAGAGAATATACTCTCCAGTTTACAACAGATTGCTTTATGCCAGACTCGTTTTTTTTGTAAAATGCAAGAATATCCTTTGTTTCAAAGCTTTCACCACTTTTAAAATGGCTTCTTAATTTGTCGATATTTAGTTTGCCTGTTGCGATTGTGTCTTAGTATTTAAGTAAATTTACAAAAACTATAATACGGCAGCAAATTTAAATTGCTGCCAATATTTAGAATTATTGGAGTAAGGTGGATAATGATCTCTTTGGACTTTGCCAGTGTGGTTATCTTGGTCATTTCAAGCACTGTAATCAGCTTTTTAGCTATACCTCCAGCCATTGTTTCATGAATAAATAGTACTACTTCGCAAAACGAACGGTCTTCAACGGAATTAAATTTTGGTAACGGAGATTCGTTAACTTCTAAAGTTTTTAAAATGGCAGGTATTCCGGTTGCTCTGCCTTCTTTTAGTTCCAGCTCTTTTACAGTAAGTAGATATGTTTCTTGATTTACAATAATCCTTAATATATAAAAAAATTCGCATAATCCAGGTTAAACTTAGATCATTCACTTTCAGTGGAATGGAATATGCATTAAAGGTAACTAAGGATTTTTTAGCAGGAAGCTGGACGCATGAAGAATGGACTTGCGAATTGACTATGTTTAACTTTCTACTCATAGAATGGCCAATGAAAATCAGAGGCTATGGTTCCTGGAAATTAAGAGGAAATGAGGTTATTTTGACTTATGTTCAGGAGGGAACCCGGGACCGCATGTTTTATATTTTTTCTGTCGAAGAAATAGTGGATGAAAACACAATTAAAACCAAGGATGTGGAATCCAATAAAATTGAAATATTAAGGAGGTGTTGAATTTTTATCTTTGGGAAAATCTACCTAAAAAACCTACATTTTCCCAAAGATATCGCTATACTTGGGAAAATGTGGCTAAAAAACCTACATTTTCCCAAGTATAACGACGCGATGCTTCGCTTTTAAATGCCATCCTTTGGGTATTTCTGGTGAAAGTGAGCAGCCAATCCCTAATTTAGTTTAAATGAGCGGTTCGATGCAGGTATAATTGTTCCAAAAATCAAGCATCCGAAACTTAAAAGTAAATTAATTGTGATATTTTTATTGTTTCCCTGTTTATGGGTTCTCCGGAGGTGGATTTTTGGAGCGCCTCGTAACAAATAATAGGGTATTTTTGTTACGAAGTATTAATACTAAAATAAATGAAACTAACTGAAAAACAAATAATTGCACGTATTAGGGCGCATGGAAGAGGTTTTGTTTTTTCAACAAAGCTTTTTTCTGCATTGACAGACGATTCGGCCAGTGTTAGAACAGCCTTATCCAGGTTGGTGCAGAAGCAGTCGATCAGGAGGCTTGCACATGGATTATATGATTTGCTATACTAATTATTAAGTAAATTTACCAATCTCACTATTAGGACATGTAGCGGTGTGACATACGTTTTGCTCATGTTTTTCTAATATCAAGATTAATGCAGTTGCTTTTTCAAAACGGAATCACTTAGTTCTTCGTCTAAAAACATTTGACCATTTATGTATTCTAAATCTAATCCCATAAAATTTTAGGCATTTCGTTTTTAATTTCGTCGGCTCTTTCTTTAATGGCCTTTTTTATACGCTCGTTGGTATTGCCCTGGTCTTCGAGCTTCATGGTATTATTAGTTCGCAATACAATTTTAGTGGCCAGTTCGGTGGCCCTCTTTTCAATTAAAGCGTCCAGCGATCCGTCGTTTGGAACAAAACCATATACCAACTGCATATCTAGTGCATGGGCTATTTCTCTTAGCGACTTGATGGTGGTCATGCTGTAAGAACACTCAAAACCAAAGAACATTTGCAAAACAACAAATATTACAGTAAATTTGTAAAGTGAAAGAACGAAAAAAAATAGAACTTGATTTTGTGGTTGATGCATTAACAAACTCAATCAGAAATACGATTTCAGGAGACAGCTTCCGAACAGAAGTTTTACGTTTGACAAAAAACGACTTGAAGCAAATTACTAAAAAGAATGGTTGGAACTTCAATTGGAAAACGGAGTTAGAGAATAACATCAAAGAAGTTTATAAGCTTACTATCGTTGGTAATACAAATATTGTTCAAGGTTTAGTGAGTTTAACAAAAAATTCAGACCATATTTATATGGACTTACTTGAGAATGCACCATTTAATTTGGGACGAAACAAACTCTATGAAGGTGTTGCAGGAAATTTGGTTGCTTATTCTTGTAAAATTTCTTTTCAAAATGGATTTGAAGGTTACGTTTCATTTACTGCAAAAACTCAACTCATTGAACATTATCAAAAATCATTAAATGCAATAAACTTTGGTGGACAATTGATGATTATTAACACATTGTCAGCCAACACATTAATTGATAAATATTTTAAAAACGAATAGTTATGGGATATATTAAAGAACCTGAAGGAGTAGACTTCGTGATAAACGGAAAACCCTTAACAGACAAACAAAAAAAAGAAATCAGTGAATTTATCAAAGCTGACAAAATACGCATTTCGGAAATAAAAACCCGTAGAACAAAAAGCACGAACCACCAACAAGGTATTGCCAAAAGCGGGGTTTAACTGCTTCTATGAAACATTTGTGCAAGGTTCAACTGCAGTAATTCTATTGAACTTTTGTGCTAAATCCCCCTCCTTCTGTAATACCCGACCGATGGTAAATAACCCGTCTTTTTCCCGCTTTTCTATATCCAGTATTGCTTGTTTAGAAATATTCAGCTTGTTGCCTAATTTCTGCTTAGACATGCCAATGGTAGTGCGGATGGTTTTTATCCATCCGGTGGGTGGTGTGGCCACCTACTTTTGCGTGGTAAAACGCCACATTTTATTGTTTAACTGTTGCAGTTGTAATGATTTCTTGCCCATAAAGTAAAGTTATATGTTGACTTTGATAGGACAAAAGTAAAGTTAATACTTGACAATTACAGGTAAATAGTAAAGTTATCGCTTTACCAATTGAATAGGCTATTCGTTTAATTAGCTGATTAATAATAATTATATCCTGTGGTCGAATTCATCACATCGTCTAAATGCTCTTTTTCTTTTTTCCCAAGTATAGGTTTGAAGTGTTATAGCCGGATATAAAAGTTGGAATGAATTTGATACCGCTTCATGCATAATGGTACCATGGTTTTCTTGCGGCAAATAGTCAAAAAACACCTTTACATTTTTACCTCCTTTTAACTTTTCTGCCAGAAGATTGGCATCAACCTCCATGACTCTTGGTATTTTAGTCGGTGTCAGGCCTTCTTTTCCTACACCTATATAAATGGCTGTTTGTTGGGATAAATTTTCTGAAAGGAAAGCTGCATTTTGATGTAATAACGAGCCATTGTCCCACCATAAACTGGGACTAATAATAATGTATTTATTAAAAAGGGTCGGTTTCTTTAATAAGATTTCTGTTGCCAGCAGTCCTCCAAGCGATTGTCCAATAATTGTTTTTTCATGGGTCGTCTTATAACTTGATTCAATGAATGGCTGTAATTCTTTTTCAATAAATGAAATAAACGGTTCCGAGTGACCAGAGGTAGGATATTTCCTTTTGTCGTCTTGAATATTGGTTGGAAAGGTAAAATCTCTTTTTCGGTCAACATTCCCTATGCCAATTACGATAGATTTTGGAACCTGATTTATCCATTCAAAACTAAAAAATTGAACCAGTCCCACAATATGTATAAAATCCTCATCTGCCGAACCATCCAGTAAATAAATTACGGGGTATTTTACAGTGTCATTTTTATTATAACCTGCTGGAAGATAGATATTTAAAACTCTATTCTCTGAAAGTTCTTTGGAGTAAATTTCGTCAATTACCCCAAGTATAAATGGTTTTGAAGCTTTTGTTTCCATTGACTGGTTATTTTGCCCAAAAGTCAAAGTTGTCGAAAACGCAAAAATTATGATTATAAAGCTATTTTTCATAGGTTGGGTTAGTTTATGGCAAATGACTGTGCGATGTCGAATATAAGGATACATCTACACATTATAAAACACAAAGCCTTTTGAAAAATGGGCAGGCTATGGTTCAACCTATTTTGTAATAAAGCTAGCCAACACGTCTTTATGCCTGGTCAACCTTGGGTATTGATTTTTTTTTGGTACGATTAGCAATGATTCGTAATATTTTACCTTTTATTTCTTGTCTTTTAGCGAAATAATTATTTAATGCAATTTCCTCATCCTTTGTCAATTTTTCATGTCCTCCGATGAAGTCTATATCTAGTTCTTCCATTTTATTTTTCATGCCAGAGAGAATTTGGAAAGTATTTACTAATGAGATTTAATGCTGCTGCCGTTTCAATGATCATGACTCTATTCGTTAAATGAAAAGCACCAAGCGAAAGCAACTAAATTTCCCCGAACCCCGCTGTAAATTTTACCATTTAAAGTTAATACTTTTTTCTGGTTTATCAAAATTTAACTGCAAATCTGCTTGCCAAAAAGGTTGTTTGGGTATTATGAACAAATGCTCTATCATTTTTTGCCAAATAAGGTCAGTGCTTTTTTAATTCACTTTTTTCCCCTATCTTTAGTAAAAATCAAAAAATTATATGGAAATATGGCATATCTGGATCATGGCAGGTTTGATTCTTCTAATGGTGGAAATATTCGTTCCCACCTTTCTCCCTCTTTGTGTCGCTTTCGGTTGTTTTGCAGCTGCCCTGGCTTCAGGTTTCGATTTTTCCCTTAAAATCCAATTGGTTGCCTTTTCAACCGGTACCCTGATTTCCTTTTTTGGCATAAGACCTTTTCTGCTACATTATGCCCGCAGTAAAGGCGATGCCGTAAAGACAAATGCAGAGGCACTCGAAGGCCAAAAAGGATGGGTCACAGAGCGCATAAATAATGCCGTAAATGAAGGTAGAATTAAATTATCAGGAGATGACTGGAGAGCTGAATCTGTTGATAATCAAATTATTGAAGTGGGCACCCCAGTAGAGGTGTTAAAGGTGAATAGCACCATATTAGTAGTTAAATCAATTTGAAATTATTTAAATAAATTAAAATGGGCCTTACAATTATTTTAGTACTCGTCGCTGTATTTGTCATTCTCTTCGCTTTGATGGGATTTAAAATCGTTCAGCAGTCAGAAACCATGGTCATTGAACGACTTGGAAAGTATAACCGTACCCTCGATGCGGGGATTAATATCATCTGGCCAATTATCGACAAACCGAGGGAAATCATGTGGCGATATGTCAAAGAAAACTTGGAAGGCCGACCTATTATTCTGAAAATGGGTACTTCCAGAATTGATCTCCGAGAGAATGTATATGATTTTCCAAAGCAAAATGTAATCACTAAGGACAATGTGGTGACGGAAATAAATGCCATCCTTTATTTTCAGGTGATCGATCCGGTGAAAGCCATTTATGAGATATCAAATCTGCCCGATGCCATAGAAAAATTAACCCAGACTACCCTTCGAAATGTCATTGGCGAAATGGAACTCGATACTACGCTCACTTCCCGCGACACCATTAATAGTAAATTAAGGGCAGTCCTCGACGAAGCTTCCCACAAATGGGGCGTAAAGGTGAACCGTGTGGAATTGCAGGATATTAATCCTCCTATTCATATCAGAGAGGCCATGGAAAAACAGATGCAGGCGGAGCGTTCCAAAAGGGCTTCTATCCTGGAAGCGGAAGGTTCAAAGGCTTCTCAAATCCTGATTTCTGAGGGTATGAAAACGGCGGAGATTAATAAAGCGGAAGGCGATAAACAGGCCCTCATTTTAAGAGCAGAAGGGGAGGCAAAATCGATTATCTGGAAGGCACAAGGGGAAGCTGACGCTTTTCAAAGTATTACCCAGGCAGTGTCCTCCATGAACACTGATCCGGTGAATTATCTGCTCGCCATCCGCTATATCGACACCCTAAAGGAAATGGTGAGTGGCAAAGACAATAAGGTCATTTACATGCCCTTTGAGGCATCAAATGTCTTAGGTTCCATCGGCGGAATAAAGGAACTTTTAAATGGAGGTAAATCGTAACTTTACCTTGTTAAAAAATAAAAATGAAAGCAATTAAGATTAGTGTAAACAAGCAAATGGATGGCTATACATTTAGCATTGCACCATCCGCCAGACAATTAATAAAGAGCTGGTTTCCAGATGCTCATCCTGCAAATAATATTTTTGTTGCTTATGACACTAAAAGTGATTTTGAACTTTATTATGAGAAACTTGAAAGCTATATCTATCCTGCATTATTAGGGGTTAACAATCGAAACGATCTAAACAAAAAGGTTGATGAAATACAGTTTGTTGACACGCATACGGGAAAAATTTTGCACGCTCATAAGGTTATCTTATGAAGAAGAATTATCATCTCTATTTAGGGAAAGCTGGACACCTGACAGTAATGTCTGAGTTTCTAACCCGTGGGTGGAATGTGGCTATACCAGAAGTTGACGTTGGTGATGATATATTTGTTGTTCAGGATGACAATGGTACTTTAAGAAGAGTTCAGGTTAAAACATCAACATTGAAGCAATTAAGAAATTTAGCTAATATTCCCGTTCATTACGTTTTTATTGTAAGAAATAGTGACCTTTGGACAAAACCAGTTATTATTCGACAGGATTATCTGCTTGATTATTTACAAAATGAGAAGATTGGATCTGAAAGTGAGGGGAATTTAAACTTATATTTTTCATACTCTAGTGATAAAATAGCATGCTCAGGACTTGACTTATCCAAATATATATCTGACTTTAACGATTTTCCTTTAATTGAAGAGTAGAACCGCGGAAATACTGTTCGTAAATGTTACACTCGGCGAGATGAAATTATAAGATATTTATCGAAGTTTACCTCCGCGGACGAACTTTTTTCTTTTTTCTTTAATTCAAAAGTACCCTTCTTCTCATGCACGAATCTTCTTTTTTAAGTATTGACTGGGGAACAACAAATCTTCGGATCCGTTGGGTTCAGTTACCCCGGTTTGAAGTCCTGGCGGAACATTTCTCCGATCAGGGAGTGAAGAAAGTGTATCATCTTTGGCAGGCATCGGGTAGTGAGAGGGAAGCTTTTTTCCTTGAGGTGTTGCAAACGGAACTTCAAACCATGGGTATCCAATGGTCCGCCAAAGTCAAAGTGATTATTTCCGGCATGGCGTCCTCGTCCATCGGCATGAGGGAATTGCCTTATGCCTCGTTGCCTTTCTTCGCGAATGGTCACGCGTTGAGTGTTGAAAAATGGCAACCAAAGGGTTTTCTTTATGAAATTTCGTTGATCTCCGGCGTGAAATCTAAGGATGATGTGATGCGCGGAGAGGAAACTCAACTCGTTGGTTTATATCAGTTGTTGCAACCTGCCGGTAACAGTTTATTCATTTTACCAGGCACACACAGTAAACATATTTTTTTGGAGAATGACGCGATTTCCTCTTTTCATACCTTCATGACGGGTGAAATATTTGATGTTTTGTCCGCTCATTCCATCCTGAACGGTTCCATAGAAAAAGGTGATTTTGATTCGTCCGCTTTAGCCGCTTTTCAAAAAGGGGTGCTTATGTCAGTGGAAAAATCGTCGGTCCTGAATGCCCTTTTTATGGTGCGAACCAATGCCTTGTTTGAGAAATTTTCCAAAAATGAAAATTATTATTTTCTCAGTGGCTTGCTTATCGGCTCTGAATGCAACTATTTGACCGATAAAAAATTAGATCAAATCTATATTTGTTCCTCAGGAATGCTGTTTTCTTTATATCTTGAAGCAGCAAAAACATTGGGTATTTCCATTAGCTCAGAGGTACTGACCGATGAGATGGTCGATCTGGCATTGCTTAAAGGTCAATGGTTTATCAACGAATATCAGGAAGAATGAAAAATAAGTTTAAGGCAGATAAATGGGACGAAATGCCCGTTATTGGTATCTTGAGGAATGTCCCTTTAGCCGATATCGAAGCTATTTTACCATATTATATTAAGGCGGGCTTTACCAATCTGGAGGTTACCATGAATTCCATCGGTGCGGAGGAAATCATTCGACATTTGTCTGAAAATTATCCTTCGCTAAATATTGGCGCAGGTACGGTTTGCGATAAAAATGACTTGAAAAGGGCGGTAAAAGCCGGCGCTTCCTTTATTGTTACCCCCGTGGTCGATGAAAAAGTCATTAAAAAATGTGTAAAATGGGGGATTCCCATATTCCCGGGTGCTTTTTCGCCTCTCGAAATTTATTCGGCAAATAAATGGGGCGCTACCGGAGTGAAAGTATTTCCCGCCAATCTCCTGGGCCCTTCCTACATCAAAGATGTCCTGGCCCCTTTCCAGCAGCTGAAATTATTCCCTACGGGTGGGGTAAATCTGGAAAACATTCCAGCCTATTTTAAAGCCGGCGCAAAAGGATTAGGTATGGGCGGCACCCTTTTTCTATCCTCTCTTTTGGAAACCAAAGACTACGAAAATTTAGGTCTTCATTTTGAAAAAGTGGCCCAAACGGTCAGGGCAGCACGCACAAAATAACTCACTGCTCGAAACCCTGCGCTCGAAATCCTGCGAAACTCTGCGCCTGAACTCCGCGTTAAAATCCCCTCCGCTCGAACATCTCCGCTTTCAGGAAGTATCACATTTGAATAAATAATTTTAATTTTCTCCGTTATCTAATTTCTTAATTTCTTTTTTTACTTCTTCAATCAATTGTTCTTCAGTTGGTAAATAAAGTTGATACTTACTAGCTATTATAGTGTTGTTATTTTCAGGCAATGTTATTTTCACCACTGCATCATTTTTATCGGTACACATTAATATACCTATTGTTGGATTTTCAAAATCCTGTTTTTCATATCGATCATAGTAATTTACATACATCTGCAATTGACCGATATCCTGATGTGTAAGTTTTGCTGTTTTTATCTCAATGATCACAAAACACTGTAAAAGTCGATTAAAAAAAACAAGATCAACATAAAACTCATCCCCTTCAATGTTAAACCGTTTTTGTCTTGCAATAAATGCAAAGCCATTACCTAATTCCAGAATGAAATCAAGTAAATGGGTAATGATGGCAGATTCCAAATCTTTTTCGTAATAAGCAGCTTCTTTCTTTAGTCCAAGGAATTCTAAAACCATTGGGTCCTTAATAATTTCTTTTGCATCCATAGGACGTTTTTCTTCACGAGCTACTGCTAAAACGGATGCAACATCATTACTCAAAAGTAGTCTTTCAAATAACTGGCTATTTACTTGACGCTCTAATTGTCTTGCTGTCCAATTATTTTTGTCAGTTTCGGCAATATAAAATGCTCGTTTATCTTGATTATCAATTCGAATAAGGGTGCGGTAATGTGTCCAACTAAATTGCGAACGCAGTGCGTTCGTATTTTGGAAAGACCTATAAAACTGCCTATTCATTTCTAATTGTCGAATCGTAAATCCAGTGCCGAAATGAGGTTGAAATTCATCTGAAATTGATTTAATCAAATAACTCCCATAATCTGCACGAGATTTTCCTTTTTGTTCTTCTTCAAAAATAACTTTTCCAATTTGCCAGTACATGAGCACCCTTTCGTTGTCAACTGAACGAATTGCTTTAGCTCGTGAGGAATTAATAATACCGCGTATTTCTTCAATTAAAGATTGTTTTAATTGCATAATAAAATAATTAAAAAATGTTGTTTGTTTTGAACCCCCACCGCTCGAAATCCTGCGAAACACTGCGCCTGAACTCCGCGTACCCTGCGTTAAAATCCCCGCCGCTCGAAACCCACCCCTCGTACACACTTCACTATAAAACCCTGCTCCAAGATCATTGAAATACTATATGTCGACAGTTTGTAAAATTTCAATGTGCATTGCAGCTATTTTCTATTCAATTAATTTTAGGGCTCATTATGTGGCGTAAAAAAAGGTTTATGAATATTACTTCATAAACCCCTGAAAATCAGTTTTTCTTATGTGGGCCCAGTAGGGCTCGAACCTACGACCCCCTGATTATGAGTCAGGTGCTGCTAACCAACTGAGCTATGGGCCCCTTTTAGAAGTGCAAATATATAGCTTTATCGCTAAATTGTCATCTATTGTGGAAATTTTTCTTATACTTACAGATACAAAGGTTGGACCTAATCAATGAAAAAATACATCAGTCAACAGGAAGCCCTTAGTTTATTGCAAAAATATTGCGCCTATCAGGAACGTTGCCATCGTGAAGTCCGCACAAAATTGCTCTCTCTTGGCATTTATGGTGAACATTTGGAGGAAATAATAGGCAGCCTCATTGAGGAAGATTTTTTAAATGAAATCAGATTTGCCAAAACTTATGCCCGGGGAAAGTTTAGGATGAAGGCCTGGGGGCGCATCAAAATTATCCAATCCCTAAAGCAAAAGGGAATCAATGATTATTGCATCAAAGAGGCTATGAAGGAAATTAATCCTGCAGATTATAAGGAAGCGCTGCATTTAATCCTGGTTCAACAACTTGAAAAATGCCCCGATTTACCGCCTTTCGAACGTAAAAGTAAAGCTTTTCGTTACGCGCTGTCCCGTGGATTTGAATCGCCGCTCATCGAGGAATTTTTCGGCAGAGAATAAAAATGGGTATTTTAAAATTACCCATTATATTTATAAGGATATTTTTAAAACAGCCTTTGCAAAATGAATCTGTATGATGAAAATTAAAATGAATCGATTAAAATCGCTATCGGTATTTTTTCAGATAGTTATGCTATCTGTCTTATCGGGCGGTATATTAATGGCACAGGGAACCCGTTTGTTGCGTCAGCCATCCCTGAGTTCCGATAAGGTGACCTTTATATATGGTGCCGATGTCTGGGTTTCCGATCTGGAGGGAAAGCAGGTAACCAGATTGACAAGTACCCCTGCGGTGGAGAGTAATCCGCAGTTTTCACCCGACGGTAAAACGATAGCTTTTACTTCCAATCGTTCCGGAAATCAGGCCGTTTATATCGTTCCAGTGACTGGAGGAGAACCAAAAAGGCTTACCTGGTATCCAGCTGCTGCTACCGTAAGAGGTTGGACCCCCGATGGTTCCAGGATTTTATATGCCTCCGATCGCGAAACAGCTCCTACCGCTTATAACCGCTTGTACACTGTGTCGGTCGAAGGAGGTCCTTCTACGCTGGTGACCAAACAATGGGGAAATAATGGTAGCTTTTCACCCGACGGAAAAAGGATGATCATAGACAAGATGGATCGGTGGGATGTGGAATGGCGCGCTTATCGCGGTGGACAGAATACACCACTCATTTTAATGAATCTGTCTGATTTTAGCGAAATATTATTGCCAAATCCTTCCAGTACGGACATTATGCCTATCTGGTTAGGTAAAATGATTTATTTCCTTAGCGATAGAAACGGTGGGGTGGCGAATATCTGGTCGTACGAGCCAGACGCTGGAAAATTAACTCAAATAACCTCTTTCAAAGATACGGATGTAAAATATATTTCTGGAAATGGTACCAGGCTATTATACGAACGCGAAGGATTCCTGCATACCATCGGCCTGGATGGATCCAATAGCAAGAAACTGAATATTACAGTGTCCGGTGATTTTCCCTGGGCTGAAACCCGTTGGGAAGAGGTGGGTCGAAATGCGACTAACGTCTCCTTGTCTCCCACTGGTAAAAGAGCCCTGGTGGAAGCCCGCGGTGAAATATTTACCGTGCCTGTTGAAAATGGGGATGTGCGGAATCTTACCCAAAGTTCTGGTGCCGCTGACCGCGTGCCTATCTGGTCGCCATTGGGCGATAAGCTCGCCTGGTTTTCTGATGCCGATGGAAAGGGCTATGCCTTGACGATAGCTGGTCAGGATGGAATGGATAAACCACGTATCATTTCTATTGGAGAATCGAAAATGGCTTGGGAACCCGTCTGGTCGCCCGATGCAAAATATATCGCATTTACCGATAACAGAGTGCGTATAAGAATAGTAGATGTTCAGGCAGGTACCATTGAAACGGTTGATACGGCAGGGAATAATCTGGAAAGGGGTGACATGGGACTTACCTGGTCTCCCGATAGTCAATGGTTGGCTTACACTAAGTCTGGAGATAATCAATTACGTGCGATTCAGACCTACAATGTGAAAACGAAAGGTAGAAGGGCTTTGACAAATGCTTTTGCCGATGCCTTTTCACCCGCCTGGGATCGCAATGGAAAAAATCTGTACTTCCTGGCCAGTACCGAAGTAGCATTAGGTAGCGGTTGGGCCAATACCAGTTCCCAAATGGCGAATCCCGAATATGAGGTCTATGTGATTAATCTGCGCAAATCGGATCAATCGCCCTTCAAACCTAAAAGCGATGAGGAAGAGGTGAAAAAGGAAGTGGCCGATGAAAAAACGGAAACAAAACCTGAAGCAAAACCCGATGCGAAGCCTGATGCGAAAGCGCCAGCAAAATCGCCTGAGCCGGAAAAACCTAAAGATAAAAAGATCGAGGTGCTGATCGATTTTGATCATATTGATCGGAGAACGATTCCTTTGGGCATGCCAAAACGGAATTATACGACCATGGTGGCAGGTCCGGAAGGGTCTGTCTTTGTTGGCGAACGAGTGGCAAATAAACCAGGGGTGGTTCACAAATATACCCTCGAATCAAAGGAGGCTAAAGAATTTCTTACCGGTTCAAGTGGATTGGTTGTATCTGCTGATGGGAAAAAATTTATAATAAATGCCATGGGTCAGTGGAAAGTGGGCTCAACCGGTGGGCCTAATGGAAATGAGGCAAAACCATTGAAAATGGACCTGACCATGCAGTTGAACCGGTCTGCGGAGTGGAAACAGATGTTTGAGGAGGCCTGGCGCTATGAAAAGGATTATTTTTATGACCAGCAGGGTATTCATGGCAGGGATTGGAATGAGGTCTATCGCCGGTATGCACCGTTGGTTCCTTTTGTTAAACACAGGGATGACCTGACCTATATTTTAGATATGGTCAATGGGGAGCTTTCGGTTGGACATAGTTTCGTATTTGGCGGTGATTTTCCAGCCACTGATCGTTCTTCAGCAGCAGTTTTAGGGGCAGATTTGATTGCAGATCAGAATCGTTGGAAAATCAACAGGATTTTCACCACTGAAAGCTGGAATCCTAGTCTCTCCAGTCCATTAGACAGACCTGGTATGAAGGTGGAATCTGGATATTATCTTGTGGGGGTGAATGGTAAGGAACTGACTACTTCTGAAGATCCATATAAAATGCTGGCGGGTACGGCCGATGTGCAAACCGTATTGCATTTGAATAATAAACCTTCTTTTGATGGTTCATGGACCGAAACGGTTAAACCTTTGCGCAATGAATTAAGTCTGCGTCAACGCAATTGGGTGGAAGACAATCGACGGTTGGTAGATAGCCTTTCCGGTGGAAAACTGGGCTATATTTGGGTGCCAAATACGGGTGGACCGGGTTTTGTGTCCTTCAATCGCTATTATTTTGCTCAGCAGGATAAACAAGGGGCGGTTATTGATGAACGTTTCAATGGTGGCGGTTTATTAGATGATTATATGACGGACCTGATGACCCGTAGTCTTCGGGCAGCGATAACCAATGAAGTACCCGGTGGTAAGCCTATGAAGTTGCCTGCAGGGATTCTCGGACCAAAGGCCTTGTTGATCAATGAACTGGCAGGATCAGGGGGAGATTTCTTTCCCTGGGTTTTCCGTCACCGAAATGCAGGTCCATTAATTGGTGCACGTACCTGGGGTGGTCTCGTGAAGAGTTCCGTACATTATAGTCTGGTAGATGGAGGTGCTCTCACTGCTCCTGATAATAGTATTTTTGACCCCGCTGCCAATAAATGGATTGCTGAAAATGAAGGGGTTGCACCAGATATTGACGTTCGTCAGGATGCAAAATCTCTACAGCAAGGACGCGATCCACAATTGGAAAGGGCGGTTAAAGAGGTCTTGATGATGCTGGAAAAACAACCGGTAAAGGATATTAAAATTCCGCCTTATTCTAAACCGGCACAGACCAAACAATAATATATTTCCCCCAGCAGGTGATTGAGTGAGACAGCCTGCTGGGGGAAAATTCAGTTTTATCCACACTAAAAGAACTTAATGAATTAAGGTTGCTAGCAGTCGGTTTCTAAAAGCACGCTAAAAAAAAGAAAAAGGAATGAACAAAGAAAATATTAGAAATGCTAAAACCTTTGACGAATTATTAGACATTAAATATGGAAAAATAGGCTCTGAAAAACGAGACAACTTTGAAGAAAAATCAAAGTATTTTGTCATTAGCGAAATATTGAAGGAAGTACGAAAATGACAAATGTGATATTCAACTTTGTACAAAATTTTGGCAATATAAAAATATTATGCCATATTTTTGATGCTTTATCCCATGAAATAAGGCAGATTTGATGTGAAAAAATATTCCCCCTCAAAACCCTTCAAAAATGCCCAATCCAAACAAGGCAAAATCATATTTTACAGGATCCACCGGGTCCATTTCTCTAAGGCTTTCATCGAGGGCAGTAACAGCGCGGGCATCATTTTGAACGCGGTCGAGTAATCCCAGTTTGCGGGCCACATTTCCTGTGTGAATGTCCAAAGGGCAGGATAGTTGAGAAGTGTGCAGCGATGTCCAAATACCCAGATCTACCCCGTTTTTGTCGTTCCTTATCATCCATCTCAAATACATGTTAAGCCGTTTCGCCGAGGATCCTGCCATTGGGTCCGATACATGTTTTTTACTCCTTTCAGAAGTCGATTTTTCGAAAAATAGCTGCTTGAATTGATGAATGGCAAATTGCAACGACTGGGGCTCAGCATATTTACTGAAAATGGCTTCCAAGCCGCCATGTTCTGTGTAAATGTGTTTTAATGATTGTATAAAGCATTTGTAATCAATACTATTGAAGGTTCTGTGGACAAAATGATCTAATAAATGAAGCTGATGTTCATCGTGAGACATGACAAAATCAAAAGGGGATTCACCTAGTAAATCCAACATGTGGGTCGCATTCCGGACGATCGTTTTCCGGTTTCCCCATGAAATGGTGGCAGCCAGAAATCCTGCTATCTCAATGTCTTCCTTCAAATGATATCGGTGAGGAATGCACACAGGATCGTTTTCTATAAAATCGAAGGTGTTGTATGCGGCTACTTTTTCGTCTAAAAATGATTTTAGATCGGCATCAATCTTCATTTTTCGTTGTCAAACCTTATTTCCTGGATAAAAAGCTTCCCGGCATCTATTTTTATATAAATATACACGCGGAATATCCCGTTTTGGGTATTTAAATTTCCAATGATATAAGTCGAGTCATTGCCCTTAGAGTTTCCCTGGTGGGCCTGAGTAAATGATTTGACCGGATTTTTTACAAAGAATTTTTTTAACTGTGCGATGGCTTCCGCTTTTGACACCGTTGCCTCAAAGTCGGCTATGGAAACCTCAACCTGAGCATCTAAAAAACTACTCAAACCAACAGTGTTCCCCTCATTTAAAGATCGGGTGATGTCAGTGGTAATCGTTTGGAAAAATGAGGCAAGACTAAAAACTACACTTAGGAATACATTCATGTATGGGATGTTTTGCGACTATAACGAAAAGGTTAAAACAAAAAGTATAAGTATATTAATATACCACATAAACTATTTTATTGTTTTAAACCTTACCTTTGTGCTTCAAAAATAAAAAAATTTATGAGCAATTCCCGCGTACTATTAGCCATTTTAGATGGTTGGGGTATTGGACAAGATGTATCATCTGATGCCATTTCTCAGGCAAACACCCCATTTATGGATCATCTCCTGGCTAATTATCCTCATAATGAGTTAGTTACTTATGGAGAAGAGGTGGGCCTTCCCGAAGGTCAGATGGGTAATTCCGAGGTTGGGCATCTCAATATTGGCGCCGGAAGGGTAGTTTATCAGGAATTGGCCCGTATAAATAAAGAAGTTCGCGAAGGTACTTTAGCGCAAAATGCTACGCTACTGGAGGCCATAGAATATGCAGTAAGTAATAAAAAACCTTTTCATCTGATGGGGCTCGTTTCTGACGGGGGGGTTCATTCGCACATTAATCACCTAAAAGCTTTAGTTGATATTTTGGAAAATGCAGGGGTCGCTGACATTTTTATTCACGCTTTTACCGACGGTCGCGATTGTGATCCTAAAAGTGGCTTGGGTTTTATAGCTAATTTATCTGATTTTCTGAAAGGTAAACGTTCAAAACTGGCTTCTGTAATTGGTCGTTATTATGCCATGGATCGCGACAAACGATGGGAAAGGGTTAAATTGGCTTATGATTTATTAGTCTCTGGAAAAGGTACTAAATCAAACGATTTGGTGGCCTCTATATCGGAAAGTTATCAGGCCGGTGAAACCGATGAGTTTATTAAACCATTATTTGCCGCCAAACCGGACGGTTCTCCTACCGCGACGATACAAGATGGCGATGTGGTGCTCTGTTTTAATTTCCGCACCGATAGACCCAGGGAAATTACGCAGGTGTTGACGCAACAGGATTTTTCAGAATTTGGCATGACCAAAAAGGATCTTTACTATGTGACCATGACGCAGTACGATGAATCCTACCAAGGAGTTTTTGTTCTTTTTCAAAATGATAATTTGAATAATACCCTGGGAGAGATTGTTTCAAGGGCAGGGAAATCACAGATTAGAATAGCAGAAACAGAAAAATATCCTCACGTAACTTTTTTCTTTTCTGGTGGACGTGAATCCGTATTTCCAGGGGAAGAACGTTTAATGGTTCCCTCGCCGAAAGTCCCTACCTACGATTCAGCGCCTGAAATGAGTGCAAAAGGTATTACAGAGCTCATTACAGAGGCTATCAGGAACAAAAAACCCGATTTTGTATGCTTAAATTATGCCAATGCCGATATGGTGGGGCATACAGGCGATTTTCAAGCTGCCATAAAAGCAGTGGAAACGGTGGATACCTGTTTATCTGATTTGGTTAAAACCGCCCTGGAAAATAATTATCATATCATCGTCATAGCCGATCATGGAAATTCTGACTATATGATTAATCCCGATGGAACGCCAAATACTGCCCATACCATGAACCCTGTTCCCATTATTTATGTGGCAGAAAATGCGTCAGAAAGCAAGGTGTCTCACGGTAAATTGGGAGATATTGCGCCTACTATTCTGCATTTGCTGGAAATAGACCTACCCGTTGAAATGACCGGAAATAATCTTATTTCAAAAAAATAAGGCCTTATTTCCATTTGATATTGCAACCAGCGCTGGGATATTGAACGGGGGAATTTTCTTTTCCTGCAAGTACATTATCTATGGCTTGTCGTAAATCGCTGCCATCCAAAGGCTTGTCATTGCCAGGTCGGGAACTGTCTATGCGTCCACGGTAAACCAAATGTAAATGCTCGTCGAACAGATAAAAATCAGGGGTGCAGGCGGCATCATATATCCTGGCAATTTCCTGCGATTCGTCGTATAGATAGGGAAAGGTGTATCCCGTTTCTTTCCCATGTTCTGTCATCTTTTCAGGCCCATCCTGTGGATATTTTATGGCATTATTTGAACTTATACCGACAAACTGCACGCCAGCATTTTTATAATCTTCTGTTATTCGAACTATTTCCGGATTCACATGTATGACGTAGGGACAATGATTACACAGAAACATAATGAGCGTTGCTTTTGCCGGAGGCATCTCGTACAAAGTTATTTCCTTATCGGAAAGGGTGTCAGGTAAGGTGAAATTCGGTGCTTTTGTGCCCAATGGCAGCATATTAGATTCCGTGTAAGCCATGTTTTGTATTTGAAATTTGTCGGTAAATATAAGCTAATTAGGATTGTTCCGCAAAAATGATAAAAACGGATTAAATTTGCCCTTAATTAATTAAAAGGATACATGTTTCAAACGTATGATGTAATTGTGGTGGGTGCAGGGCATGCAGGTTGTGAAGCCGCCGTAGCCGCTGCCAATATGGGTTCTAAGGTGCTGTTAGTTACCATGAATATGCAGACGATTGCACAAATGTCTTGTAATCCTGCGATGGGTGGCGTAGCTAAAGGTCAGATTGTCAGAGAAATAGATGCATTGGGTGGTTATTCTGGTATCGTTACCGATGAATCAGCGGTGCAATTCAGAATGCTTAATCTGTCGAAAGGACCCGCTATGTGGAGTCCACGTGCACAAAGTGACCGCATGCAATTTGCTCAAAAATGGAGAATGATGCTTGAAGAGCATCCCAATATAGATTTTTGGCAAGACATGGTTAAGGAATTAATCGTCGAAGATAACAGGGTAAAGGGGGTCGTTACTGGCATGGGTTTATCCATTAACAGTAAATCGGTGGTCCTTACAAATGGTACTTTTTTAAATGGAATTATACACATAGGGGAAAAACAGATTGGTGGTGGCCGTTCTGGTGAATCCGCTGCAAAAGGAATTACAGAACAGTTAGTTAGCCTGGGATTTGAAGCAGGTAGAATGAAAACAGGTACTCCCCCCCGGGTGGACGGGCGAACATTGAACTACGAGGCCATGGAAATTCAGCCAGGGGACGAAAATCCCAGTCGCTTTTCATATACTGAGACGACGCCTTTGGTGAATCAACTTCCTTGTCATATTACCTATACAAGTCAGGAGGTACATGATATTTTACGGACGGGATTTGACCGTTCTCCCATGTTTAATGGAAGAATAAGGGGCTTAGGTCCTAGGTATTGTCCCTCTATTGAAGATAAAATTGACCGGTTTTCCGATAAGGACAGGCACCAACTTTTCGTTGAACCAGAAGGCCGGACTACTTGTGAAGTTTATGTCAATGGTTTTTCCTCTTCTCTGCCCGAAGATGTTCAATACAAAGCCATATCAAAAATTGCTGGCTTTGAAAAGGTAAAAATGTTCCGCCCGGGCTATGCTATCGAGTACGACTTTTTCCCTCCAACCCAACTTTCCCTTAGCTTGGAAACGCATTTATTGAAAGGGCTATTTTTTGCGGGTCAGATAAATGGTACAACGGGGTACGAAGAGGCGGCAAGTCAAGGTCTAATGGCGGGTATCAATGCCCATCTTTCTGTGGTGGAAAAAGATCCATTTATCTTGAAACGCTCCGACGCTTATATAGGCGTTTTGATAGATGACCTGGTGACTAAAGGTACCCAGGAACCTTATAGAATGTTCACCTCAAGAGCAGAATATCGCGTACTTCTCCGACAGGATAATGCCGATATACGTCTAACTCCGCTGGCTGTTGAGCTTGGTATGAATTATATGGATGACAGAATTAAAAAAGTGGAGGATAAAGTAGCCGATGCTAAAAAAATTACCCGCTTTTTAAATGATTGCAGTGTTGAACCTGACCAGATAAATGGGCTGCTTGAAGAAAAAGGAAGCATGCCCATAAAGCAGAAAGTGAAAGCACAGGGCATTATTCTTCGCCCTAATATTTCTATTGCCGATGTCAGGAGCGTTGTTCCGGGTTTAAATGAATTTCTCTCAAATTATAAGGCCGAAGCAGTAGAACAGGCTGAAATTAATATGAAATATGCCGGTTATATGGCAAAGGAGCAAGAAATGGTTGATAAAATGAGCAGATTGGAAATGCTAAAATTATCAGAATCTTTTGCTTATCATTCCTTAACTTCGCTGTCCGCTGAGGCAAGGGAGAAATTGACGCGAATGAAACCGATGACTATTGGTCAGGCTAGTCGTATCAGTGGGGTTTCTCCGGCAGATATCAGCGTTTTACTCATTCACCTTGGTCGATAACTTTTAAAATCAACGAATATGTATCCTATTTTGGTTCATTTACACTCTGGCTTCAGATGGATTCTTTTAGTAACCCTCGTTTTAGCCATTATTCAAACAGCGGGCAAATTATCCGGCAATCATTCTTTTACCGATAAGGATAAGAAAATGCCTCTGTTTGCTTTCATTTCTTGTCACATACAGCTTTTAGTGGGGTTGATATTATATGCAATCAGTCCAAAAGTGGTTTTTTCAGCTGAATCCATGAAGAACGCTATGAGCCGTTTCTTTTTGGTTGAGCATACTTCTATGATGATTTTGGCTATCATAATCATTTCTGTTGGATATATTATGGCAAAAAAAGTAGCGCCTGAAAAGAAAGCGTTTAGTCGCATTTTCTGGGCTTATCTGATTGGTCTTATTCTTATTTTAGCAAGTATTCCCTGGCCATTTATGGGTTATGGAACCAGCTGGTTTTAAATAAAATGGGCTTTTCTTGTATAAATAAAATACCCCCCTTGGTTCTCCATATAACTTTGGGGGTATTTTTTTTATGTCTGGCTCATTCCTCACTGAATGCGCAGGACAATGTGTTTGCCTCCCTTTCCGGCTTTCCTTTGAATACCGATAAATGGAACCTTGTAGCTGATGCACGCGTAGGAGATACAAATGGCGACGCAGATAATAACCAAGATGAAATTATTCTTTGCACCGCTCAGATGTTTAAAAATGGAGGATTATTCTTAAAAGAAGCCATTGATTTAAGTGTTTGCAGCAAATGGGCGGTTTCTTTTGAATTCAGAATGTTTGAAGGCTCAAGTGCCGATGGCATCGCTTTCTGTTTTTTGGTAAATCCTCCCACAGGATATTTAAGTGGAGGTGGGATTGGAATACCTCAAAATCCAAGGGGCTTAATGGTCGTCATGGATACCTATAATAATTGCGGCGGGGCAAATCCTGAACTCCAGATACGTTATGGCAATGGGCAGAATTATTCAGAGTGTCCAACAAATAGTCAACCTACCTTATTCGGGCTTAGAGAACTGAGAGATTATAATTATAAAAAAGCCAGGATTGAATACAATCAAGGGAATATAAAGGTAACGATCGATAGTACCATTACGCTCGAAGGTTTTTATCCAATCAATTATGCAGGTTATATGGGTTTTACCGCTTCAACGGGTGGATCAACGGACATACATTCTGTAAAAAACATTAATATATACACGCAAATTCCAGAGGTTTCAGCCATCCCCGACACTTCATTTTGTTTGAATGATTCTTTGGTTTTAAATAAAGCGCAAGGCTTTAATTTGTTGGGTTGGTCCGATGGAACTAAAACCGATAGAAAAGTAATCCGCGATACTGGCCTTTACTGGGTAAAACTGGAAAATCAGTGTGGTTCGTTTATAGATTCCTTTCATGTTAGAAGACAGGATCCCTTTCAATATGATATGGGGCCTGACCAGACATATTGTTTTGGTGGGAAAGTTACGCTCGATGCAGGGAATATTTTTAATGCGTTTAAATGGTCAGACGGCACCACTAATCAAACGAATGCCGTGGGAAAAAACGGGGTATATGCTGTGAAAGTGCGAAAAGGTTCCTGTTGGTCGGAAGACAGTATCCGGGTGTCTGCTTTGCCTGCCTTTAAGGTCGATATGGGAAAGGATACGTCGTTTTGCCGCGGCGATTCACTGGTAATTTCGCCTTTTGTGAAATATGCTACTTATCTGTGGAATAATGGACAAACGATGCCATCTCAGACTATATTCGCGCCAACTTCCTTCAAAATTACCGTTACAGATAGTGAAGGCTGCATTGGTTATGGCGCCAAAGTAGTTGGAATGAATGAGTTGCCGAAATTTGTCGATTTTGATGCCTCCGTGCCTTTTAGGGTTACGATGGAGGTGACAGGGGGTTCTCCACCCTATTATTATTCCCGAGACAATGCCTTTTTTCAGGCAGACAAAACAATTCCTATCATTTCCGGAAATTATTATTCTTTGTATGTTAAGGATAAATTTGGCTGCAGGGATCAAAAATTAAATCTTCTTCTCGGAGTCCCTCAAATTTCAATCCCTAACTTTTTTACTCCGAATGAAGATGGGTTCAATGACTTTTGGGAAATTGGTGGCATAGAAGCTTTTCCCGACTGTGTCATCTCCATTTTTGATCGTTCTGGAAGACTTTTATCGCAGTATAAAGGCATAGTTAAGGGTTGGGACGGAACTTTTGGTTCTTTACCTATGCCTGAAAATGATTATTGGTATGTTGTCGATTTAAAAAATGGGGAGCTGCCAAAACGTGGACATTTTACCCTGAAACGACAATGATGAAGCGTTTATTCTAAATGGTAATCTACGATATCCGGTCTTTTGATAATGAAAAAGTTGAAGTAAGTTAATGATTTAGCTAAAACATGGTTAAATTAATTGCTTTTGTACGTAATTATTGTAAATTTAAGTAACTGTACCTGTATTGCTTCCCAAAAGAACAGCTTTCGGGTCTTCTTATTTTATTTCCTCTCAATTTTCTCAATTAGCCATTAATTTTAATCTGAAAGCAAATGGCTAAAGATCCAAAAAATGTGTACTTTGAATATGTCCGCGGCGTTACCGCAACAGACGATTAGGTGATTTTCTCAAAGTACTTGATTTAACGGAGGGTCGAGCTACTGGAATTCCTACCATTCGCAAATCTTTAATTGAAAATGGTTCTCCTGAGGCTTACTTTGAAACAGATGAAGAACGAAGTTTTTTCGAAACTACTCTATTTGTTCATGCCTTTTTTAAAAACGACAAAAAAGTAACTGAAAATTTCGGAACAATTTCGGAATAAATTTCGGAACAAATTTCGGAAAAGTATTTTGGAAACTTTGGAAATAATAGTACAATACCCAGGATATACAGCCGAACAAATTGCCGTAAAAACCTATAGAACTCCCAGGACAATTGAAAACCATATCTCCCGACTACGTAAAGGTGGAGCAATCATAAGGAGGGGAGCTAATAAAGGAGGTTATTGGGAAATAGTTATAGATTAAAACTTGTTAAAATATTTCAACACATGACTTATTTTGAAAATGGTGAAGATTTTGATCTAAGGACTAATTTTTTTTTAAGCTTAGATTAGCTTGTAATGTTTTTGCAAAAAGAACTACTATAAAAATTATAAATTGTAGAAAATATAAATTGAATAGGGAGGTTTGCTAATGCAAATTTATAAGTAATTTGATTTAGTTTTGTCATTCAGCTATTTGAAAGTATAAAAGTAAGGGGCAAATCCATTTTTATATGAATAAATCTCTTGTTTTAATTAAACGATGGTAAATCAGTTCGTAAAGTGGTAAAAAGCATGAGGCACTTATTCATAGTATATATTGTATTTACTTGTTTACCTAGTGGATTTTCACAATATCAGCCTATCCAAAATCAATATATCCTAAATCCATTTTATATAAATCCCGCTTTTGCAGGGGCAGTAAATGGTACGTTGCTAAGTGCCACGCAAAGAAGTCAGTGGATAGAATTTCCAGAGTCTCCAAATACGCAAACAATTGCCTATCAAACGAATCAGGGGAAAGTTGGATTAGGAGGCTGGGTATATCGCGATCAAAACGGACTCACTGGAAACGCAGGTTTCGAATCGTCCTTTGCTTATCACCTGAGTTTTAAAGGAAAAAGAGAAGAGGCTAAAAATTCCCGCATTCTCTTCGGATTAGCAATATCGGGGAATCAATGGACGGTTAGGGAGGATAAATTTACGCCATCGGCCGGTGATCCATTGGTAACGGGCGCTAATCCTTCGCGTTTTACGCCCAATGCCCATGTAGGCTTTTATTTTTCACATTATCCTTTTTATGCCGGTGTTTCAGTCAGAGATATTTTGCCTGCTGAAAAAAACTTTGTTACTAAGTCCTGGTACAATATTCATTTTCTGTCTGGCTTTCAAATTCCCGTTGCCAACGATTTTTACATAGAGCCATCTATCCTTTTGAGGCTGACAGCTTTGGGCGATTGGCAAACCGATGTAAACGCTACCATTCATATTCCCATTTCAAATAAAATCAGTTTACTCAATACGCTTTCATTGAATAGGGAACAATTGAATTTTAAAAATGAAAATTTGTCAGCATCAGCAATTTTTGGTCTAAAAATAGACGCATATCAGATTTCTTACCGTTATATTTATCCGCTGTCCTTGATAAACTCGTTTACCATAGGTGGTCATGAGTGGATGTTAAGTTACAGGTTTGGAAAAACGAAAGGATCAGGTGTATTTTGCCCTACTTTTTCGGGTTATTAGCAATGTATTCTATGAAGGAAATGACAGAGGTTGAAACCCCTTTTCAGCGAGGGACCTTAAGTAATGAAAAGCTGATTGAATTTTATAAAGCATTGGTTTATCCACGCTTGATTGAGGAAAAAATGCTTAATCTTTTGAGACAGGGTAAAATAAGCAAATGGTTTTCTGGTATTGGGCAGGAAGCGATTTCAGTGGGTGCCACTCTTGCGTTGGATGACGATTCATTTATTTTTCCCCTACATAGGAATCTGGGCGTTTTCACTACCCGAAAAATGCCGTTGACACGACTTTTTGCCCAATGGCAAGGTAAAATAGAAGGTTATACCAAAGGGCGGGATCGTTCCTTTCATTTTGGGTCATTGGAAAATGCGGTGGTAGGTATGATTTCCCACCTCGGTCCGCAATTATCCCTGGCTAATGGCGTGGCTCTTGCCGATGCTCTTTCTGGCCAAAACAAGGTTGCGATGGCCTTCACCGGAGAGGGAGGAACCAGTCAGGGGGAATTTCATGAAGCATTAAATGTGGCGGCTGTCTGGCAATTACCTGTTATTTTTATCATTGAAAATAACGGATATGGTCTTTCTACCACTACTGACGAACAATATAAATGTGCGACTTTAGCGGATAGGGGTATTGGTTATGGAATGAAAGCATTGACAATCGATGGTAATAATATCCTGGAGGTTTATCAGACGATTAAAAAAATAAAAGAGGAAATTACCCTGCGGCCTGAACCTGTTTTGGTCGAATGCATGACCTTTAGAATGAGAGGTCACGAAGAAGCTTCGGGTACTAAGTATGTCCCCAAAGAACTGATGGAAAAATGGGCGCTTCGCGATCCATTGTTACTTTTTGAAGCGTTTCTTGATAATGAAAAGGTGCTTTCTCCAGGGGAAATGGCAGCAATAAAGGACGCTTTTAAAAAGCAAATTGTTGCTGACTTGAAGGATACGGAAGCTTATAGCGATCCCTCGCCAATAACCGAACTCGAACTGGACGATGTTTACAAGCCTTGGAAACCTTCATTTCAAGTGCCTGAAATGGACGATAATGTGACGGAAAAGCGATTTATCGATGCTATTTCAGAGGGATTAAGCCAATCGATGGAAAAATTTCCTAATCTCATTCTCATGGGACAGGATATTGCAGAATATGGTGGTGCATTTAAAATAACGGAGGGTTTTGTCGCTAAATTTGGAAAAAAGCGCGTTAGAAATACTCCACTTTGTGAAAGCGCCATCGTTGGAGCCGCATTGGGACTGAGCCTGAAAGGGTATAAATCGATGGTTGAAATGCAGTTTGCCGATTTTGTTAGCTGCGGCTTTAATCAGATTATCAATAATTTAGCGAAAATCCATTATAGATGGGGTGCTCATGCCGATGTCGTTATTCGTATGCCTACGGGAGGCGGTATGGCGGCTGGTCCCTTTCATTCACAAAGTAATGAAGCCTGGTTCTTCCATACCCCGGGACTTAAAGTGGTTTATCCATCCAATCCCTATGATGCAAAAGGGTTATTGACTGCTGCTATTGAAGATCCTAATCCGGTATTGTTTTTTGAGCATAAAGGTTTGTATCGATCCGTTTCCGGCCCTCTTCCTTCAGCCTATTATAGTTTACCTTTGGGAAAAGCAGCGGTTTTAAAAGAGGGTAGTAAGGCCACTATAATTACTTATGGAATGGGTGTTATCTGGGCAAAGGAGGTAGTTGAAGCCGTGGAAGAGGCTATTGAAATAATAGATTTACGTACTTTATGGCCCTTAGATGAGGAAACGTTGTTGTTCAGTGTCAAGAAGACGGGAAAGGTTATAGTTTTACATGAAGACACGTTAACTGGAGGTATTGGCGGAGAAATATCAGCCCTTATTTCAGAGAAAGCCTTTGAATATTTAGACGCCCCAGTTCTTAGAGTTGGTGGGCTCGACAGCCCGATACCTTTCTCACCCATTTTGGAAAAACAGTTCATGGCAAAATCCAGACTTAGGGAAAAATTAGATTATTTACTGCGGTATTGAAGAAAATCTTTAATTTTGCCGCTCAAAATGGAATGACATCATTGGATTTCCAAAATATAGTGATTATGAATTTAGAAAAATTAGTTGCCGTAGCCGGTATTTCAGGTGTTTTTCGCTTAGTTGCAAATCGAAATAATGGTCTCATTATCGAAGATTTAGATACAGGAAAACGCAGTTTTGCCTCCAGTCGCAAACACCAATTTACACCCTTAGAAACCATCGGTATCTTTATTGATAACGGGGAAACGGAGGAATTGAAAGTTATTTTCCAAAAAATAAAAGATACCAAAGTAGAAAATCCTCCCTGCGAATCTGACGCTTCCGCGGAGACAGTAAGATCTTATTTTGGTACATTATTGCCGAATTATGATAAAGATAAGGTCCTTATCGGTGACATGAAGAAGGTAATTAAATGGTTTAATTTTCTTGAGGCAAGAGGCTTCCTCGATGCAACAGAACCTGTTGTTGAGGCAGAAATAGTGGAATAACATTTAAGCTGGAGCATGTACAAAGGAAAAAAGGTGATGGTCGTTCTTCCCGCGTACAATGCCCATCGTACTTTAGAGAAAACCTATAGGGAGATTCCTCTCGATTGGGTCGATGACGTTATTCTTTGTGATGATGCAAGTCAGGATGGTACAGCGGAATTAGCCAAAAAACTGGGCATTCGAGAGCTGATAATCCATGAACGCAACAGAGGATATGGAGGAAACCAGAAATCTCTCTATCAACGTGCACTGGCACTCGATGCAGATATCATTATTCTCCTTCACCCGGACTACCAATATACTCCAAAGTTATTGGTGCCGATGATTCATCTGTTGGGAGAAGGGCTTTTTGACATAGTACTCGGTTCCAGAATTTTAGGTAAAGGAGCTTTGGAAGGGGGAATGCCTCTCTATAAGTATTTGGCTAATAGGTTTTTAACGCTTATCCAAAATTTATTGGGAGGACATAAATTATCAGAATACCATACTGGTTACCGAGCCTTTACCAAAGAGGTTTTACTTAAAATACCGTTCAATGAGAATTCAGAAGATTTTCTATTTGATAATCAAATGTTGTCTCAAGCCATTTACGGAGGCTTTAACATCGGCGAAATAACTTGTCCAACGTTATATTTCGCCGATGCTTCTTCCATTAATTTTAAACGAAGCGTTATCTATGGGCTCGGAGTATTGAAAGTCTCCTGTATGCACTTTTTACAAAGAAAGAGTCTGGCTTCCTTTTCATTGTACCGTTTTTAGCCCTGATCATAAAATAAGACTTTGAGCAATGTCCTGCCTTTGGGGGTAATCAGTAGTGTAATGTAATCCCCTGCTTTCCCTTCGCATTCTTGCTGTTCGGGTAATGAGATACGCAATATTAATAAGGTTTCGTAGTTCACAAAGTTGGGGACTTAAGGTTGTTGTAGCATATAAATTTTCAGTTTCCTGATTTAATTGCCAGAGGCGATCCAAAGCTCTTTTTAGTCTGATATTTGAACGAACAATTCCGACATAACTACTCATTATTTCTTTTAACTCTTTGATAGACTGAGTGATAAGCACCATTTCTTTCGGGTCAGTAGTTCCCGATGCGTTCCAATCCGGGATATCTGTATTAAAAGTCCCTGTGGATATAACATCCCGCACATCTAAGGCAATCCGGTGGGCAAAAACCATAGCCTCCAAAAGAGAATTGGAAGCCAGTCTATTTGCCCCGTGAAGCCCCGTACTGGTGCATTCGCCAACGGCGGAAAGCCTGGAAATAGAGCTTCGACCCATCTCATCGGTTTTTATGCCGCCACATAAATAGTGGCAAGCGGGAGCGACGGGAATCATATTTTTAGTCGGATTTACACCAACGCTAAGGCATTTATCTCTGATGGTTGGAAAATGCTGAATGAAGTCTTCCTCAGGAATATGCCTGCAATCTAAAAACATATTCTCTTCGCCCATAATTTTCATCTCATTATCAATAGCTCTGGCGACAATATCTCGGGGAGCGAGCGATTTGCGCGCGTCATATTTATCCATAAAAGGATTTCCGTTTCTATCTTTCAAAATACCTCCCATTCCCCTGACAGCTTCTGACACTAAAAAAACAGGATTATCTCTTCCTGGATTATATAAAGAAGTTGGGTGAAACTGAACAAATTCCATATTTTCCAACCAGGCTTTAGCCCGGTAAGCCATGGCAATGCCGTCCCCTGTAGCAATAACCGGATTGGTTGTAGAGCGGTAAACCTGACCTGCGCCGCCTGTGGCAATAATAGTATGCTTAGCAAGAAAAGTTTCAATGTGACCTGTTTCTTTATTTAATACATAAGCACCAAAGCAGGTAATGTCAGGGGTTAAGCGAGTAACGGCATGTCCAAGATGATGTTGGGTAATAAGGTCAATAGCGAAATAATGTTCAAAAATAGTTATGCTTTTAATGGTATCAGCTTTAGCCATTAATGTCCTTTGCATCTCCCATCCGGTGAGGTCCTTGTAATGCAAAATTCTATTTTCTGAGTGACCACCTTCTCTGCCAAGATCAAACGTACCGTCCGTAGCCTTCTTGTCGAAGCGAGCACCCCACCCGATAATTTCCTGAACCCGAAGAGGTCCCTCATTGACAACGATATCAACAATTTTTTCATTACAAAGCCCATCGCCAGCATCAAGCGTGTCTTCTTTATGTTTGTTAGTAGAATCAACTTCCGGGTTCCATACTGCGGCAACACCGCCCTGTGCATATCTCGTATTACTCTCACCTTCATCTGTTTTAGTAAGAACACAAACAGATAATTCGGGATTATCTTCTGCGATTTTGATTGCTGTGGTCAGTCCGCCAATGCCGGAACCGATAATTAGAATGTCATATTTAGCCATTTTGGAGATTTAAGGTCACTCAAAAGTAAAGTAAAAAGAAAATAAATTACTACATATTTTTTTTAAATCATTTAAATGCCTAAATTTGTGGCGATTTTAAAAAAGCGCTATAAAAGAATAATTAGAATGAAAAAATTCGTGGTTCCATTCATCTGTTTGTTCGTTATAATGGCGAATACATTTATTGTTGAAGGCGCAGAAACTCATACAGGGGAATCAGAGAATGCAACGCACAATCACGATGAATGTTCATGTCATCATGAGGAGAAATATGACCCGGGTGCTTCTGCTTTTCACCATATTGCCGACGCTAATGCATTCCATTTATTTGGCGATTATTATCTTCCGCTTCCTTGCTTACTTTACTCTCCAGGAAATGGATTCACTTTTTTAATGTCCAATGCTTTTGATATGCACCATCATGGTTCAGGAACAAAGGCCATTGATGGATATGTAATGGTTCATGGATCTATTATGAGAGTAAACCAGGAAGGTTTTCCAATGGATGGTGAGGTTGAGGTATCCTGTTATACAGAAAAGGAGGCTGCCGACGGAAAAGTTACGCATCAGGTAGTTTATAAAGAAAAATGTTACGATTTAGATAAGAAAACATCTTACGATGGAGGAATTATGGGTGGTGGGGTCACCTCTTTCTATGATTTCGGTATGACAAAAAATGTTTTCACAATGATATTGGCTTTCCTGATTTTGTTTTTCCTCTTCAGGAAAGCAGCAGTAAGTTACATCACCAGAAAGGGTCAGGCACCAAAAGGGGTACAAGCCGTGATAGAGCCATTATTTGAGTTTATCAGAAATGAGGTAGCCATCCCTTTTTTAGGAAGCAAATACGAAAAATATCTTCCTTACCTGATGTCTATTTTCTTTTTTATACTTGGATTGAATCTTATAGGGCAATTGCCTTTTTTCCCGGGAAGTGGTAACGTAACAGGAAATTTATCCGTCACTTTAGTATTGGCGGTTATTGCAGCCCTAATAACCAATTTTAGTGGAAACAAAAATTACTGGCAGCACGTTTTTAACATGCCAGGCGTTCCTTTGCCTATCAAATTTATATTAACGCCAGTAGAATTGTTAGGTTTATTTATTAAACCGATGACCCTTATGTTGCGTCTTTTTGCCAACATAACGGCTGGTCACATCGTAATCATCATATTTGTCAGTTTGATATTTATTTTTGGACAAGCGGGAGAAAATCTGGGTGGTTCCATCTTAGGAGGAGTTATGGCTGTACCACTTACCTTATTCATGATGGCTATTGAACTTTTAGTAGCTTTTGTGCAAGCATTTGTATTTTGTATATTGACTGCATCTTATATAGGTGCTGCCATTGAAGAACATCACGAACATCATTAATAATTTATAATAAAAATTGTCATCATGACTGGAACATTAGCCGCAATTGGTGCAGGATTAGCCGTAATAGGTGCTGGAATTGGAATTGGAAACATCGGTTCAAAAGCAATGGAAGCCATTGCTCGTCAACCTGAGGTAGTTGGAGATATCCGTTCTAACATGATCCTTATGGCCGCTCTTATTGAGGGTGCTGCCCTTATCGCGATTATCTTATCGATTTTCGTTAAGTAATCAAAATGAAAGAAATGCAGGTCGGGTGCGGTTGGCACCTGGCAGCATTTCTACCCTTTATTAAACGAATTGGTAAATACCAAGTTAAAAAAATATAAAATGATGCTTTTCTTAGCCGATTTTTCAGTGATTCGCCCCGAACCAGGTTTATTAATCTGGACGACGCTCATCTTCCTTCTTTTCTGGGGATTGATGGGTAAATTTGCCTTCAAACCTATCCAAAATGCATTAAAGGAGAGGGAACAAGATATCCAGAATTCTTTGGACTCAGCTAAAAGAGCAAAAGAGGAGATCTCTTCTCTACAATCACATAATGAAAATTTATTAAAGCAAGCAGCGGAAGAAAGGGCAGCCATTTTAAAGGAAGCTAAAGAGGCGAAGGAATCAATTATCAGCGAAGCAAGAGAAAGAGCAAAAGAGGAAGCACAAAAAATTGTACAGGCAGCTAAGATAGAAATTGAACACCAAAAAATGGAAATGCTAACGAATGTTAGAAATGATATCGGATTGTTGTCTATAGAAATTGCTGAGAAATTAATTCATCAACGTCTTTCTGACAAACAAGAGAGTTTACAATTAACACAAAAACTAGTAGAAGAAATTCGTTTCGAAAATTAGTCTTTGCATGCCTTTAAGTAAATAAAATGACCACAAATAAAATTGCCTTTCGTTACGCTAAATCCTGGATTGATCTCGCTTTGGAGAGAAACGAGGTTGAATCAGCTTTAGCCGATGTAAAAGTTTTAAAAAATTTGCTTCGGGTAAATGCAGATTTTTCTGCATTTGTTAAAAGTCCGGTGATTTCTTATGATAAGAAAAAGAGTATTTTGTCTACTCTTTTTGAAGATAAATTAAGTAAATTAACCTTGTTGTTCCTTCAATTATTAGTAACAAAACATCGGGAAATTAATCTTCCTTTAATTGTCGATTCTTTTCTTTCTCAATATAAAACGTTAAAGGAGATTTCTACCGTTAAGGTTATTTCAGCTCAACCATTAATTAAAGAGGATCAGGAAAAAATTATAAAAATGGCTTCCGCATCTATTGTCGGTTTCAAGAATATTGAGTTGGAAACGGTTGTTGATGAATCTTTAATCGGTGGGTTTATTATTGAAATGGAGGATTATGTTTATGATGCCAGTGTTAAAAATCAAATTTTTAGGCTGAAGAAATCATTTGCAGAGAATCTCTATGAGTCTAAAATTATAGCGCGATAATTAGCGTGCCAGTGAATATTTATTTGAATCAGTAGCAAAACATAAAAAAATGGGTGACGTAAGACCTGAAGAAATTTCCCAAATCCTGAAGCAACAAATTTCTGGATTTAATGATACTGCTGAGTTAGCAGAGTTCGGTACCGTACTTCAAGTTGGAGACGGAATTGCTCGTGTGTATGGATTAAATAATGCTCAATCAGGTGAATTGGTTGAATTTAGTACAGGTACACAAGCCATCGTTCTAAATCTTGAAGAAGACAATGTCGGTGTGGTACTCATGGGTTCAGCTGACGGTATTCGTGAGGGCTCAAGGGTTCACAGAACCAATAGAATTGCTTCCATTAAGGTGGGAGAAGGTTTTGTTGGCCGTGTTGTAAATACTTTGGGTCAACCTATTGACGGAAAGGGTCCCATCAAAGGAGATCTTTATGAGATGCCACTGGAAAGAAAAGCGCCGGGTGTTATCTTTCGTCAACCAGTAAATGAGCCACTTCAAACAGGTATCAAAGCCATCGACGCGATGATTCCTATTGGTAGAGGACAGAGAGAATTAATTATTGGCGACCGTCAGACAGGAAAAACGGCCATTGCTATTGATACGATTATAAATCAGAGAGAATTTTACGATAGGGGTGAACCTGTATATTGCATTTATGTAGCTTCAGGACAAAAAGCTTCTACCGTAGCGCAAGTAGCCAGAACACTGGAAGAAAACGGAGCTATGGCCTACACGGTTATTGTATCTTCTTCAGCTTCTGATCCTGCGCCTCTTCAGTTCTATGCTCCTTTTGCGGGTGCTTCTATCGGTGAGTTTTTCCGTGATACTGGTCGTCCGGCGCTTATTGTTTATGATGACTTGTCAAAACAAGCGGTTGCTTATCGTGAAGTTTCCTTGCTTTTACGTCGTCCTCCAGGTCGTGAAGCTTATCCGGGTGACGTTTTCTATCTTCACTCTCGTTTGTTGGAAAGAGCGGCTAAAATCATCAATAATGATGGCATTGCCAGAACAATGAATGATTTACCCGAATCATTGAAAAATGGAAAAGATGCGAATGGTCAGCCTATGGTTAAAGGAGGTGGATCTCTTACCGCACTACCAATCATAGAAACGCAGGCATCTGACGTTTCTGCCTATATTCCTACCAACGTAATTTCTATTACCGATGGTCAGATCTTCTTGGAAACTAACTTGTTTAATGCCGGTATTCGTCCAGCCATAAACGTAGGTATTTCCGTATCCCGTGTGGGTGGAAATGCTCAAATCAAGTCCATGAAAAAAGTGGCTGGTACCCTGAAGTTAGACCAGGCTCAATATCGTGAATTAGAGGCGTTTTCTAAATTTGGATCCGATCTGGATGCAGCTACACAAGCTGTACTTGAAAAAGGAAAACGTAATGTTGAAGTGCTTAAGCAAGCACAATATTCTCCTCTTTCTGTTGAAAAACAAGTAGCTATTATCTTTTTAGGTACTTTTGGAAAGTTGCGTAATGTTCCCGTTAATAAAATATCGGAATTCGAAAATAACTATTTGGTGACACTCGAAAAAAGACATCCTGAGATTTTACAGAATTTTAAAGCTGGTAAATTGGATAAAGAGGACACTCAACGTATTGAGGCTCTCGCTGAAGAATTATCAAAAGCATACTCGCTTTAAATTTTGTTTAAATAAATAATTATGGCTGCCAATTTAAAAGAGGTAAGGGAAAGGATTCGCTCGGTAAATAGTACTCAGCAAATTACTAAAGCGATGAAAATGGTTTCTGCTGCTAAGCTTAGGCGTGCGCAGCAAGCTATTCAGCAAATGAGACCCTATGCTGAAAAGCAATCATCGCTGCTCAGAAATATTTTGTCCAATTTAGATGGTGACTTTTCTTCTACTTTTAGTGTTCAAAGACCAGTAATTAAGGCTTGTGTCGTGGTGGTAACTTCCAATAGAGGCCTTTGTGGTGCTTTTAATACCAATGTAGTGAAAGCGGCTATTCAGGCCATTGAAGATAAATATTTAAAAGTGCTCGAGGATGGTAATTTGACCATCCTTTGCGTTGGTAAAAAGGGATATGAAAATTTAGTTAAACGTTATCCTAAAGCTCATTTTATTAGGGATTATGTTTCCCTTTTTGAGAATCTATCTTTTGATTCAGTGGCTAAAGTACCCACTTTTCTAATGGACACCTTTGAAAAGGGTGGATTCGATGCAGTGGATATAGCTTACGGTAGGTTTAAAAATGCAGCTACCCAATTTGCCGAACTGGAGGCTTTCCTTCCTGTACAGCCTTTAGATGTTAAAGAAGGTGCTAAAAGTAATGCCGATTATATTTTTGAACCAGATAAAGGTTCTTTACTTACCTTCCTTATTCCCTCTATTTTGAAGTCTCAGTTCCAGAAGTGTGTGCTAGACACAAACGCTTCTGAACACGGAGCAAGAATGACGGCGATGGATAAGGCTACAGATAATGCAAATGAACTCTTAAGAGATCTTAAAATATCCTATAATAAGGCAAGACAAGAATCTATTACCAAAGAAATTCTTGAAATTGTTGGCGGTGCTTCGGCTTTAGCTTCTTCCTAAATATTAGGATAAAGCTTGACTTTAAAATCCTCCATATTACTATAATGTTTTATGGAGGATTTTTTATTGATGACCAAAATCAATTTCTGTATTGTCGCCAATACTCAGACTTTGTCCGGCGGAGGATAAACTTACATCATTTCCAACAACTGATTTATTTAGGATAATCTCGTTTAGCTTACTGTAATTTCCTACGATAGAATGTGAAATGATAGATTGGATAATCTCCACGTTATCTCCAATGGTAACGTGAGGTCCAATGATAGAATGGGTTAACTTACATTTTTTACCAATACTTACGGGATGTATGATAATGGTATTGTCGTAAGGCGGTAAATCAACGGATGCGTATCCTTCCCTATCTAAAAAAATAGCGTTGGTCTCAAGCAAAATCTCCTTTTTGCCACAATTGAACCAATTATCCACTTCTATTGCAGAAAACGAGATGTCACTGGAAATCATTCGCATAATAGCATCGGTCAGATGAAATTCGCCATCGGTGTGAAGATTGTTTTCAATATTATACGTTAAGGCTTCAATAAGTTGAGGAACTTCCTTTATTTTATAAATACCAACCATGGCCTTGTTAGACTTTGGAATGGAGGGTTTCTCGATAACTTTGGTTATCATGTTATCATTGCCTAATTCGACAATGCCAAATTCTCTGGGATCGGTTACCCTTTTTATTGCAATACAACTATGAGGAGATTTCATGAAGATGGAAAAATCAACATCGATGATAGCATCACCAAAGGCGATAATTACTTCATCGGAATCATTAAAAAAGTGTCTTCCAATCCACAAAGCATGAGCTGAGCCAAGTCGCTCTTCTTGATAAATATAAGATACAGAAAGATGAGGGTATTTTTCTTCCACAAAAGCCTTTATCTTGTCTCCCAGATAACCCAGAATAATCAGGTATTCAGTAACGCCCTGTTCTATGAGGGTATCAATAATAAAAGAAAGAATAGGTTTTCCAGCCACTGGAATAAGTGGCTTTGGCTGCGTATAGGTTAGCGGTCGTAATCGAGTGCCAGCGCCTGCAACAGGAATTATGGCTTTCATAGCATTCGGTTTAAGCTTTATTTAAGGTTCGAATATAGCACATTTAAACAACCTTTTCCTCTTATTAGCTATTATCTATGTTAAGTTTCAATCGTATCAAATGTAACAAAAATGAGTCATAAAGTTACCTGGTTCCTTATAATAGGTATTCTTTCCGTTTTTATTGGAAGGTATTTATATTTTAAGCCTACTTATATAGAAAATGACCTTGTTCCAGATTTTTCTGCAAAAACATTCACCGGTGAATCATTTAATCTCAATAATTTCAAAGGTGATTATGTTTTTATTGACTTCTGGGGTAGTTGGTGTGGTCCCTGTAGAAGGTCGAATCCGCAACTTAGGGCTATCTATCAAAAATATAAAAATGCTCGGTTTAAAGAGGCAAATTCCTTTCAATTGGTAAGTATTGGGATAGAAAAATCGGAAAGTGCCTGGTTACAGGCTATTCAGAATGATCAACTCGACTGGCCTTTTCATATTTTAGATCTGTCGGAAAGTTTACGATTTTTTGACGCTCCTATTGCCTCGTTGTATAAAATAAAAGAGGTTCCTTCTACTTATCTGATTGGTCCTGATGGAAAGGTTTTGGCAAGAAATTTAGATCTTCTGATGTTAGATTCTTTTTTGGAAAAGAATGCCAAAAAAGAGACAAATTGAAAGGGGAATCACGTAATATATGACAATTTGTCGCAAATTAAAATATGGCAATATAATTGATATGTTCTATACCTACTAAAAAAAAGAGTATGAGTCAAAATTTTGAAATTGAGAACGAGGAAGTTCCTGACAATAGTTCGGTACCGCAAGAGGACAACGATAATAATCAAACTCAAAATGAGGATGCCCCAAAGAGTATTGAAAAATTAGAAATTGAAAATCAGGAGCTTAAAGATAAATACTTAAGGCTTTTCGCTGAATTTGATAATTATAAAAAAAGAACGGTTAAAGAACGCCTCGACTTAATGCGGACCGCAGCGCAGGAAACAATCCTTTCCATTTTACCGGTTTTGGATGATTTCGATAGAGCTAAAAAGTTGGCTGACGAACCCGGGAGTACAGAAGTGTTCAGCGAAGGGGCTAATATCGTGTATCATAAGCTATATGCCGTTTTAAAAAATAAAGGGCTCGAGCCTATGGATACTCACCATCAGCCGTTTGATCCTGAGTTTCATGAGGCGCTGACTGAAATTCCAGCACCCTCCGAAGAACTGAAGGGTAAAGTGATTGATACGATAGAAAAGGGTTATAAACTAGGCGATAAAATTATCCGTTACGCCAAAGTCGTGGTTGGAAATTAAAATCAGGCTTGTTAAAATTAATAAGAAGAACCATCAATTATGGCTAAAAGAGATTATTATGAGGTTTTGGGCGTTTCAAAATCAGCAGATGCTGCGGAACTCAAAAAAGCTTACCGTAAACTAGCTGTCCAGTATCATCCCGATAGGAATCCTGATGATAAGGCTGCAGAAGATAAGTTTAAAGAGGCCGCAGAAGCTTATGAAGTGCTCTCTGATCCCGATAAAAAAGCAAAGTACGATCGATATGGTCATGCTGCAGTGGATGGTCAGGGAGGTTTCTCTGGTGGAGGTATGACCATGGATGATATCTTTAGTCAGTTCGGTGATGTTTTTGGTGACTCTGGCTTTGGTTCATTCTTCGGTGGTGGAGGCGGTGGTGCCGCTTCAGGAAGACAGCGTGGGCAAAAAGGTTCCAATTTGCGTATTAAAGTGTCCTTAACGCTCGAGGAAATTGCTCATGGCGTACACAAAAAAATTAAAGTTAAAAAGGAAGTTGCCTGTAATACTTGTAATGGTTCCGGAGCTAAAGATTCCAGTTCTGTAAAGGTTTGTAATACTTGCGGTGGAAATGGGGTGGTTCGGCAGGTAAGAAATACTTTCTTAGGTCAAATGCAAACTACGGTAACTTGTCCAACGTGCAATGGTTCCGGGAAAATAATTTCTTCCTTCTGTGGTGGTTGTAAAGGTTCAGGAACGTCCCATGGAGAAGAAACCATTGATATAGATATTCCGGCAGGGGTAGAAGCGGGTATGCAGTTAAGTATGCGGACCAGAGGTAATGCAGGGCAAAAAGGTGGCCCAGCCGGCGATCTTATTATAAATATAGAGGAAAAAGAACACGAATTCTTACAAAGGGATGGTCAGAATATCCTTTTTGAACAGTTTTTGAGTTTTGCTGATGCATCTATCGGTACACAAGTCGAAGTGCCTACGCTGGACGGAAAAGTTAGAATTAAAATTCCTCCCGGCACACAATCAGGTAAAATATTTCGTTTACAAGACAAAGGGCTTCCAACGGTCCAAGGATATGGTAAGGGAGATCAACTGATTCATGTGAATGTATGGACGCCCAAAAAGCTAACGCAGGAGGAACGTGACCTTCTTGAAAAAATGAGGTCAATGCCTAATTTCACGCCTTCTCCTCAGAAATCTGATCGCACGTTATATGAAAAATTACGCGATTATTTTAAATAATGGATGTTATGAATGTTCGCCATTTTTTTCTTCTTGTTTTAATATCTATCTCCTTTTCCTGTAGTAAAGAAAAGGTTATTCTCGAAAAGGAGGTAGATGTCGAAGAATCTATTGGATGGATGTTCAGTGACAGTCTTTCAGTGGATTTTTCTATTTCAGATACTAACAGGCTGTATGCTATGCGCTTACAGCTAAATCATACGCCTGATTTTAATTTTGAAAATGTTTATACGCGTATTCATACCCTTTTCCCGGACGGGAAACTAAGTTCTCAACTTCTTTCTCTGGCGTTGACTAATGAGACCGGAGCCTGGGTCGGTCAATGTAATAAGACAGTCTGTAAAGTTGAAATTGCACTTCAGGAACAAATTATATTCCCAGCAAAGGGTAATTACAAAATAACGATTGCGCAGTTTATGCGAACCGATACCTTGTCAGGTATAGGGAATATCCGGTTCCAACTTTTAGATACCGGCGAGAGAAAGTATCCAACGAAATAACTTACCAAAGCCATTATATTATATTGACCATTCAAGGTTAGGTCAAATCATGCAATTACCAACTTGTCCAAAATATTCAAGCTTACTATCTGATAATAAGGTATAACACTTATCGGCTTAAATACATGTTCCTTTGGTTGTTCAGCATGCGGAAAAAAGGATCACTCAAGTCTTTAATAAATCTGATTTCCTCTCCCGTAGATTTCATTTCAGGCCCTAAGTTTTTATCAACATTCGGAAATTTATCAAAAGAAAAGACAGGGACTTTTATAGCAAATCCGCGGGGTTGCGGTTTAATATCAAAATCTTTTAGTTTGTGTGTACCCAACATCACCTTAGTGGCTATTTGAAGATAAGGAACCTGATAGGCTTTTGCAATAAATGGGGTAGTTCTTGACGCCCGCGGATTAGCCTCTATAACATATACTTTGTTATCTTTAATAGCAAACTGAACATTTATAAGTCCTTTAATATTTAGGGCAAACGCTAGTTTTTCTGTATATTCAACCATGGCTGTTACCGCTTCGACACTTAAACTGTAAGTAGGTAAAACAGCTGAAGAGTCTCCGGAATGAACACCTGCAGGTTCAATGTGTTCCATAATACCCATAATGTGAACGGTTTCTCCATCGCAAATAGCATCTACTTCAGCCTCTTTAGCTCTATCGAGAAAATGGTCAATGAGAATGGTATCGCCTGACAAGTTTTTAAGGATATGGAGCATTTGGTCTTCCAGTTCCTGGTCATTGATAACAATGCGCATACTTTGGCCACCTAAAACGTAAGAAGGTCTAACCAAAACTGGATATCCTACCCTTTTAGCAATTTCGATACCTTCGTCCACTTCTTTTGCTGCGCCATATTCAGGATATGGAATGCCTAGTTTTTTCAATAAATCTGAAAAGGCGCCTCTGTCCTCAGCCAGATCCATATTGGGGTAAGAAGTACCAATGATAGGAATGCCCTTTTCATGGAAAGTTTTCGCCAGTTTCAGAGCGGTCTGACCGCCCAATTGAACGATAATTCCTTCTGGTTTTTCCAACTCAATAATCTCCTCCAGGTGTTCCCAAAATACTGGTTCAAAATATAGTTTATCGGCAATATCAAAATCTGTGGAAACGGTTTCCGGATTACAATTTACCATAATCGATTCAAAGCCAGCATCTTTGATGGCAAGTAAACCGTGGACACAACAATAATCGAATTCAATGCCCTGGCCAATCCTGTTAGGACCAGAACCCAGGACGATTACTTTCTTTTTATCACTTGGGATACTTTCATTTTCCTGATCGAAGGTAGAATAAAAGTAGGGTGTTTTAGCTTCAAATTCGGCAGCACAGGTATCTACCATTTTAAAGGTTCTCCTGATATTCAATGATTTTCTATAGGCGCGAACATTCTCCTCCTCTTCGTGCATCAACCTGGCAATCTGGAGGTCAGAATAGCCTACTTCTTTTAATTCTCTTAAAAAGGACGCGGGAACATCTTGAATGGTATGGTATTTTCCTAAGCTGATTTCATATTTCAGCAAGCGCTTGATCTGTTTTAAGAACCAGGGATCTATGCGGGTAAGGTTTTGAAGCGTTTGGGTAGCAACACCAAGTTTCATAGCATCTTTTAATCTGAAAAGACGATCATCTGATACCTCTTCCATGCGCTTTAAAACGTCGGCAATATTTGTCCATTCCTTATTATCGGCGCCTAAGCCAATTTTCCCATTTTCCAGTGATTGGCAAGCCTTTTGAAGAGCCTCTAAGAAATTACGTCCAATGCCCATCACCTCACCTACCGACTTCATTTGAAGACCCAGGCGATGGTCGGCACCAGGGAATTTGTCAAAATTCCAACGGGGTATTTTAACAATGACATAATCTAAGGTAGGTTCAAAAAAGGCAGAAGTTGTTTTTGTAATCTGATTTTTAAGCTCATCCAAATGGTAGCCTAAGGCTAGCTTAGAAGCGATTTTTGCGATAGGGTAACCTGTTGCTTTTGACGCCAGGGCTGAGGAACGGGAAACTCTGGGATTTATCTCAATGACGATTAACTTTTCAGTGATTGGATCTTGAGCAAATTGTATATTACAACCTCCTGAAAAATTACCTAAAGAGCGCATGGCCTGAATCGCTTCATCCCTCATTTGCTGATAGGCTGTATCTGAAAGGGTCATCGCGGGAGCCACCGTAATGGAATCACCGGTATGAATACCCATGGGGTCAAGATTTTCAACGGTACAGATAATAACGACATTATCATTTTTGTCACGCAGTAACTCCAGTTCGAATTCCTTCCAGCCTAAAACTGCTTTCTCAACGAGAACTTCATGCGTCGGAGAAGCATTTAAACCACGTCTTAGGGCGGCATCAAAGTCAATTTCCTGCATAATAATAGCACCTCCCGTTCCTCCAAGGGTGTAGGAAGGCCTGATAACCAACGGGAATCCTATTTTTTGAGCCGCTTCTTTGCCCTCAAGGAAAGAATTAGCAATAAATGATGGTGCTACAGAGAGCCCAATTTTAAGCATGTGCTGACGAAAAGCTTCCCTGTTTTCTGTTAGTTCAATAGCCGCAACGTCAACGCCAATCATTTTAACGCCATACTTTTCCCATATCCCCATCTTGTCAATTTCAATGGCAAGATTCAAAGCCGTTTGACCGCCCATCGTTGGTAGCACCGCATCAATTTTCCTTTCTTCCAGTATTTGAATGACACTTTCAGCGGTTAATGGCAGCAAATAGATATAGTCTGCCATTATATTATCCGTCATAATGGTAGCCGGATTGGAATTAATGAGACTCACTTCGATGCCCTCTTCCCGCAATGAACGCGATGCTTGAGATCCTGAGTAATCAAATTCGCAGGCTTGTCCTATAACTATAGGTCCGCTGCCGATAATTAATACGGAACGTATGGAAGAATCTTTTGGCATGGGTTGGTTGTCGTTAAATTGGCGCTAATATAAGATTAACAACTTGGATTTGAGGGATTTTATAGTGCCTTTTTACATGCTAAAGAAAAAAAATATAGAACGCAGGAAATGAATTATTGTAAATTCAATATAATTGGTGGTGAATAGTGTTCTAAATTAATTAAAATTTTACTATTGCCTTCTTTTAAAGAATAAATCTTCTTTTTTATCAAGTTTAATTCTAAATTTCCTCGTGAAAGATTATTTGTGAATCCTGCGGGAATAACAAACTCATTGTCCGGCTGAGGACCTTTTATTTCTAAATTTACTCCTTGTTGTTTCTCATCAATTAAAAGAATAACCAATGTTTCTTCGGATTGCAGTAATTGTTCGTCTTGCAAACTGAAGGTGAAGTCTTTCGAGGAGATTAACTTTTTATTGGTAACGATGAGATTGGGTTGTGTAAGGGACAAATTTACTTTTTGAAGCCCTTTGGGACAGTGAATCAAGTCAACCTTCATATTTTTTTGATAGGGGGCCAAAAATTCTCCGGCGTAGAATCTGGTAAATTCCGAACGGGGCTTCTCTTGTAACAAAATATTGTTGAAGGCGGGGACTGACTTCCAATCGGGCTTTTGTAAAATGCTATCCGATAATTGCTCGCCAAATTCTACCTGAACGGTATAGTAACCCTCAGGATTTAAATATCTTACGTAAATACTGCCTATAGCTGCAGGTTCAACCGTTTTTTTAACTTCTTCTTTACATGATGAAAGAAGGAACATTAATGTTACGGTAAGGATAAGGCTGCAGTGTTGTAATTTCATTTTTCTAAAAATATGTTCCAAATATAAGGCCTATTTACCATACAATTAAATTTAAGCCGACGAACTGTAAAACAAATTCGATTTTTCCTTTTTTTAATTATTTGTTATATTGTATTATGCTTCATAAACAGACTGCGCAATGAAAAAAATAGATAGAAGAAAATTTATGACCACAGCCGCGGCGGCGGCTTCATTTATGATTATACCCAGACATGTATTGGGTGGAAAGGGCTTTACCGCACCGAGTGATAAAGTAAATGTAGGATTGGTAGGTGCTGGAGGAAAAGGGAAGGAAAATGTGCGGGATTTATTTAAATTGAATGACGTTCAAGTTACTTGTTTGGCTGATCCGGCAGAATATTGGGATTTAAACCGTTTTTATTATAAGACCGATGCAGGGTTGGGGCCAGTTTCGGACATGGTGGAGAATCATTATAAGGAAAAATCAGGGTATTCAAAAGTAAACAGATATATCGATTTTAGGGAAATGTTGTCCAAAGAGACGTCTTTAGATGCTGTTCTTTGCGCTACGCCAGATCATTTACATGCCTACGTTTCCATGCTTTCAATGCAAGCAGGCAAACACGTGTATTGCGAAAAACCACTCACTCATAATATTCATGAGGCGCGCGAGGTTTCAAAAATGGCAAAAAAGACTGGCTTAGCCACTCAAATGGGTAACCAACTACATAGTTCGCCTGCCATCAGGAATGCAGTCGAATATCTTCGTTCCGGAGTGATAGGAAAGGTAAGAGAGGTTCACTCCTGGGTGCCTGCCACGAGATGGACAAATAGTTTGAAAGAAATGCCCACCGCTGCATCGCCCATGCCAAAAGGACTAAACTGGGATCTTTGGGTTGGACCCAGGTCAAACAGACCTTTTAATGAGTTATATGCACCGGTTACCTGGCGCGATTTTTGGGAATTTGGATTAGGCGCTTTGGGAGATTTTGGATGCCATGACCTCGATGCCGCCACCTGGGGCCTGGAACTTGGACTACCTACCAAAATACAGGTGCACCCTGCAGGATTTAGTAATTCGGACATAATTCCCTACGGAGAAATTGGATATTTCAGTTTTCCAGACGGGAATAATGATAATGAATTTATCGAGGTTACCTGGTATTCGGGTGGTTTATATCCTAAAAAACCTAAGCAACTTCCATCTGATATCGTCTTTTCCAGAAGAGGAGCCATGTATGTAGGAGAAAAGGGCGTCATGGTAACGGGAAATGGCGATACACCTAAGGTTTTTTCAGACAAAAACCTGGTCCAGTCGGTGGAAACTACTTTTAAATTACCTCCTACCGAGGGGCATCACCGGGACTGGATTAATGCAATTAAAGGAGGACCTGCCGCTAGTTCCAATTTTGAATACGGCGCTCATCTTACCGAAATCACTCTCTTAGGTGTACTTTCTCTTCGGTTGGGAGGCGCATTAATCGATTGGGATGCTAAAAATATGAAAGCCGTTGGATTGCCAAAAGCAGATGAGTATATAAGGGAATCAGAGAGAAAAGGATGGGAATTACCTGCATAGATAATTCCCATCCAAACCAATTAAGAAATTGAAGATATATCAATGGGTAGTCTGCGTAGTCTGATGCCTGTTGCGGCAAATATGGCATTGCCTAAGGCAGGAGCGACTGGCGGAAGGCCAGGTTCACCGACACCGCCCGGTTCAGCACCACTTTGAATGATGTGTACTTCCATTTCAGGAGTTTCGTTCATCCGTAAAACCTGATATTCGTGGTAGTTTGTCTGATCACATTTTCCATTAGAAAAAGTAATGCCGTCTTTTATAGCAGCGGAAATACCCATCACAATATTTCCCTGTGTTTGGGCCACCACGTTGTCAGGATTAACATAATGTCCACAATCTATCACCGAAACGGCTTTTTCAATAATAATGCCTTTGCCTGAGGTAGATACTGTAATACAGCAGGCACTTATGCTACCAAAAGAAGCAAAAATAGCTAAACCCTTACCTTTTCCTGCGGGGAGCTTTTCTTTCCAATTCGCTTTTTCTGCCAATGTTTCCAACACTTTTCTGAATCGCTCATCTTTGAGAATAGCAAGTCTGGCTTCCAGGGGATCTTTTCCAGCCAGATGCGCCAGTTCGTCAATAAAACACTCTTGTCCCCATCCAAAATTAGAAGCATAAACAGAACGCCACCAAACGATGGGGATATCCGTTTTTACGTGTGTCCAACTTACTTTAGATACAGGAAATTGATATTGATTATTTTCAGTGCTTAGTTCTCCTGACAACCAGGGATCAGCTTCGTCAGGTTTCAAGCCATTAAATACCTGACCAACAATAGATTCTCCGATAGCATGATGGTGGAATCCTGTTAATTTACCATTGGAGACCATCCCTTGAACTCTGGAAAGCATACCAGGTCGGTACGGCCCTTGAGTGATATCATCTTCCCTGGTCCAAAGAACTTTAACCGGTTTTTTTAGTTCTTTTGCTAAAAAACAAGCTTCACTGAGATAGTCGTGATAAGCTTTTCTTCCAAAAGAACCACCGAGGAGCGGCACATGAAATTTAATTTTATCTTGATCGATGCCTAAGAATCGGGCTGCATCGGCCAATCCGCCATCTGGCCCTTGAACATGAGCCCAAATTTCAGCTGTTCCGTCTTCCTTGTAGTGAACCACAGCACATTCAGGTTCAATTGGCGCATGAGCTAAGAAAGGGGTTTCATAAACGGCTTCGAGTTTAGCACTGGCGGAATTAAATTTTGCTAAAAAATCTCCCTTTTCCTCATGTCGGACCCCCTCTTTTTTAGCCGCTTCATAGGCTTTTTGAAAATAGGCATCGGTGGTTTGGGTTAAAGCTAACTGGCCATCGTCCCATTTGACATTTAGCAGAGACCTGCCTTTTTGGGCAGCCCACCAGGTTGAGGCGACGACTGCTACAGCGTCAGATTGACGATGTGGCATAGTACGTTTGCATCGGATTACTTTTTCAACGCCTTTAACCAATAAAGATTGAGTGTCGTCAACAGTTATAATGGAGGCATGAATGGTTGGAGAATGCTGAATACAAGCGTAAACCATACCTGGTACTTCGATATCTATTCCAAAAACAGCTTTTCCGGTAACTTTCGAGGGTATGTCCAGTCGTTTATTATATTTCCCAAGAAGGGTAAAATCAGCGGGATTTTTAAGTTTAGGGTTTTTAGGAACGGGCAGTTTTGCCGCATCCTCGGCAAGTTCACCGTAAGAAAAAGATTTATCAGAATTTTTCAAATAAATGGTCGCGTCTTTGGCAAAGCAAAGGTCAGTGGAGGTTGCCCAGCGACTTGCAGCTACCTGAATAAGCATTTCTTTGGCTGCTGCCCCAGCTTTTCTTAACGGATACCACAATCCCCTCACCGTACTACTTCCACCTGATTGCTGGCTTCCGTATTTACTTTGCCCATCTGATTGGATAATAGTTACTTTTTCTAAAGACACCTCAAGTTCTTCTGCCAATAAAGATGGGGCTGCTTGCATTGAACCCTGCCCCATGTCCGGACGAGGATTAATCAGGGTTATACTTCCATCCGTACGGATAATTATAAAGGGATTAATCTCAAGATTTATAAATTCCGGAGGTAGGTTTTTAGTGATTGATTTTAAAGCTTCACCTTGTAGTTTCGGCAGGCCTATGACCAGACCAACACCTGCTAAGGCACTTGTTTTTATAAAAAATCGGCGGGAATTTGCGGAATGTTTCATGTAAGTTATGTTGCTATTAGATGCTTAATTATTTGTCATTACTTGGAGAAGTTGTTCCTTCTTTTAAGGCTATCGCCGCCTTTTTAATCCCCTGGTGAATTCGGCTATAGGTGCCACAACGGCATAAATTACCATTCATAGAGGCAACAATTTCCTCATCTGTTGGTTGGGGATTATCTTTTAATAAAGCAACGGCAGACATAATTTGACCAGACTGACAGTAGCCGCATTGTGGAACCTGTTCCTCAATCCATGCTTCCTGAATGGCATGTAACTCAATCTCTCCAATGCCCTCAATGGTCGTTATTTTTGCTTTTTTTGAGAGGGTGGAAATAGGTATTTGACATGAACGCACGGGCGAACCGTCTATGTGAATAGTACAAGCACCACATTGTGCAATGCCGCACCCATATTTAGTGCCTTTAAGTCCTACTATATCTCTGATGACCCATAATAAAGGCATATCTGCTGCTGCTTCAGCGTTTATCTTTTTGCCATTTATCTGTAGTTGATAAGCTGCCATTGTATGATTTTTTAATCAGCAATATAATAAATAATTATCGTTAAGTGCCCACTTAATTAAGATTATTTTTTTCGTAATATTTATGTTATATTTGTATGTGGAAGTCTTTTTAAGTCTTTCAAAACACAAATGAGCACAAAAACTATAGCGGGTCTTATTGATCACACTTTATTAAAACAAGATACAAAACAGGCTGAAATAATTCAGTTATGTGAAGAGGCGATGGACTTTAATTTCGCCTCCGTTTGTATTCCTCCTTATTATGTAAGAGAAGCTAGCAATGCTTTGGAATTTCAAACGGGAGATGTTAAAGTTTCTACGGTAGTAGGTTTTCCTTTAGGTTATAGCTCAGTCCTTGCAAAAGTGGAGGAAATCAAAAAAGCTATACATGAAGGTGCCGACGAAATTGACGCAGTGCTGAATATTTGTGCTATAAAAAATGAAGATTGGGGCTTTGTCAGAAATGAAATTGATTCTCTGGTTTTGGGAACTCACATGAAGGGGAAGGTGATTAAGTTAATTCTTGAAACTTCGCAGTTGACCCAACTGGAAATAGAAAAAATTTGTCTCATTGCTCTTGATTTTAATCCGAATTTCCTCAAAACGTCTTCTGGATTTAGTGGCGGAGCTACGCTCGACGCTGTTCAAACCATGCTCTCTGTCGTTGGGGAAAATATAAATATTAAGGCTTCAGGTGGAATAAGAGATTTGGCCACATTAATGCAGTTCAAAGAACTTGGCGTAAAAAGAATTGGTACTTCTGCCGGAGTATCTATTATGGAAGAACTTTCCCGACTTTCCTAATCAGGAATCAGTTTCCAGCTTTCACCATTATCTTAGTTAAGGCCTGCCCTTTTTTTGGCTGAACTTTTAAAAAATAAATATTCGGAGGAAGAAAGGAAACGTCATATTTGTTATCATCTTTTGCTTCCATCCGTCCTATTCGCTGGCCTAATACATTGATAATGTCAATATGTGCCAGCTCCTCAAATGGATGATTTAGAGTAACATAATCGATTACCGGATTGGGAGATAAGCGGATGTCTTCCCTTTCATTCGCAATGCGTTGGCTCGACGTACTTAATCCATTGATGGTAAGGTCAAATTCCATGGTGGTTAGAAGTGAATCAGGTTTCTTTAAGCTGAATAAATCGATATATATTTTACCTTTCCCCGCTTTTGTTACAGGAAAAACATGAAGAATAAATTCCCTTTCTTCACCAGCTTTTAAGGTAACCGGGATATTTATACGACTGGCACTATCTATATTGGTGCTTACAAAATCCTCGAAACAAGTGATTCCATCGCAAACCTGAGATATCCATCCTTCAGGTAATCCCGGTTGCCTTCTTTTCCATTTTAAGGAAATAGAATCACTGGATATATTCTTCACCTTCGTATATATCTCTAAATCAAGAAATTTGTCTTTTAAATCGACAGAAACAACTTTTACTGTTTTTGCCGGATTCAATGAAATGACGCCAGCAGTTTGCCCCTGCAGATAATTTACTGAAAACAAAATCAGCAATAATTGTATTCTCGTTATCATTCTTTTATATTTTACGCTTCAAAGATAAGTCCTCCTGAATGGAAAGACAATATTTTAAAGAATTTGAAGTGAATTTTTGAAAAAAAAGGAAGATGCATATCGTGATCATAGGTTTTGGAATAAGTGGTGTGTCGGTGGCTAAAACTTTAAGAGAACAGTCAAACGCAGATATTACCATCGTCACTTCTGAAAGTAAGTCTTTTTTTTCAAGACCCGCTTTAATGTATGTTTATCTTGGTAAAATGAGGTTCCAGGATATTTTACCCATGCCCTCAGATTATTGGGAGAAGAACAATATAAAGGTGGTTTTGGCAGCAGTTGAGGCCATTGATTCTGATAAACAACAGGTTGTGTTAGATGATGGAAGCATTCTATCTTATGATAAACTCGTTATAGCAACAGGTTCTGTTCCCCGTTCTCTTGGGCTAAATGAGCATAATTTAGGTGGAGTTCAAGGGTTTTATAGTTTGCAGGATTTACTTTTACTCCAAAAATCAGCTAAAAACATTCGGCATGCCGCAATTATTGGTGGAGGTTTAATTGGTGTCGAATTGGCAGAAATGTTTTTGTCAACAGGTATTTCTTTTACCTTTTGGGTCAGAGAAAAATGGTTTGGATCTAATTTTTTGCCGGAAGAAGAGGCTCAATTAGTAACTCATTATCTTAAAAATAAAAAGATAGATATTAGATTTGAAAGGGAAATTACCCATTTTGATGCCAATGAATTTGGTCAGGTTACCTCCTTGCATTCTCAAATTGGTGAAAGAGTGGACACAGACTATGTCTGCGTTTGTATAGGGGTTAAACCTAATATTAATTGCCTGGAAAATACAAATATTCATACCAATCATGGGGTTTTAGTGAACGCCTGTTTGCAAACAAATATTCCTTCTATTTATGCAGTGGGTGATTGTGTGGAATACGTCGAGTCTTCTTTTGGTAGGAAATCAGTGGAAACCCTTTGGTACACCGGAAAAAGGATGGGCGACTATGTAGGAAGAAATATTTTACTCGATCATCCACAACGGTATCATCAAGGGATTTTCTTCAATTCTGCCAAATTTTTTGATCTGGAATATCAAATTTATGGGCACGTTCCAGTGTCACCAGAGGAAATTTATGGGTCTGTTTTTTGGAAACATCCTCAAAAGGATAAATCAATCCGTTTAGTTTATGACACTGTTAGTGATGAATTTTTAGGATGCTGTGTGCTGGGTATTCGGTTCAGACAAGAAGTTTGTGAAAAATGGATAACTGAGAAATGGAAAATTACCGAGGTATTACACGCATTGCCAACAGCAAATTTTGATTCGGAATTTTCAGCCAGGTTTGAAATGGAATTATTAAACATATATAATAATAAAATAATATGACAAGTATATTAAAGTGGAGTCAATGGATGCTTAGCCTTGAGGTCAAAAATGAAAAAGGGGTATGGTTTAATAGTCTATCAAATAGAGGCATCGTGGGTTGGTTACTCGCTTTGTTTCTTTCTTTTGGGTACATTACGTTGTATTTTTTTCCTCAATGGTTGGGTCTTGGACAAAAAGGAATGCCAAATACTGGATTCATCGCCTGGTTTGATCAGATAAGTATATTTTTTAATGGGTCTGTAGCCTCCCAATGGTTTGTTTATGGTTTTTTATACACTTTGATTATTTTATTGATGGGAATAAAATTTATCATTAAGTATAAAAATAATAATTATCAGGTTATTAGAACCTTGTCCCTTCTGTTTTTCCAGTTGTGCTTTGCTTTTATTATTCCTGAAATAATGGCTTCTTTGAATCAGCCCGCTATGGATTTAAAGAATATGTGGCCTTTAAATTATTATTTCTTTTTTGACTGGAACATTAAGAAACTGCTAAGCTCTGGCTACTTCGGCTTGTTTTTAATGTTTTGGGGATTAGCCCTTACCTTTATTATTTCCCCTGTATTGACCTATTTTTATGGAAAAAGGTGGTATTGCTCTTGGGTTTGTGGATGTGGCGGATTAGCAGAAACCGCAGGAGATCCATTTCGGCATTTATCCGATAATTCAGAGACCGCCTGGAAATGGGAGCGACGCATCATTTATCCCGTTTTATTTATTGTGTGCTTAATGACACTGGCCATTTTAGATAGCTTTTTTAGAAAAAATCCTGCAACCTATTGGATTACTTTCTCGCATTTTAAAATTATAATCCTTCTTCTTTTAGCTGGTATAATTGCCCTTGCCTTATGGAATAAAGGTTGGTTGAAAGGAATTTCAACATTCGGTAAATGGTCGATTATCTCTCTGGGCGTCGTGCTGTTTATGGGCATCATTTTTTCATGGTCATATAATAAGCCTGTCCTTTGGATTAATGCTTTGAAATTGAGAGAATGGTATGGATTTTATGTTGGGGCTATTTTTTCCGGTATAATTGGCGTTGGTTTTTATCCTCTGATGGGAAGCAGGGTTTGGTGCCGGTTCGGTTGCCCAATGGCCGCTATACTGGGTATTCAACAGCGGTTTTTCAGTCGATTCCGTATTACCGTAAATGGTGGTCAATGTATTTCCTGTGGTAATTGTTCAACCTATTGTGAAATGGGTATTGATGTCAGGTCTTATGCCCAAAAAGGCGAAAATATAGTGCGTTCATCCTGTGTAGGGTGTGGAATATGTGCCGAAGTTTGTCCAAGAGGGGTTTTAAAACTTGAAAATGGTCCTTTATTCGTTGAAGATGGAAAAATTAAATTTTAGTTCCAACTGATTTTTTTTGTGCTTATCCATCGGAAACTTATGTACCAATAGTAAAGGAAAAACAGGAAATCCATAAGTATTGCCTTATGAATTAAGTCTTTGCATTCCATCTTTCTCATGAGAAGGATCGAGTTTGGCAAAAAGATTGTCATGCGAAAAATGAATAGGTATATAGCCGCCTGGGTGTTATAAAATACCAGAAAAAATAAAAAGGGGTAAAAAATGGCCTGACTTATGGCCAACAGACTCAATAGCCATTGATGATTCGGTTTATAATAAGCCGACGAGGAGATATGTCTTGTTTTTTGCTTAATAAAATCGGGTAATGTCGCTTTAGCCAGTGACATGACTCTGGCTTTTTCTGTAAACTGAAGAGCAGTATTTTGGCTGTTGGCCATTGAATTGACAGCTATGTCGTCGTCGCCAAACGATATTTTTTCAAATTTTTCTTTATCTACTTTTTCCAGAAACCTACTTTTTCGATAGGCCATATTTCTTCCTACCCCCATGTAGGGCATACCTAATTGGGTGAAAGTACCATAAATAACAGCTGTCATAAGGGTTTCGTATCTTATAAAATCATTCAAATATCCTTTCCCTTTTTGATAAGGACTATAGCCGAGTATTATATCCGTTTTGTCATTGAATTTGGCCGCTAATGAACGCAACCACTGATTACTTTGGGGATAACAATCGGCATCAGTAAAAACGAGCCATTCATATTTTGCCTGTTTTATGCCTTCCTGTAATGCCTGTTTTTTTCCTTCTCTATCTTTATTTTGCATATTTATGACCCTAAGATTTTGGTATTGAGCCATATAATGGTCTAAAACTTCAGAAGAATGGTCGGTTGAATCGTCATTTATTACTATTATCTCAAAATTAGGATAATCTTGACTTAAAATATGGGGTAAAAATGTCGATAAATTGTGCGCCTCATTTCGGGCAGAAAGGATGACGGTCAATGGCTCAAGCGTGGTTGCCCCATAAGTTTCTGACGCTTTTATACCTTTTCTTAAAAAGTAGGTCGAAAGCCAAAACAAGAGTTGTACGGTGCCAATAAATAATGAAATAAGGTAAATGAGATTCAATCCAGGGAAGTTTTAATTTTTTCTGCTTCTTCATGCCAGATTTCAACCACTTCATTAAATCTGCTTTCCAGGTGCCTCTTTATCTTTTTGTTAAAGTTCCTTTTCCATCGGTAGTAATAAACAAGGTCATGAATATTTTTTTCATATTTGAATAAAAACCAGGCACTTGGAGGTAGTAATAATATATTGATGAAGGCGAGGTTGAGAGAAATATATTTTGATGTTAAAAAAAATTGAAAACTATAAGCAATAGGAGCAAGGACAATGGCGGCCAGTATCTTGACTGTCGAGTTATATCCTACATATAGATTTAATTTATTCTTAATCCAGCGGGGAATCCAAATCGCTATGAAATGATTTAGAAAAGAATAGGCATAAAAGGGGAAACCAAGCAAAGCAAGTAAATTTTTTTCCTTCAATGGAAAGGTATTATTATATATCTGTGATTGTATTTTTAATGAAAGCTTGAATTCAGAAAGTAATTTGGTAAATCCAGTAAATGTTTTTTTCCATAATAGAAAGGAGATACCTCTGGAATCTTCCCATTTCCTGATATGCTCCAGCGTAGTTCGGTGTGTATCAAAAACAGTGGTTTCCTGTTGATTTGTTTTTCCATAAAAAAGGGATTCAATATCCAGTAATAGCGCTTCTTCATCCAGGTCTGTTGTATGAATGACTAAAGATCCAAGGACAGATTGTAGTTCTGCCGTTAAATCTTTTATAGTTTTTTGATTATTATTATGATAATCAACGAGATAATGGCTAAAGGGAATAGATTCGCCAACAATAACCTCTAAGTCAAAACCATACTTGTCATGTTTTTCATAATTTATGCCAACGGGTAAAATAAAGACTTCTTTTCCCTTTGCATGACCTGTTATAGCCTGAAATCCGATACGGGCAAAACCTGTTTTTAACGGTCTGAGCACTCTTTCCATATAACTTGTTCCTTCAACGGCAATATAAATATTACCACCCGATGCAAGATGCTCACTGCTTTGGTTAAAAGCAGCAGAGTTATCATGCGTTTTGACGCCCGTATCTTCGAATCTTTTTATTTCAATACAATAGAGATACCTTAATATTTTAGCAACCAGTGTATTTTTAAAAAGACTGGCATTTGCAAGGAAAAAAATGGGTTTATTCAAGTAAGCAGCAATAATTACCGGATCAATTAACGTGTTAGGATGGTTGCTTACGACAATGGTAGGGCCTTTTAAATTAAAGTTTTCCCTGTTTTTGACATATACTTTCCTAAAATAAGTAAGTAGTACAAATTGGGCTAAAGAGCGAAGTATAAAATAAATGAAAGATTGTAGCCTGGACAAAATGATAATTATTGTGGTTAAAAATTAATTATTCGAAAAATGAGAATCATTTTTTAAAAAGTTGCTAAAAAAGTAGTAATTTTTGAGGTAACAAACGAATTATTTATGGTTTATAATGCAGAAAGGTTGTCGGTAGTACTTTTTTTTCTTTTTTCTACGCTGATGATAGGGCAAAATGCAATGGATGAATTACAACCAGGTCGGCATCAGAATTTATTATTTGAAGAGCTTGCAACTACTTGGGACGAAGCAATTCCCCTGGGAAACGGTATGTTAGGGGCGCTTATTTGGGAAAAGGAAGGAAAGTTAAGATTTTCATTAGATAGGGCCGATTTGTGGGATCTTCGACCTACAGCTAACCTCGATCATAAAAACTGGAATTTTAAATGGGTAATAGATCGTTGGAAAAATAATAAATATGGAGAAGTTCAGCAAATGTTTGATCTTCCCTATGATAGAGATCCCGGGCCTTCAAAGATTCCCGCGGGAGCTTTAACCTTTGATATCCAATCAGAAGTGAAACGCGTTGAGCTGTTTCTCAAACAGGGACTTTGCGAAGTTGAATGGACAAATGGTATGACCCTGGAGACTTTTGTTCATGCGTCTAAACAAGAGGGCTGGTTTAAATTTTCTAATATAAAGGGAACTGTTTTACCTGAATTGATTCCACCTCCCTATAATGTAGACTCATCGTCGGGGGAGGATAATCCAGTAACGGGACAAGATTTAAGACGATTGGGTTATCCAAAAGGGGTTTTGCACAAGGAAAATAACTTTATTTCCTACACCCAGGAGGGTTGGAATGGTTTTACTTATCGTATCAATGTTCAATGGAAATTGGAAGGAGATGTTTTGACAGGGATTTGGAATATTCAGGTGATTAAAACAAATACAGACGACCATCTGCCTGCAGCGCAGCCTTCAGAACAAATTTCAGCTGATTCTTATAATAAAGGATTAAATATTCATAAAAATTGGTGGTTAGACTATTGGGAACAATGTAGCATAAATATCCCAGATAGTATTTTAATGAAACAGTGGTATCTGGAGCAGTACAAATTCGGTGCAGCGTCGGGTAATGGCGCTCCTCCCATTTCTTTGCAAGCAGTCTGGACGGCTGACAATGGTAAATTACCACCCTGGAAAGGTGATTTTCACAACGATTTGAATACACAGCTAAGTTATTGGCCAGCGTATAGTGCCAATAAATTAGGCCAATCCATGGGATTTATAGATTGGCTGGAGAAAAATAAACCTGTTTTTGAAGCCTATACCAAACAATATTTTCAAACAAATGGAATCAATGTTCCTGGCGTTTCTACTTTTGCAGGTAGTCCAATGGGTGGCTGGATTCAATATTCTTTCGGGCCAACGGTATCGGCCTGGATTGCCCATCATTACTATTTACAATGGCGCTACTCGATGGATCGAACCTTTTTATCGGAAAAAGCTTATCCCTGGCTGGAAAAAGTAGCTATATATTTGAAGGAAGTTTCCCTTTTAGACGAAAAAGGAATAAGAAAATTACCCCTTTCCTCCAGTCCTGAAATTTTTAATAATTCACCCAAGGCCTGGTTTTCAACCATGACCAATTTTGATTTGGGCTTGGTAAAATGGCTTTTTTCCAAAACGGCAGAATTGGCCACCGAGCTCGATAAGCCAGAAGAGGCCATAAAATGGCAAAAAATGGGTAGGGAATGGGGTGAATTAGATGTAGATCGTTCATCGGGACTCACCTTTGCTAAAGATTTTCCGTATGATGCCTCGCACAGACATTTTTCACATTTGGTAGCCTTCCATCCACTAGGATTGGTCGATGTTTCAAATGGGGAAAAGGATAAACAGATCATTCAAAACACTATAAATACCTTAGATAAATATGGTTCAAGTCAATATTGTGGCTATTCTTTTGCCTGGCTTGGCAATGTAAAAGCCAGAAATTTTGATGGGACGGGCGCAGCAAAGGCCCTGCGTATTTTTGCTGAGCATTTTTGTCTGAAAAATAGTTTTCACGCCAATGGCGATCAATCGAAACTTGGCTATTCCACTTTTACTTACCGACCTTTTACCCTCGAGGGAAATTTTGCTTTTGCCGCGGGCGTACAAGAAATGCTTTTGCAAAGCCATGCGGGTTTTATTCATCTTTTTCCCGCCATTCCGTCAGATTGGAAACAGGTTTCTTTTCGACAAATGAGAACCGAGGGAGCATTTTTAGTGTCTGCCAATAGGGTAAATGGAAAGGTGGCAAAGGTTCAAATTGAGGCAACTGTTTCTGGTGTTTTGAATATTAAAAATCCTTTTGAGCAGCATCCTTTTAAGTCATCCATCCCATATATAAAGGAAGGGGAGATGCTCGTTTTTAATCTTTCAAAAGGAGATATACTGACACTTAGCCAATGATTTATTAATTTTATAAAAAAACGTGTATGAAAAATAGTTTATTAAAAATGATTACGCCCACTGTTTGGATTTTTTTGGGTGTATTCTGCATAAAAACAACCGCTTTTTCTCAAGGAACCAGGTTGTTGAGACAACCAACCCTCAGTAAGGATCAGGTTGCTTTTGTTTATGCTGATGATTTATGGATTGTTCAAAAAAATGGAGGTGCAGCGCGTCGATTAACTTCCCACGAAGGAAGTGAGAGCGTTCCGCATTTTTCACCTGATGGAAAATGGATTGCTTTTTCAGCACAATATGCTGGAAATGTTGACGCTTACGTGATTCCCTCCGAAGGGGGTGAACCGAAAAGATTGACCTGGCACCCAGGGGAAGATCTTGTGCAGGGTTGGTCTCCTGATGGGAAATCAGTGCTTTTTCGCTCAGGTGCAGCTGGAATGCCAACTAAAATTAATCAATTCTTTTATGTGGATAAAGATGGTGGGTGGCCTAAAGATCTAGGTATTCCCCAAGCTTCTTTTGGGGAGATTTCTCCCGATGGGAAATTTGCCGCATTTACCCCAATCACTTTTTGGGATCCCGAATGGCGTAATTATAGAGGCGGACAGGCCCTTCCTATCTGGATCGTTGAGCTCGCAACAATGAAATTAGAACAAACACCTCAATTAAATAGCGAAAGACATACTGATCCTGTTTGGTTAAATGACAAAGTTTATTTTCTTTCAGAAAGAGATTATGCTAATAATATATGGAGTTATGACCGGAAATCTAAACAAGTTAAACAACACACTTTTCATAAAGATTTCGATGTAAAAAGCCTGGATGCTGGTCAGGAGGAAATTGTTTATGAACAAGGCGGCTATTTACATCTGCTGAATCCATTATCAGGAAAATCAAACCAGTTAAATATTGAGGTTAAAGGCGATTTTACCTGGTCCATGCCTCGTTGGGAAACAATAAAACCTGAGTTGCTGACCAATCCTTCCCTTTCTCCAACTGGGCAAAGAGCCATTTTTGAATATAGAGGGGAAATTTTTACAGTACCTAAAGAAAATGGTGCCTGGCGGAATATCTCCAATTCTCCAGGCGTCGCCGATCGTTATCCTTCCTGGTCTGCTGATGGTCAGAAAATTGCCTGGTTTTCTGATGCATCTGGCGAATATCAACTGGTCGTCGCTGATCAATTGGGTACTATTGAAAAAGCAATTAAATTAAATACCCCTTCTTTTTACTTTTACCCTGTGTGGTCATCTGATAATCGACATATTGCATTTACAGATAAAGATTATTCTTTATATGTTTATGATACTGAAAAAGGATTACTTAAAAAAGTAGATACAGATCTCTACGCAAATCCAGACAGGAGTTTACTCCCCGTTTGGTCTCCCGACGGGAAATGGGTCGCTTATGCCCGCCGCTTACCAAATCAGCTTCGTTCTATTTTTGTATATGATTTAACGTCGGGCACGACCAAAGCAATAACCGATCCTTTGGCCGACGCGATTGATCCTGTCTGGGATGAGGGAGGTGAATGGTTGTTTTTCTTAGCAAGCACCGATTTTGGCGTCGCTTCTGGTTGGCTTGATATGACTTCTTACGATAAACCTGTGTCGAGAGCTATTTATGCCACGGTACTTTCTTCGGCTGGAAAATCACCTTTATTACCTCAAAGTGATGAAGAAAAATCAATAAAGGATTCGACAGATAAATCGGTGAAATCGAAAATGATTAAAATCGATTTTGACGGTATTCAGCAACGTGTTGTCGCTTTAAATTTGCCTAAAAAATCATTCCAGCATTTGTACCCTGGGGTAGGTGGCAGTATTATTTATTCTGAAAATACAGAAGGTAGTCCGCTATTAAATATCCATAGATTCATTTTTAATACACGCAAAACGGATTTATTAATTGGGGGTATTAGTAATATTTCTATTTCACAAAATAGAAAACAACTTCTTTATCAGGCGGGGAGCACCTGGGGAATTATTAAGTCAGAGTCACCAGGTAAGGTTGGAGATGGAAAATTGAATGTTAATATGGGCATGAAAATAGACCCGACATCAGAATGGAGACAAATATTTAAAGAGGGGTGGCGGTTTCAAAGAGATTTTCTATATGTTGATAATGTGCACGGGGCACCATGGGATAAAATTTATGAGTGGTATCAACCCTGGGTTGAACATGTCAAACATAGGACCGATTTAAATTATGTCGTTGATATTTTAGGAGGCGAAGTTTCAGTAGGCCATTCTTACACCAGTGGAGGCGATTTTCCCACATTGAATAATCAGGAGGTTGGGCTCTTAGGTGCCGACTATGAATGGACAGGTGTAGGTTTTAGGTTTAAAAAAATATTGACAGGTGAGCAATGGAATCCCGATCTAGTAGCTCCATTGGCTATTCCTGGACTGGGCGTTAAAGAAGGGGACTATTTATTAGAAATAAACGGGCAAAAGCTCAGTTTTGACAATAATCCACATAAACTATTCATTGGCTCAGTGGGTCGTTTAACCCAAATTCGAATTAATTCAACGCCTGCATTTGAGGGATCAAAAGTTATAGAGGTAACGCCAATTGCAAATGAAGCAGGATTAAGATTAAGAGAATGGGTAGAAGGAAACAGACGCAAAGTAGATGTTTTATCGAATGGAAAACTGGCTTATGTTTATGTTCCAAATACAGGACAGCCTGGTTATACTTATTTCAACAGGTATTATTTTGGACAGCAAGACAAACAGGGAGCTGTCATTGATGAGCGAAATAACGGTGGTGGATCTGCGGCCGATTATATGGTGGATGTTATGAACAGACCTTTAATGGGTTATTTCAACAATAGAGTGGATGGCCATACTGTTTCTACCACGCCTATGTCAGGAATTTTCGGCCCTAAAGTGATGATTATTAACGAGCGAGCCGGTTCTGGGGGTGATTTATTGCCTTACATGTTCAAAAAATCAATGATTGGCCCTTTAATTGGCACACGTACCTGGGGGGGTCTGGTAGGCACCTGGGATACTCCCCGTTTTTTAGATGGAGGCAGGATGGTTGCTCCGAGAGGTGGATTTTTTGATACAGATGGTCGTTGGGCAGTGGAGGGGGAAGGTATTTCTCCTGATATTGAAGTACTGCAAGATCCAGCGGCTGTTTTAGCTGGCAAGGATCCTCAATTAGAGAGAGCTGTTCAGGAAGCACTTAAATTATTGGAGACTAAAGGAGTGAAATTAAAAGAAGAACCTGCCCCGCCAGTACGTTGGAAACGTCCAGGAGGAAACCGATAATCATCGTATTTTTCTGATGTTGGTTTAATTTATGCTTATTAAAAAAGGCAAAACTTGGGAATTATTTCCTGTGTTTTGCCTTTTTTAATGAGTAAATAACTAGGTTACGATTGAAAATCCAGTAAGCATTGTTTGATCTGTTCGTTGAAAAGGTGGCCATCATTTCCATGAAAAACTACCGCTACAGGCAAAACGAAGATGGGAAGATTCTCTTTTTCTATAAAATCTTTGTGTAACCACATTCGGGTAGCATCTTTTTCTGTGGTGAGAATGATTTTATGGGAACCTTCCATTTCATCCAGCTTTTTTCGAAGTTGTGCCATTTCGTAGTGGGTGAAATAGTGATGATCTTCATGAACCTGATGCACTAATGTGGAGGTTCGTGGTTTTAAATAATCCTCTAAATATTGAACAGACGCGATAGCTGTTACCAATAAAACGGAGGGTAGCTGATGAGGTAACCATTTTATCTCCGGATTAAACAAGTGATAAGGATTTCCATATTTGAAGGAGGAAAAATATACTTTCTGATGGGGTAATGGATTTATTTTACTCAAATAATCTTCCCTGATTTCCTCCGTTAATCTTTCAGGACATTTACTTACAATCAATACATCAGCTCTTTTGTAAGCATTTCTCCATTCTCTTAGTCTTCCAAAGGGTAACAAATAATCGGAAAAAAAGGGTTGCTGAAAGGTAGTCAGTATAATATCGAGTTCAGGCTTTATGGCTCTGTGTTGAAAAGCGTCATCAAGTAAAATCACCTGTAAAGCAGGGTTTATGGCGACCATTTCAGAAACGCCACTTACTCTGCTTTCACAAACAGCAACAGAAACATCGGGAAATTTACTTTTGATTTGTAAAGGTTCGTCACCGGCTTCATCTGATTTTAAATAGGGTTCAACCCAAATGAATCCCGTACTTTTCCTGTTGTACCCTCTGCTTAAGACCCCTACCTGGACATAATTTTTCAAATAATGAACGAGGTACTCCACATGGGGCGTTTTTCCTGAACCTCCAACGGATAAATTCCCAATGGATAAAATGGGGAGGCTAAATTTTAATGGTTTGATTATTTCTGTCAGATACAAAAATCTATGAATACTCACCCCAAATCCATAAAGTAGAGATAATGGGAGTAAAAGAAATCGAACGAATAGATGTTGAAGCATTTTACTGTTATCTTTATTCCGAAATGCAATGTATATGAAAGCGATGATTTTTGCCGCAGGACTGGGAACCAGGTTGCGACCTTTAACCAACAATATTCCTAAAGCTTTAGTTCCCTTGAATGGTATTCCCTTATTGGAATTGGCCATTAGAAGATTAAAATACTATGGTTTCAATGAAATAATTATTAATGTGCATCACTTTGCTGACAAAATAATGGCATTTCTTGAGGAAAAAAATAATTTTGACATTGAAATCCATATTTCTAACGAAGAAAAAATACTTCTTGACACAGGAGGAGGCTTAAAAAATGCTGCCTGGTTTCTGAAAGACGAACCGTTTTTAGTGGTTAATGCAGATATTGTTACTAGTCTAAATTTGGCTGAAATGGTTAAATTTCACCAGGAACACTCCTTTTTGGTTACACTGGCCGTTCAAACAAGAGAATCTTCCAGGCAAATGATGTTCAATGATCAAAATTTATTAAGTGGATGGAAAAATCATCAAACGGGCGAGGAAATTATTTCCCGGCCCATAGAAAATCCAACGTTCTATTCCTTTAGTGGTATCCATGTCATTAATCCTGAAATTTTTGAATTAATGCCACAAGAAGAAATATTCCCAATTATGCCTTTTTATTTATCTGTCGCATCAAACAGGAGAATAGGAGCATTTGATCATACTGGTGATATTTGGGAAGATGTTGGTAAGTTGAATGCCATTGAAAAGGCGGAGGGATTATTATCTATGATTTCAGGTATTTCCACGTAGGATGGCATGACCGATAGAACAAGAAAGGCAACGTCGTTTATCACAATACTCGTTTTTCAAGTGGATCAAACTTTGGCTTTCTGCGGCTGAAATGGGAATGATACCCATTTTTTTCCATTCTCTTATCAGGAGGTTATCTTCAGCTTCTAGATCATTTAACAGATCAATGGCGTGTTCTTTAACATTGGGAAGCTGGTAAATTTCTGAAAATAGGAATTGAAATGGAATAACAAAGTTTATGGCTATTCGCTGTATTAAATCGTGTCCTGCTGCAGCACTCGTTTGGGCTGATATTTTTCCAAATCTAAAATGATTTTTCCAATAAAGGGAGGTGCGAATATCAAAAAAGGCATAGAGTTCTGCTTTGCTTCGCAACTGAATAATTTTACTTTTGATATGTTCTGTTTGAAAAATGAAACCCGCCAATGCAGCCATTCGCTTTTCAGGAAAACCGGAAGGTCTCATTCGCATATTTCGCCATTGTCCTCTGGGAATAGGGGTTAAATCATATTTTTGTTTTTGAAAAAGGTACTCATCTTTTAATTTTATTTGATATTCGTCCGACAGTACCTCTTCCTCTTCACCCAAAAGATTGGCCTGACCAAATAAAATGGCCTCAATCTGGAAAAGATTTTGCAGTCGCTGGAGTTTTTTAATATCTATGCTTCTCGCTACCTGTAGGAAGGGTTCGGTATTGACAATGAGACCCATGTTATAGGCAAGACGTTGAAAAGCAAGTTGTTCCCAATCTCCGTTTAAAAGAGTGTAATGTTCTTTTAACACAGCCGTTTTTGATTCTATCCGCTCAACAGAAAGGGTTTCCAGCCATTTTCGTTTTACAAGGGGTGAAACATGAGGCCAGTGAAAGGAACAGGGAAGCTTATCTTTATGAGTAATGAGTTGGTTGAATAGCAGGGATAAATTTGGGAAAATCCTGTCCTTTAAGACCAGGCAAGGTATTTCTGATCCATCGGTGCGATAAATTTTGATAGTTTCCTCATAGACAACATGAAGAATCACATTATTATAATGTAAGTTACCAGCGTGACCATGTTTTAACCAATCTGAGGTGGTCAGATGTATTTCAACCTGCCCAATCCACCTGACATCATCTATAATGAGGTGAGCCTCATAGAAGTCAGGCCCGGCATGGCTATTTAATTTTCCCACCCTTAAAATGGACAGCGGATGTCCCAGAGTGGTTGTTAAGGAATGGGTGTTAAATTGTTGGTATTGCCAGACAAAATGGAGGAAATCTTCACGCATGATAATTTATTTTGCCTGTAATTTCCTCCTATTTTCGGTGGGTTCAAAGGACAAATATCGCTAAATCCAACTTGTCAGAAAGCAGTATTCATTTCAGCAAAGTGATAAATATGAACGCCTGGTCTATTTGAAATTGCCACATGATACATAGATTTTGCCACTTGTGCCGCCTCGATAGGCTTGTATATTGAAGGAACTAAAAAGGCGAGTGGTTTCATAAAAAGAGTAGAAATGATTTCGCCAATCCTGAATTCTTTTCTATTTCCTAATAAAAGGGATGGGCGAAAAATAGTTATGGAAGGTATATTTCTCTTAACTACATAATCTTCAACTTCACCTTTTAATGCCAGATAAAAATTTCCGCTTTTACTGTCCGCACCCACGGAAGAAACCAATAAAAAGGTCGTTCCCTCGTTTTCCTCACAAAATTGAGCAGCCTTTTCAGGTATATCAACATCGATTTTTCGATAGGCTACTTTGTCCCCGTTTACTTGTTTCTGGGTAGTACCTACGGAACAAAATACAACGTCGCAAGCACTCAGCGCATTTTTAAAAGACAAATCGTCAGAAAAATCAATGACTATGTTTTTAACTCTTTCATCATTAAACACCAAGTCACGTCGCGTTATCACATAGATGTCTGCAAAATAAGTATCTTTTAAAAGAAGGTTTAACAGTTGATTGCCAATTAAACCTGTTGCACCAATAATAGCTACATTTTTCTTTTTCATTAACTTCTTTTTTATATCATTAATTACATTGTAATGTAGTTGATTGTTGTGTTAAACATCTTTAGTTTTGTAAAATGAGTTATTTAACACAAGGATTTTTTTTTT
>JAJTER010000062.1 GCA_021299835.1 Saprospiraceae bacterium | reverse complement strand
GTAGACAATAGATTTTCAAATAGAATTATCGTAGAGACGCGATGCTTCGCGTCTTCTCCCCGACAGGTTTATATTTGAAATTTACCCTTAACACTTGATTTTGAATCAGGATTTACAGGATTTCCAGGATTACAGAGAACGTCTTCGTTTTTAGCGCAATGTTTATTTGTAGATGATTACTTTTCTCCCTTCTTTTCGCCGATGCGTGACGCATCGGCGAGGGGCCTGGCAATGAAAGCACCATTTAATGATAACATTTCCCCTCAAACCGGAGACGTTATAGTTAATCCTCGAAATCCTGAAAATCCTGATTCAAACCAATGGCTGCTGCGCGCAAAATTTCCAACGGAGAATGCGTGCTTAGTATTTTTATTTCTCCTATAATTAAAGGGCTAGCACCATTTCGCGATGGTATTCCCCCTTTCAGGGCTTATTGGCTTTACAGCCAATTTTTTATAGCTTATAAGCTGCGGCATATCTTGCAATATACTTTCCTAAAATATCAAATTCAAGATTTACGGGATCGCCTTCTTGTAAAGATTTAAAGCTGGTATTTTCATAAGTGTAGGGAATAATGGCCACTTGAAAAGTAGTTGAAGTAGGTTGTATAACCGTTAAACTTACCCCGTTGATGCAAACGGACCCTTTATCAACCAATAAATGTTTGTTCTCTTCGGGAAAGCTGAAAGTGAAAATCCAGGAACCATCTTTATCTAATACATTTTTTACGACGCCCACGGTATCTACGTGACCTTGGACCAAGTGTCCGTCAAAGCGAGATAAACCAGACATGGCTCTTTCCAAATTCATAGATTCTCCTATTTTCAAAGCACCCAGATTGCTTCTTAACAAGGTTTCGTCAATAGCAGTAACATGGTGTTTACCATTTTCTACGGCAGTAACGGTAAGACAAACGCCATTGTGGGCTAGACTTTGATCTACTTTTAAATCATTGGATATAGCAGAGGAAATGGTAAACTCTTTATTAGAGCCATTCAGCCTGATTTCCTCCACTATGCCCATGGTTTCTATTATACCTGTAAACATAAGTTCCTTTAATCGTTTCCGTTTTGTAATTCAATATATCCACTTAGGGTACCTCCAAATGGAACAACACCATCGGTCCCATTTTCAAAAACCTTGCAAACATAATAATAAGTTCCCGAGGGTAATTTTTGTCCTTGTAGCTGATTGCCATTCCAGTTTAGCGCCGGATCTGTTGTTTGAAAAACAAGTTGACCCCATCTGTTGAATACCTTGAAATCGACAGTAGCAATAAAACATGACTTTCTTGGTGTAAAAAAGTCATTATTACCGTCATCGTTAGGTGTAAACGCATTGGGAAGGTCATAAACAGGGCAATTAACGGAACAAACCTGACTGCTAGGCTTACTTTCATTACCATTATTATCGAAAGCCGTCAATCGGTAGCAACCAGCAAGCCCATTTTTTGGAGCATGTCTGGTGGAACTCACATTGGCACCGGTGATTGTTTTAACCTTTTCCTCTGGTTTTCCAACACCAGTAGAATAATAAAGGTAATAGCCATCAATATCTGTATCGTTACACCCCGTCGTTTTAGTCCAGTTTAACTCATTACCCGTTGAGGCGATTTCATCACAATCGGGATAATTCCCCGTTTCGCAAAAATTATTCACCTTTAAAACAGGCGGACAAGGAGGAACATTGTCCCTGGGTGTAACACATATTTCCTGAGAAAAATTAGTTATCGGATCTGGTAAACCGGTCACGCCGTAGGTACCCCAACTTTTAATCAAATAACAATAGGATCTTCCATTCGTCAGATTTCCATCGGTAAACGTTTTTAATTTTGTAAACCCAATAGAGTCAAAAACACCGGTATTATTCTTCCTGTAAATGGTAAATCCATAATTTTCCCAGGTTGTTTGAAAATTCCAACTAAGTAAAGAAGATTTATCTGACCCTGAACCTGTTAAAAATACAGATGAGGTAGGATTCGTAGTACCCTGAATACGATTATTTGGACCAGTTACAAGGGTTATTTTATAAGAATAGGCATTTTTTTCAGTATCCACCGAAGCATCCTCAAAACAGGTATCCCTTAGGGTCGAAAAGGATAAAGCAGGGGTGCTTCGCCAAATTTCACTGAAAGTAGCAGGATTATTGCCTGTCCCTCTGGTTAAAACAAAGGTGTAAGGCGGAGGATTATTAATGGTGTCTAATACGTCAGCTTTTGGCCTAATCCAGCAGATTTTCATTAGCCCATTTACAGCCGTTTTTTTAACATTTACCTCAATAGGTAGGGGTAAATCTCTGCCAAGTTGAATACAAATTTCTTCTGAGGGTAAACTTTCCACCAGGTTGTAAGCATATCGTCCGTTCGGCGTCGTTCTTGCAAATTCTGCAAGAATCCTGTAGCAATAAGTTTTACCCGATTCGATAGATTTATCTTCATAAACATATCGATTATTTTGTATATTGATGATACTGAAATCTGTTAATTGAGTATAACCTTTACCAGAAAGACCGGGTTGACAGGTATCGAGCGGAAACTGGCTGGTATTTACTTTTCTCCATACTGTAAATCCTCTAAAGTAATTTCCACCGACTGTATCGCAAGCGTAGGGTTTACCCCAACTTAAGAGAATTGATTGCGGATTACTTTTTACCTGGAGGTCCTTTGGGGGCGGGCCTACCACTTTTATCCTCACCGTTTTTAGAATTGCCAATCCGGAGGAATCAGGAAAAAAATTGTCTTGAGCTTTGAAGACGACAGAGTAATATTGCTCTGAAATATGTTCACAGGAGGTTTTCCAGGTGAATACTTTGGTCACTGGATCTGGTTCAAAGAAACGGCCTGGTGGAAGAAAAGTGGCAGGACTTGGCTGAACCACAAAAGGTCCTCCCAGGGCAGTAAGCTTTACCCTTTGATTTGTTTCAGTAAAGGGTGCTGTTGCAGTCACCTCAAAACGCAAGGTCTCTCCCGCTATGACGCATATTTCGTCAAATGGAACTTTAATTTCAGGCGGCAGATTATCGCAATTCTTTATAAGTATTTGCATATCCCGTATGATGGTATCTATAGGGAAACCATCGCGGTATTCTACAATAAAAATGGACAAGTTATATTCCCCCGCTCTCTGTGGGGCGTCCCATACAATATCACCGGTAACAGAATTGAGGGTCAAATTATTTTTTGGTCCCGGGCTTATATTACTTGGGAATATATAATTTGGGACTGCTAATCCTACATCTTGCAGAGGAACAGAAAAATGATAAGATAAACTATCTCCGTCGCTATCATAAGCATTAGGATTGTGTATGAATTTCTGACCTACACAACCTATATCAATTGGAGGTTGTAAAAGTACCGGTGTATTGTTACAACCCTGGAATTGAGGATTTGGAAAAGAGTAGGTGGTCTGGATGTGAAATCTGATCTGTTCAGAATTGGGATAATTAACATTTAAAATACCCCCATTTCTGTTGGGGTCTGTGGTTGAAATAACATAAGTACCTCTGGAAGGAAAGGTATGAAAAGCGACGTAAATATTCCTTTTTGTATCATTTTCAAGAGGTTCTCCCTTTGGAACGCTTCCACCACCGTTGGAACGGCCTACTTTTTCGCATTTTCCGTCACCCCAGCAAATGAAAAGAGTATCTCTGTCTGCCTGAATACTACTGGTCTTTGTATAGGTAGTAATCGTGGCTCTTATGGTAAGACTGGAGGTACAATCGCCTACTTGTGAAATAGAGATTTCTCCTGCTCTATTATGGGTAGCATGAATGTTAGGAATAAATATTACAAAAAGGACGAGTAAAAAAAGACCCCTTTGAAGGACATTATTCCGAAAGTTTGACTGGAAAAAACAGGTGAATTTATTCGGCATCGTTCTATTATTATTCGTTTATTCCAATATACAATTTTATTGGTTAACGCCAATTATTTTTTTATGTAAATAGAAAAATGAAGGCTTTAGTTCAATATTTGATTAATCGTAGAATCTATTTAAACATTTTTGTAGAGCATCGCGCCAATGTGGAATGTCCAATCCGAAAACTTCCTTGAAATGTGACTTATCCATAGCACTAAACGGTGGTCGCGGTGCAGGTAGGGGAAAAGAGGTAGTCCTAACGGGAGTGATTTTAGTCGAATGCCCACGGAATTGCATAACAGATAGTGCAAAATCATACCAGCTGCATATACCCTCGTTCGAGTAATTGAATATGCCTTTTGCTTCCCCGGCTTTTCCGTTGTCTATAATGGTTAATAGCATATTTGCTAAATCATAGACCCAGGTTGGAGAACCAATCTGATCAAAAACAACGTTAATTTCCTCTCTTTCTTTGCCCAATCGATCCATCGTTTTCACAAAGTTTTTACCATGTTCTCCGTAAACCCAGGAAGTACGGAAAATTAAATAATCCGCACTGTTTTGTTTTACCGCCTCTTCGCCCGCTAATTTAGATCGGGCATAAACTCCTTTGGGTTGAGGCAAATCCTTTTCTGTGAAAGGCGTGTTTTGCAAACTATGGTAAACGTAATCTGATGAAATGTAGATAAACTTCGTATTTTTTAAGGATAAATATTGTGCCAAGTGCTTTACCGACATGGCATTCACCTGAAAACATAATTTTACTTCCTTTTCAGCCTGATCTACTGCCGTATAAGCTGCAGCATGGATATAATAATCGTAATGGGTTCCTAATAATTCATTAGGCCAGGCTATTTCTTCGCCCTTTGTACCTATTTGTGATAAATCGAGTTGGTATCTATCCAGAAAATCAATCTTAAGATCAGGAAAATGAAGGGAAGCTTCTTGTAAAGCTTTTCCTAACTGTCCATTTGATCCACTTACTAAGACTGATTTTCTCATGGGATAAAAGGTATTTCAGAAGAGGAATGTTTCCCTAAAAGGGGAAGCATAGTATCCTTTTCAGATAAAATAAGCTGCGAAGCGGAAAAACTCCAGTCGATTTTCAATTCCGGGTCATTATATCTTATGCCCGCTTCCGCATTTTTATGATAATATGTATCGCATTTATATAAAATATCAGCAGTAGGACTCAGCGTTAAAAATCCGTGGGCAAAACCTTTGGGAATATATAATTGTCTGTGATTCTCTTCACTAAGAACTACACTGTACGACCTTCCGAAGAAGGGTGAATTTTCTCTCAAGTCAACAGCGACATCTAAAATTTCTCCCCTTAATACTCTAATTAATTTAGATTGAGAAAATTCACCCGTCTGATAGTGTAATCCACGGAGGACACCTTGGGTAGATCTTGATTGATTGTCCTGAACAAAAGCATTATGAATTCCTTGTTTTCTTAAAAAATCATCGCGAAAAGCTTCAAAGAAATATCCTCTGTCGTCAGGATAAACAGTGGGTTCGAAAAGCAAAAGTCCGGCAATAGGCGTTTCAAAACACTTCATAATGTAAAAAGGGCACCCTTATTTTTGTCTGAACAATATGTGAATGGGAACGCCGGTAAAATTAAAATGTTTGCGCATTTGATTTTCCAGAAAATTCCGGTAATGGTCTTTAATATGAGTTGGGTGGTTACAGAAAAATACAAAAGAAGGATTCCTTGTTGGCAGCTGAGTAATATATTTTATTTTAATATATTTTCCTCTGTGTGCTGGCGGGGGCATATTTTCTATAATCGGTAGAAGGGTATCGTTTAATTCTGACGTCTTTATCTTTCGTGTTCTATTTTCATAGACAGATAAAGCAGCTTCGAGCCCTTGAAAAATTCTTACTTTTTCAGTAGCAGAAATAAATAGAATAGGAACGTCGGTAAAAGGAGCAATTCTTTCACGAATTTCTTTTTCCAAATCGCGGGAAGTATTCGTCTCTTTATTAATTAAATCCCATTTGTTAATAAGGATGACAATACCTTTTTGCCTTTTTTGAGCCAAGGCAAAGATATTAACATCTTGCGATTCCATACCTAAGGTTGCGTCAACCAATAAGATACAGACATCACATTCCTCCATCGCTTTAATAGCGCGCATAACCGAATAAAATTCAAGGTCTTCATGTACCTTTCCTTTTTTTCTTATACCTGCAGTGTCAATGAGAATAAATTCCTTGCCAAATTTCTTGTAATGACTATCTATCGCATCGCGGGTAGTTCCTGCAATTTCAGTAACAATATTTCTGTCTTCTCCCAAAAAAGCATTGGTTAGCGAAGATTTTCCTGCATTGGGCTGACCGACAATGGCAAAACGGGGAATTTCGTCTGTGGGCGCTTCTTCTTCATGAATATGCTCTACCACGGCGTCTAAAATTTCACCTGTTCCAGATCCTGTAATGGAAGAAAGGAAGAAGACATTTTCGAAACCAAGGGCATAAAATTCATTAGCCTCTAACAAACGGGTACCGTTATCAACTTTATTAATGGCTAGAAAAACAGGTTTGTCTGTTCTTCGCAACATATCAGCTACTTCATCATCAAGGTCCGTGATACCGGTAGTTACGTCAACCATAAAAATGATGGCTGCTGCTTCGTCGATAGCAATTTTAACTTGCGTTCTGATGGCCGATTCAAAAATATCCTGTGAATGCTTAACAAATCCGCCAGTATCAACGACCGTAAAATTTTTACCATTCCAGTAACTTGGTCCATATTGTCTGTCTCTGGTTACGCCTGAAACGTTATCAATAATGGCTTTTCTCTCACCAATTAAACGATTGTATAGGGTTGATTTTCCTACATTGGGTCGGCCAACAATGGCCACTATATTATTCATGTTTGACTTTTCAAAAACTAAATGAAAGGGTAAAAATACGTATTATACCCCAATTATCCTTCATATCCGAACTGCTTTAATGAGTGTTCATCATCGCGCCAATTCTCTCTTATTTTAACGAATAGCTCTAAATAAACTTTAGAGGCTAAAAACTTTTCAATATCCATTCTCGATGCCTCACCCAGTGCCTTTAAGGAACTTCCCCCCCGACCAATTAAAATGGGTTTCTGGCTTTTTCGGGAAGCAAAAATGGTGGCTTGTATCATTACAATGGGTTTTCCCGAGGTTGTTACGTCTTCTTTGAATGACTCCACGCGAACTTCCACTGAATAAGGTATTTCTTGCTTGTATTGCAGTAAAATTTTCTCGCGTATAATCTCCGCCACAAAAAAACGCTCATTTCTATCGGTTAGCTGATCAGAGGGGTAATATTCAGGTCCTTCAGGAAGATTTTCCTTGATAAAGGTCAATAAATCTTCCGTTTGGGTTTGCCTGAGGGCAGAAACGGCGAAAAAATGAGCATTGGGAAATATATTTCTCTTCCTCTCAATCCATCCTAAAATTTCATCTCGGGTAAGTAAATCTATTTTATTTAACACTAAAACCAAGGGAATTTCTAAGGTATTTAACGATTCGTGAAGTGCCTCCAAACTATTGTCTGGTTCCGAAAACTCTGATACCCAAACTAATAAATCGGCATCCTCAAAACTTCCCCGGACAGAACTGTTCATTGTTTTTTGCATCCTGTAGGCTGGATTATCAATGAAACCAGGGGTATCAGAAAAAATGAGTTGAAAATTTTCACCACTTAAAATGCCTAATATTCTGTGCCTTGTCGTTTGGGGTTTAGGTGTGATGATTGACATCTTTTCTCCCACTAATGCATTCATTAGTGTTGATTTACCCACATTGGGTTTACCAATAATATTTACAAAACCGCTTTTGAACATTTCGCAAAGGTAATCATTCGAATAACTTTAAACCTACATTGAGGGTAAAGATTTTATGGAACCTTCAATTCGCTCCTCCAGTAATTTGAAAATATAGGGTGGTTTGAATATTCGCCAGTTAAAAGTATTATAATCGGAACCCATAAAAAACAGGTGATGAATGCGCGCATCTTTGAAATCGTCGTAAACATGTTTAGGCAGATTCAATAAGGCTACCCAACCTCCTTCCTCTGATACTTCTTCTACCCATTCCTGATAATAATCGTCATCGCCACTGTGAAACGTTAATATATTTTCTCCAATGAGTATATAATGAACAATGCCCAAAGCTAACATTTTATCAATGATAGTCCTTTTTAAAACCTGACAATCTTCCTCGATACAATCATTCCATTCACCTAAAAATTCAATAATGGTAAATTTTAAATCATAATCAACCCATAAGATTTTAAGATATAAGGTCTCAGAACCCATATCATCCCACTGCGGGTGAATAAGATAATTATAGATTTTATTATCAAAATAAAATTCATTGTAAGTTGTGTTAAAAAAAGGCGATCTTTCGTCTTTCGATGCAGAGTAATCGTCAATCCATTTGAAAAAAGGCTCAATATCATGCATATCTAAATGAATTAAATAATCGAAAATCTCATTATTTTCCGAAAAAAATGATAAAAGTTATAATTACCGGACCTGAATCTACAGGAAAATCAACGCTGTCTAAAAACCTATCTAACTACCATGGGGAACCTTTTGTTCCGGAATATGCCCGTTTTTTTTTACCAACTTTGAAAGAACCTTATACGGCATTCCACCTATTGGAAATTGCACGCGGTCAAATTTTCTGGCAAAAATTATACGAGTCAAATAATAAGAAAATGTTAATTTGTGATACTGGCGTGGAAACCATAGATATTTGGTTTCAATATCGGTTTGGTAGTATTGACCCACAAATACGGGAGCTTTTCATAGCCGAGGAGGATTGTTTTTATTTATTATGCAAACCTGATATTCCATGGGTGGAAGATCCTTTACGTGAGACACCTCATCAAAGACCGCAAATATTTGATTCATTTATCTCTCTTTTAAATCAATTTGAAAAAAAATACTATGTCGTTGAAGGCCAACACGAAGAGGATAGATTGCGCTGTGCTTTGGATCATTTAAAGAAAATATTGCCTTAATTATTTTTTTACTCCTCTTTTTTTATACATTTGCATTCTCTCATTTGGGGTGCTACCATTTTGGTACGCTGAGATTATACCCATTGAACCTGGCCGGGTAATTCCGGAAAGGAAAATGAGCATCGTTCGCGGTGCCTGCTGAACGAACTTTCCGAACCCTAATGGATCGTTATTTTTGATTTTAATATTTTATTAAAAATGAAGATTCTATTCTCTATTTACCTTGCCCTGGGTTTTTCCTTTTATTTGTTTTCTCAAGGTTCTATCGCTGGAAATATTAGAGATGACAGTGGAAATCCCATGGAAGGGGTGACTATTTCTTTAGAAAATGTTTCATTTGGCGTTGCATCCAATAGCAAAGGCGATTTTTTAATCGACAAAATCCCTTTTGGTGATTATACGATTGTAATGTCCGCTATCGGTTATACTACCTATAAGGAAAAAATAAAATTGACTGAAAAGCCCATAAACCTTCGGGTAGTGCTATCTCCTGAAAGCTATTTACTCAATGAAATTGGTATAGTTAGCACGCGCGCTACAAACGAAACCCCCGTAGCTTATCAGTCCATTTCAGCGGAAGATATAAAAGATCATAATCAAGGTCAGGATTTACCCTATCTTCTGCGATTTACCCCATCCCTGGTAGTTAATTCCGATGCAGGTGCGGGTATTGGCTACACTGGCATGAGAATCAGAGGTGCTGATATAACCAGGATCAATGTGACGCTAAATGGTATTCCAGTGAATGATGCAGAATCTCATGGCGTATTTTGGGTGAATATGCCCGATTTGGCCAGCTCTATCTCTGATGTTCAAATACAAAGGGGAGTGGGTACTTCTACGAATGGTAGTGGGGCTTTTGGTGCCTCTATTCATTTGAATACCAACGTAAATAGTGAAAAAGCTTACGCTTCTTCTCAGCAATCTTTTGGCTCTTTTAATTCCTGGAAGAGAAACATTAAATTGGGTACCGGAAATATGGGAAATGGTTTTTCATTTGATGCCAGATTGTCGAAAATTTCTTCGGACGGATATATTGACAGGGCTAAAGCTGATTTAAATAGCTTTTCCTTGTTTGGAACCTGGAAACAAAAGAATTCAGTGATGAGGTTCTCTATTATTGATGGAAGTGAGAGGACCTATCAGGCATGGAATGGTGTTCCGCTCTCGCTGGAAGCAGACTGGAATACCAGGACATTTAATTCTGCCGGAGCAGAAAGACAGGGTTCTCCTCATCCTGATGAGATTGATAACTACCGCCAAAAGCATTACCAATGGCATTACGATAGATTATGGTCATCGAAATTTACTTCCAATATTGCGTTACATTATACAAAAGGCAGAGGCTATTTTGAGCAATTTCGAAGTAATCAAAATGCATCCGATTATTCCTTTTCCCTTCCTAAGGGCATAGATCCTACAACTAATATTGATGTGATCCGCCGTCGCTGGCTCGATAATGATTTCTATGGGGGTATTTTCTCGGTTACTTATAAAGATGTAAAAATGCAATCTGTTTTTGGAGGCGCAATGCATAATTATGAAGGCCAGCATTTTGGAGAACTCACCTGGGCATCCATAGCAGGCAATACATTTCCCGACCATAGGTACTACGATAATTTGGCAACAAAATTTGAGGCAAATGCTTACTTGAAAAATAATATTAAGATTTTACCCAACGTTTCTGCCTGGACTGACTTTCAACTTCGACACATTAATTATCAATTCGAAGGATTCAATGACTCAGGTCTACGTATTCCCTCCGTTGAAAAATTAACTTTTTTTAATCCTAAAGCAGGTCTGTTATGGGAATTTAAACCAAATTATAATCTGTTTATTTCCTACGCTATCGCAAATAGAGAACCAAACAGAGACGATTATGTGGATAATTTAAAGTCATTCAGACCAAAAGCTGAAAATTTACAAGACATAGAATTGGGATTTCGTGCGTCAAATAAGTCCTTTCAATGGGAAGTAAATGGCTTTTACATGAAATATAAAAACATGTTGGTACAAACCGGCAGGTTAAATGATGTAGGTGCATATATCAGGGAAAATATGCCTGATGCTTATCGTATTGGGGTTGAATGGCAAGCCGGCTGGCAAATAAACAGAGTGCTTGAAATAAAATCTAATCTGGCAGTAAGTGCGAATAAAATAGGTTCTTATACCGCTTTTATTGACGATTATGACGCAAATTGGGAATGGCAAGGGCAGGTGGCTTTACCATTTACCGGGACAGATATTGCCTTTTCGCCAGGAATTATTGCGGCGGCAGAGGTTAAATGGTCCCTTTTTTCTCATCTCCCTTTCTTTTTGGAAAATCCATTGGAGGTCATTTGGAATGCTAAATATGTTAGTAAACAGTATTTAGATAATACGGGGAATGATAAAAACGTAATTCCATCCTTCTTTATTAATGATGCCTCCGTCCGATTTCAGTTAAAGAAGAATATAACTATTTCTGGAAATGTTTTTAATGTTTTAAACCATCGTTATTTTAGCAATGGCTGGGTTTATAGTAGTTTCCTGAATGGTAAATTGCAAAGCGATATTGGCGTATATCCCCAGGCAGGAAGACATTTTTTCGTTGGGTTTGAATTTGGATTTTAAGTTAAAAATTTACCGTAAATCCAAATCTGAAGGTGAAAGGGGAGATGTAGTAAAGGGTAGATTCAGGCGTCTGAAGGTTGTACAAGGCAACAATTTCAAATTTGGTGTTGCCTTGTCCACTGCTATAGCCACCTCCTACATAAACATTGTTTTGTTGCAACCTGTCGGTGTATAATTTTGGTCCATCGGCAGAAACAAAAGCTTGATTAGCTATTTCATATTCAGCATGAGCAAAGATAGCAGAGATAACTTTTACCCGGGTGAATGCACCCACCCCCCAGTTTACAGGTGTTATTTTGTTAATGAAAGAACGTCCTGAATACCTAGAGGCAAGAAAACTAACTCTGGGACCCACACTCCATCTGGGTAAAATCTTGTATCCAACCATTGGACTTGCTCCAAGTTGAAGCACGTTTAAGCCAGACTGTCCCGAAAAACCCAAATTTAATCCTCCGCCATACCAGATTTTTGTGGACACAACACTAGGTTCCTTCGTTGGCTGTTTTTGATACTTTAAGCCGGAACTTGCCTGTCCGCTTACATCCGATAATTTTAATATAATAATTATCCCAATAAATAAACATTTTAAAGCATTCATGTTGTTTGGTTTACTTTTCTTTTAGTCGTTGATTAAGTCTAATTCCAAAAAAGACTGTAATTTACACCTTCAATTGAAAAAACAGAAAGGAATAAATTTTATGGTCTGTCGTTATTATCCCATGTCACAATATTAATGCAATGAGACATTATTTAGTTTTATTGTTCTCCATTTCGTTTTTTTTTAATGCAAACGCTCAAAACTGCGGTTTTCAAGGGCCTAAACCTATTTATTTCGATTCCATTTTTACTTATGATATCAATGTATTCGATTATATAAAAGATGATTTATCGGGAAGTCAGAAAATAGATAGTATAACTTTGCGCTTTATCTCATCTGAATTATCAAAACTATCTATTTCGCTCATTTCGCCTAAAGGTGATACTGTTTTTTTGGTAGGGCCAGTCAATGATTATATTGAAAATGATATTTTAGGGGGTGTTTACAGACTAACTTTTATTCCAACCAGTATATCAACCGATACTTTTCGATGGCAAAATGATTATCCTGGCATTCAAACCAATGGGGTGTATTTTCCTTTTAAAAATGATTTGCAGGGTTTTACCGGAAAGGTAAACGGTACATGGAAATTACTTGTTAATACGAAAGGTACAGAAAATGAAATCAGTGGCGATTTAAATAGTATTCGGGACGTTAAAATCTATTTTGCCAACATTGATGGGGATAATTGCTGTAAAGCCAATGCGGGAGAACTAAAGGACACCATTATTAACGCTTGTGCCGGCAATACCGAACTCGTGACCTTGCCAGCACCTATTTATACGCGCACAATAGATATACCCGATACCACTGTATATGGTTACGGATACATGATTTATAGAAATGATACCGTTTTTGATGTGTCGGCTAACAGAGATCTTAGAAACCTTCCCCCAGGAAATTATAAAGCGAAGGGTTTTTCTTTTATAAAAGATTCCATTTCTATTTTCCAAGCTTTCATTGGAAAAAAGACTTCTTCAGAGGTGCAGGCTATTTTACAAAATCCATTGACAAAAAAGGATATCTGCGGCGCTCTTTCTACCGGTGAGTACGCGTTTAATCTAACACCTACCAACTGTGTTAAAAAGTTAACCTGGATCCTTCCAAAAGGGGATAGCATTCTTTTTGATGGAAAATTCCAAACAAAAGAAGGCGTTTATAAGCAGGTTATTCCCAAAGTAGGAGCCTGTGATAGCGTAACGGAACTTAATATTAAATTTATAGACTTCATTTGTCCAAAAGGGACATTTCAGGTAGGTGATTCTACTTTTAGAAAGGAAGGTACTTTTTTAGTTAAACTGAAGGCAATATCTGGTTGTGATAGTTTGGTGAATGTGAAACTTAAATTTTATAGCAGAGATCTTAAAATTATTTTGCCTGAGGAATTAACCTGTGTCAGAAATTCGGTTTCTATAGATGTCCGTGGAACAAAGTCAGCTATTTACAAGACTACCTTTGAATGGAGGAAATTAGATGCCTCTATTGGTGCCCCTATAGTTGTGGGTACTAATCCGTTATTAACTATTTCTGAGGCTGGTTTTTATCAGTTGAATATTATGTATGATGAAGACAGAATATGCACTGATACCCTGTTACAGGTGATTGAAAACAAGGCTATTCCTCAAATAACCAAAGGTACTATCTTGCCTTACACTTGTAAGGTAGATTCGGTTATTATGGGCGGTACCTTAACGTCTGAAGGAATCGAATTTAGCTATTTATGGTCAACCTCAGATGGTAAATTGGGGGCAAAGAAAAATGAAAAATTTGCCTACGCCTTATCTCCCGGCAATTACAAGTTTAAGGTCTCAAATATTATAAATGGCTGTCAGGATAGTACAGAAATTAATATTCAAGCCGACACCTTAAGACCAGTGGCATTGGGTGGTGGGGATAAATTTTTGACCTGTGCAACAAATACCGTAACCATTGGAAGCGTTCTTTCAGACGGGGGTAGCGGATTTATTGCCAGATGGACGATTATTCAGTCTAATAATCTTTCTTTTTTCTCTCAACCCACCAGAAAAACCCAAACATTAAGTTCTCCAGGTATTTTTAAGTATAATGTGGAAAACACCAGAAATGGATGTAAGGATAGCGTTACCGTTACGGTGGCAATGGATACATTGCTTCCAATCATCAGTTTACCTCTTTCTGATACCTTGAATTGTGTAACGGGTAATGCTACATTGAAACTTTCAGTGAGTAGTCTCAATAGGATAAAGTTCAGTTGGAAAGGAGAGCAGGGTGGGGTGATAGGAGCGGAATCGACTTTGTTGCAACCGATCATCATGAATACTGGTTTTTATAGATTCACCTTGCTGGACACTATCACTGGTTGTAGCAGAGAAACAGGTATTTCCATTACGGAAAATTGTACACCAAAACTTTTTGCCAATAAAGTGGATTCAATTAATTGCGTAAGGGCTATTGTGAATTATAAGGCAGGTATTACAAATCCAAATGCAGTTACCACCTATAATTGGAGTCCTTTTTCAGGAAATAATTGTTTGCTTAGCGGGCAGGGGACGACGGATATTAGCCTAAATTGCCCGGGGGTGTATCGTTTAATCGCTACAAATACGGTGTTTAATTCTTCAGATACCTTGCTGGTTGAAATTATTGAAGATAAGCTTAAGCCTACCGTGGTTATAGCAAAACCTGATACCATTACGTGTAATGAAAAGGTGATTAAAGTAGATGGTTCAGGTTCCTCCTCTGGCAGTATCTTTAAATACGTTTGGTTAAATGCCAATGGAGATACAGTAACCACTTTACCCACTTTTAATACCATAAAACCAGAGTTATATTCCTTAGAAATTACCAATAAACAAAATGGTTGTTTTGCCACGGGGCAGGTAAATGTTTTTCAAGATGAAGCGTTACCTGTAATCAAATTTTTTAAAACTACCTATCCATGTAATCAGGATTCTTTTGCTTATGCGCCGCAGGTAATACCTGTAAATCCAAAGTTTACCTATAAGTGGAGTGGAACGGGCATTTATAAAAATGCAGATAGTTTGCAGGTCTGGATAAACAAACCCGGGAAATACTTCCTGGAAATTACCGATCCATCACAAAATTGTATAGTTATTGATTCTGTTCAGGTTGAAGATCAACCCTGTCCTCCCTGTTTAAAATTGATTGGAACGCCTGATACTTTAACTTGTTCTCGAAGAGAAACAACCCTGCAAGTTGATTTGTGCAGACCCTGCCTGAATTGTGATATTCGGTGGACAGGACCTGGTATTTTACCTGGAAGTGACTTTAGAAATCAACGGGTGGACAAACCAGGAACTTATACGCTAAGAGGATTGGCTGCCAATGGATTAGAGACGACCTTTGAAGTGATGGTGATTGGAGATTTAATTCCTCCACCTATTAAAGATCCAGAGAATTATACCTTGAATTGTTTGATTAATACGGTCAGTTTATCTGCCCCTGTTTTAAGACCTGATACAAATTTTCAATACAGGTGGTTGCCGCCTATTGGTGAAAATATAGCGGTATTAAATGGCTACAATCTCCAGGCAACCTCGGCTGGACTATACCAGGTATATATTACAAATAAACGTAATTCGTGTATTAACTTCGCAGAAGTTTTGGTGCGCGTGGACAGGAATAAACCAACTGCGAATGCTGGAGCCGATAAATTATTGACTTGTGCGCAAACTCAGTTTAATCTGGATGGTTCTGCCTCAGCGAACGAAAGAGATAGATTTACTTATTTTTGGGAAGGTAAAAATGGCGGCCGTGTTCTTGGTGGTAAGAGTACACTTAATCCATTTATAACTGAGTCTGGTTCTTATTATCTTACCGTTACGGATGGCGTTAATGGTTGTTCTGCGGTAGATAGTATGGTGGTTTTAAAAGATAATAATTTACCCAATGTACCTTCTTTCAATGATTCCACATTGCTTTGTAAAAAAAGAGAATTAACTTATTTAGGGAAATTACCTTCTTCCACAGGATTTTCGGGAAAGTGGTGTGAGTTAGACACTTTAGGAAATAGAACCAATTGTAGCACCGATCTTAGAAAAGTATTTTCAGTAGGGGGACTTTATCGTTTTGAAGTACAAAATACCTTGACGGGGTGTGTAAACGGTATAAGTGTTCTTATTAAAGAAGATTTTAATAGTCCCGCTGTTGATTATCCTTCCAGAGATACCTTAAGGTGTAATAAGCCAATTATTCAACTTAAGCCAGATCTGTTTGGGGACACATTGAATTATACTTTTAGCTGGATGGCCAATAGTGGCAGATCGATGATAGAAAGGACGAATATTTCACCTCGTTTATTCAGAGAAGATATTTACAGGGTGCAGATCACAGAAAAGAATAATGGCTGTATCAGGACAGATACTATTTTTATAAAAGCAGATTTAAATCAACCTTCGGTCAATGCGGGTAAGGATACACTACTCACTTGTCTTTATCCTTCCATAAAACTTCAAGGGATAGCGAGACCTAATTCTGCGTCGGGGGTAATTTCCTACAAGTGGTACTCTGAAAACAGCACCATACAGTCAGGTGCATTGACAGCCAATGCCTCGGTAAATAAAACCGGACTTTTTTGGTTGCTGGTAGAAGATTCGGGGAACTTTTGTCAGGCAGTAGATATTGTTCAGGTTGGAGACGGATTTAATAAACCAAAAGTAAATTTGAATTTAGCGGATGGGCTTACCCTAAGTTGCAAAAAGGACGCTATTCGCCTGGATGCAACGCCTTCGGTAAGTGCATATAATTTTCCCCTAAGATTTTTATGGAAAGAAAAGGTTGGGGGAAAAATAAGTTCTGTGCCCGATATGGCTGCCGTAAGTGTTACTCAAACAGGGACTTATGAAGTTAAAGTTACAGATCTTGTAACAGGGTGTGAATCGTTTTTACCTCTTGAGGTCATTGGTGATTTTGTTAAACCTGGATTTAAACTAATAGATACCGTTGCTCTTTCTTGTCGCGTTAAAGAAGTTTGGATGGCTCCCACAGCCATTTTCCCAAGTTCTGCTTTGTTTAAATGGATTCCTCCTTTGGATCTAAAGCCGATAGTAAATGGAAATCAACTCTTAGCCAGGGAAGTAGGTTTGTATAAGTTGGAATTAACGCGTCCGGACAATGGTTGCTCATTTACCGATTCTGTTTTGGTATATTATGATAACAGACCTATAGGATTAAAAGTAGAGGTACCTCAAACATTGAATTGTTCCAGAACACAAACGTTGGTAACCGTTAAAGTCCCTTCCAATCAGGCGTATAGATATTTATGGTCAACGCCCAACGGTGAAATCTTTGGTTCTCCCAATGGTTCTTCTACCCTGGCCAGAAAGGAAGGAAATTATAATGTAGTCGTTGAGGAGGTTTCTTCAGGCTGTACAGAGGAGGCATCGGCACCTTTTTCTAGTTTATTAAGTAATTCCAGTTCATTACAGCGACTCGAGTTAACTACCTCCGGGCCACAAATTCTAATCTTAATAGATTCACTTGGGTGTAAAAAGGAGTTTCCCTTTTTAGTTCCCGAGCCAATAATTCCAACGGTGGCTCTTGGAAATGATACAGTGATAGTAGCGGGGGACAGCTTGATTTTAGGGGTAAATATCCCTATTATTCCTGGAGCAAACTATCGTTGGAATCCCTCCTTAAATCATTTGAATGTAAAATCTCCTTTTATTCAGGTAGCGCCAGTTAATACCACTGTTTATAGACTTGAAGTGATTTCTTCCAATGGCTGTAAAGCAACCGACGTAATTAATGTGAGAGTTACTCAAGATATTGAAGTTTTTATTCCTAATGTTTTTTCACCAAATGGTGATGGAGTAAATGATTTTTTTACCATTTTTGCGTCTGAAATAATCACTGAAATTGCTTCACTAAGAATATACAGTAGGACGGGAAATTTATTATTTGATGGTAAATCTCTTGTTCCCGGCGATGAAATGATGGGTTGGGACGGAAAACATAGAGACCAATATATGACCTCGGGTGTTTTTATTTATCAAGCTGTGGTTAAACGTCGGGATGGGAAATTATTCCCTTTGCAAGGTACTATTACTTTAGTGAAATAATAATAAGCTGGTATAATGAGTATAGAAAAAGAAAAAAGTAAGATGACCTTACCCAATATGACCCATTTTTACAGGGGTAAAGTCAGAGATGTTTACACCTTTGATCATAGAATGCTTTTGGTAGCCTCAGATAGAATTTCTGCCTTTGACTATATTTTACCCAAACCTATACCTTATAAGGGCCAGGTTTTAAATCAAATGGCTGCTTATTTTTTAAATAATGCTAAAGATATTGTGCCTAATTGGCTCTTAGAGGTTCCTGCTCCAAATGCTGCTTATGGTCTTGCTTGTGAACCTGTTAAAGTGGAAATGGTTATCAGGGGATATTTGGCCGGACATTCCTGGAGAGTTTATGCCAGTGGATTAAGAAATCTTTGTGGCGTTAAACTACCCGACGGATTAAGGGAAGGAGATAAATTACCCTTTCCCATTATAACGCCTACCACTAAAGCAGATGAGGGACACGACGCTGATATTTCCAGAGAAGAAATTTTAGCCAGTTCCTTAGTTCCCGAAAAAGTTTATGAGCAAATGGAGGTTTATACCCGTGCTTTATTTGAAAGAGGAACTATATTAGCTGCAAAACAAGGATTAATATTAGTAGATACTAAATATGAATTTGGCCTTTATGAAGGTAAAATTTATTTGATTGATGAAATTCATACACCAGATAGTTCCCGTTATTTTTTGGCAGAAGGGTATGAGGAAAGGCAAACCCAGGGCATCAGGCAAACCCAGTTGTCAAAGGAGTTTGTCAGAGAATGGCTCATGTTAAATGGTTTTCAGGGTAAGGAAGGTCAAACTATTCCCGAGATGCCTGAATCTTTTGTAAATGAGGTATCAGAAAGGTATATTCAATTGTTTGAAAAGATAACCGGACTGACTTTTATCAAAGCGCCCGTTGAAAATTTAGAACAGACACTTACCGATTTTTTACATCGAAAGTCTTAAGTTTAATAAGAGATTTTCCAAAGGAACTTAATTATATATTTAAGAATTTTTCGGATAACCTTTTTTTGTTCCCCTGATCAAGATATCGTTTTATTTTCCAGGAGATGCTTTCTTTTATATTTTTGTATATAGGTAATTGATTCGGGTAAAATAAATTATTTACCCGAATCAATTACAATGTACCTTATTTCGTACAAATCTTATCTGGTCATGTACTAATTATGGTAAGCTGCATTGTGTGCTAACATTCCACCACAGCTTGAACATGCAGTAGCTGTTCCAGCACCTCCGGCGCAACCTTTTGCACAGGTATAATGCCATACTCCCGCAGCGTTTTGTGCAGGTTCAGTAGGTGTCGCAGGATTAGGTGTAGGTGTAGGCGGCGGTGTAGCCTGGTTTTGAGCATCATTGGCATGAAATGCCTGGTTATGTAAATAGGCCGTTCCGCAAACAGGACAATTTCCTTGTGCTTCGCCACCGCTTCCCTGACAATTATTTGGACAAATGTAGTGCTGAACACCAGCCAAAGCGCCACTTACGGGCATCTGATTAGTATTCGTCTGAGGAGAAGGCTGTGGCAATGTTTGGGCTGCTTTTTCGCGTATGGCACTATCGTTATCACAAGAAAGAAAAGAAATACCCAGGAAAAGGAATAATGGAAAAATGTAATTTTTCATAATTAATAATTAAAAGTTGTAAATTAACACTGACTGAATAAAGGTAATATTTTATATTGGTAGATTTAATGTACTGCTAATGAATCTTTAGGTCTAATTTTAGTGAGTATGAAGTTTTAGTCTGTTTTTTAAAAGGATTTTAGGACAAAATCATTTTATATGAGGTATTTGTATGCCACTTTTTTTTTACTGATATTTTATTTTCTTCCTGGCCAGTCTAATGAAGGGACTAAATTCAGGCTGGCTTTTATGGAGCATATCAATGCGGGACAAAATACCATGGTGGTCATGATTACTTCAAAATATGCTGCTGCCGGAATCGTTGAAATGCCACTGATTGGTTGGAATCAATCTTTTTCTGTCGCTCCCAATCAGGTTACCCTAGTTACTTTACCTAAATCAGCAGAAACTATAGGTTCGGAAAATATGAATAAAAATGGAATTTTTATTTCAAGTGATAAGGATATCAGCGTTTATATGCATCAGTATGCTACTTACAGATCAGAGGCTTCTATTGTTTTACCTGTTGATGCCCTTGGAAACGATTATTATGCTATCTCCTACAATAGTTACCAAAACAATAATACCATTTATCCTTCGGAATTCATTATTGTAGGTTCGGAGCCTAATACGGAAATTGAAATTTTATTTTCAACCCCTACTAAAGGTGGCCGTTCTAAAGGTAACCAAACGAATATTGTATTAGGTCCGGGTGAAACCTATCAGGTGCAGGCTTCATTGGCTGATGGTGATCTTACGGGTTCGAGAATTAAAGGGAATAAACCCTTTGCCTTATTTGCTGGAAATACTTATACTCCCATGCCTGCAGGGTGTCTGAACCGGGATAATTTACTTGAACAAATGTATCCAGTCAGCACTTGGGGAAAACAATTTGTTACGGTACTTAGTGCCCAGGTTACTTATGATTTATTTAGAATTTTTGCGTCTGAAGATAATACTACAGTGGAAGTTCAAGGCGCAACCCTTGAGAAATATAATCTTTCTGCAGGAACCTTTATAGAGTATAAAAAGTATGAATCTACCTATATAAACGCTAATAAACCTATCGCTGTGGCACAGTATAATGTTGGAAATGCTTGTGGTGGTCATACCGTTGGCGATCCCTCCATGGTTTTATTGAATAGTATTGAGCAAATAAGAGATACGGTGACTTTATATAACTCAAGTTTACAGCAAATCACGGAAAACTATTTAAACGTGGTGGCATTAGCCTCAGATATTGCTAAAGTTACGCTCGATGGTAACCCTTTAGGTTCTATGAATGGAGTAATCGGGTCTATTAAAGGTCATTCAAAATATGCTTTTGCAAGAATTAGGGTGAATGCAGGTTCTCATACTCTTATTTCTTCCGGTTGTGGCATTTCTGTGACAGCTTATGGCTATGGAAATGCGGAATCTTATGCTTATAACGGAGGGGCAAGTTTTAAACCTATCAATGCAAGCCCTATTCCTGAAGGGGGGTGCATTAATGATTCTATCCTTTTTGATATCGGATTGAAGCCACCAAGATTTAATTTGTTCTGGGATTTTGGAAAAACCGATACTTTTGTATCATACAACTTTAAAAGAGCTTACCCACAAGTGGGTATTTATCCCGTGAAATTGACTATTCAGGATTATTGTCTGAAGTTAGTGGATACGGTGAAAGGCGATTTGAATGTTACTATGCGCAGGAAAATAGAAGTTCCTGATCTTTTCCAGGTTTGTGAAGGAGATGATATTCAATTAACCCTGACAGATGAATTATCTGAACAATATGAATGGCTGGGTGCTAATGGTTCCATCCTTAAAGAAAAATATCCCCAAGTTTTTAATGCAAAGTCTAATATGTCAACTGATTATGATGTGGTAGGGTATTTAGATGGCTGTCCAACCTATACTTCCAGAACCAAACTAAAAGTTATTTCTAATCCGGCACCTAATTTGGGTAAAGATGCCTTTATATGTCCCGATGAATTAAATTTTAACATGCGATTAAATCCAGGTTCATTTAATTCGTACAAATGGCAGGATGAATCCAGTTTACCTTTTTTTGAGGTTGTTGATGCCGATGAATTTAAAGTTCAGGTTTGGGACGACTTTGGATGTACAGGTTATGATACCTTGATTTTAACTCAAAAATGTCCAACTAAATTTTTTGCCCCGAATGCTTTCAGTCCGAATGGCGATCAGGTGAATGATGTTTTTCTTATCTATGGCGAAGATATCATTTCGCTTAAATTAGAAATTTATGATCGCTGGGGGAATTTTCTTTTTCTCTCCAATTCAATAGTTGAGGGTTGGAATGGCATTTATAAAAACAAGATTTTAGACTCTGGCGCATATCTTTGGAAAGCAGAGATCGAAGGGTTTAGGAAAAGTGGGAAATCCTTTAAGGAATTTCACACGGGAATTGTTAATCTTCTGAGATAGTTGTTTAAATAAAAGTTTAAGGCAAACTGTTAAAATCTATGTCAGGTTTTTGAGTGGATGGAGGTAAGCTAAAATTACTGTTTAAAGGAGTTGTGGAGTTGAAAAAACCTCCATTACGCAGAAAGAATGAGGCACCTTTTACTCCACCATCTGCATCTAATCTATATTGCCTTCTGGCAATATCATCGCCAGTGAATTTGGCCTTATGCAAGGAATACCATTTTCTATTATCATCCACAACCCATTGATTCTGGTATTGGACTTCCCTGTTTAAATAACCCAATTCGTCATTAAAATTTTCAAGAAAAGAATGTGCTCTTGTGTACCAGGTACTGGTCTGGGGTCGTAAAAAACTGGCGATTAATATCCACTTCGCATTTTCAGAATCTTTAAAATAAGCAGTGTAGGTAGTATTCCCTTGGTTATCAGGCTCCACTGAAGTTAAAAATTGGTAAATGACGCCTGATTTCCATGGATAAACAAGGTAGCTTTGACCACCAGAACCTTCGTTTCCAAATTCCCCTGTATAGACATTCTCTCCTTTTTTCAATAATTTGATTTTCTGATTTTCTGGAATTTCCTTCGGATTATCCGTTGGGAAAGGGCTCCATACTGAAAATAATATTCTTCGTTCTTTCAAACTATTCACCTGAATGCCAAAATATCCTTCCCTAAATCCATTGGACATAAAGTACGATCCTATGGGATCTTTATCTTTTGGTATCGTCATTTCATTATAAAACCATTTCACTTTTACATTTTCTGGCATTTCATAAGTCAAATGGACGGAAGGTCCCCTTCTTCCCCAATAAAATCGTTGATCAATATTATCTCTGACAAATTTAAAATCATCCTTTCCCTGGAAATAAATTTTCAAATTTTTAATTTTTGGAAAGGGTGCTTTTCCTTTTTTATTGGCTTTAATGTGGATGATATTATAGCCTTTGTTAAGGGTAAAGTTACCTGTGCCAGAGATTTGGTTAGAAGATTTTTTTAAGACTATAGATTTAAATTTTCCTTCATTTAAGCTTATGTCCAGAATATTTTTAGTTTGAACAGATGAATATTCAATGGAAACAGATACTTTCCTTGCAGTTTCCGAATAAATGTAGGTGCTCCAAACACTAGCATCATCATTCCAGCTTTGAATACCATTTTTATCCAGTTGGTCGGTATTTGCACCATTCGTTAGAAAGGTATTTCCACCTAGGGGCACTTCAATAAAAGTTTTTGACAGAGAGGGTGGCTGAAAGAATGCGAAATAAACGATTAAAAATGGTAGAAAGATGATTTTCATGAGGAGGTCTTTTAGGTGACTATTTTTTCTTTTTTGCTAATTGTTCAGCCAGTCGAAATTGGACTATTTTAGTTACCAATGAAAGGGGAAGGTTTTGATTTACTGGAAATTGAATAGCCCCTTTTGATGTTTTATAAGATGCCAGTTCAGAGGAAAAGTGAAGAATTGCAGCGGGTCCTGGATAAAAGCCAATGTGATTCTTAAAGGCAGCAAAATGCACCAGATTACCATTTAAAACAAAGGTAGGCATAGCATATTTTATGTCTTCGGTAGCCTCGGGTGCTGCTGTCGAAATTGTTTCCCACATTTGAATAAGCAATGATTGATATTTTGGCTCAAATTCACTGATGTAATCACCAATATTTTTTGCACTTGATTCTCTCAAAGGAAGTTAGATTTAATGAGCAGATCTTTAATAGTTTCTTTTTGTGCATCAGCCAGTGGAAGAAGCGGGCTACGGACAAATCCACCTTTGTACCCTAATAAATCGGCCGCGTATTTTAATCCTGCCACCCCAAAAGTTACGGTAATGGCATGATTTATTGGGAAGATAGCTCTGTAAAGATTTTCCGCCTCACTCCACTTCCCTTCGTTTACTAAAGATTGGACTTTCACACATTCAGCGGGAAGGATATTAGCCAGGGCCATAACGCCACCATTTATTCCAAGGGTTAAAGCAGGGTACCATAATGCAGCAGTTCCTACCAACAAACTAAAATCTGATGAAATAATAGATTGATATTGAATTAATTGACTAATATTTCCTGCACTATCTTTCATTCCAATGATATTTGGATGATCCTTAAGAGAAGTTAAAAGGCCGCTACTTACATTAACATGAGCAAATTTAGGTACATTATAAATAAGGATGGGAATGTCAACCTCGTCGGCTATTTTAAGGAAATGCTTCGTTAAGGCTGCGTCCGACATATTACCTAAATAATAAAAAGGAGTGAGAATAAGGGCTGCCTGAGCGCCCCTTTCAGCAGCTTTTTGCGTCAATGAAATAGTTTCTTGCGTAGATTCCATTCCCGTTCCAGCCATTAATAATCTATCTTTTGGCATAGATTTAGCTGTTTTTTCAACCAATAAAAGCTTTTCATTTTCAGTTAAATAAACCGTCTCACTATTGGAGCCCAATACCAGATAGCCTGAAAGAGGTGTTTGGTTCCATTTTTCCAAGTTGAATAAATGACTCTCAATATCCAACGTGCCATCCTCTTTGAATGGTGTGAGCATAGGTGGAAAAACACCGCTTATAGGTAATTTCATCTTTTTTGTACTAATATACAATCATAGGATTGATTTTTTAAAAAAATCATAGGTCATATTAAAAAAAGGATATTATATTGGAGAAGAATTGCCACACAAACCTTTATATGTTAACTATTGGAATAATTCGGGAGGGTAAAAACCCACCTGATCATCGCGTTGTATTGAGTCCGGCTCAATGTAAATACCTCATTGGCACTTTTCCTTTGAAAATAAAGGTGCAACCCTCAAAAAACAGATGTTTTTCAGATGCTGAGTACGAAAAAGAGGGAATCTCTCTTTCATCCGATGTTAGTGATTGTGATCTTCTAATTGGTATAAAAGAAGTGCCAGTTGAAGATCTTATGGCAGAAAAAAGATATCTGTTTTTTTCTCATACTATAAAAAAACAACCTTCAAATAAAAAGTTGCTTCAGGCCATTTGTCGACAAAATATTGAATTAATTGATTTTGAATTAATTACCGATGACAATAATCAAAGATTAATAGCTTTTGGAGAATTTGCTGGAATGGTAGGCGCTCATAACGCTTTACTAACCTGGGGAAGGCGGACTAACCAGTTTTCTTTACCAAGAATGTATAAATTAAAAGATTACCAGGAAGCGGTAGATTTTTATAAGCAAATTCTGTGGCCTCCAGTAAAAATAGTGTTAACAGGAACGGGAAGGGTAGGACAGGGTGCTGCCAGTGTTTTGATGGACATGGGGATAAGGAAAACAGATGTTGTTACTTTTCTAAGCCAATCCTTTGATGAACCTGTTTTTGTGCAATTAAAGAGCGAGGATTACTTGTTGCGAAAAGACGGAAGTAAATTTAACAGAGAGCATTTTCATCGTTTCCCTTCTGAATATATTGCCAATTTTACTCCGTTTATTGAAAAGTCGGATATTTTTATAAATGGTATCTACTGGAATTTTGGAGCGCCTGAATTCTTTACGAAAGAAGAAATGATGAAAGATACATTTAGGATAAAAGTGATAGCAGATTTAACTTGTGATATTGCTCCCGTTAGCTCCGTTCCATCTACCTTGCGAGCCAGTTCGATAGAAGAGCCTATCTATAGCTATATTCCCGAAACGAATAGGGAATCTTACCCAACAGATGAAAAGGGAGTAGATGTAATGGCCATTGATAATCTTCCCAATGAACTACCACGCGACGCATCTTTAGCCTTTGGGGAAAAGTTTATTTTAGGGGTATTACCTGATTTATTAATTGGCAACACCCCTAAAATAGAAAAGGCTACCATAGCAAGAAAAGGGTCATTAATGCCATCCTTTTCTTATCTGGAAGATTATATAAAAGACTAATTTATTCTAAAACAAAAACTTCCTCGGCGGTTAATCTGCCATTATCTTTTGCTTCAATTTTAAACTCAACACGATCACCAATTCTAAGTTCTTCAAAATCAAAGTCTTTAAGACTTGAGAAATGGAAAAATACGTTGTCCGGTGGGTATTTAATAAAACCATAACCATCTTTAATAGAAAGTACGATACTTTCAAACCTGTCAGTGTCAAGTTGAATGATATCATCGTGGTCTTCCAGATTAACGGGAGGAGGAATAACTACAGGTTCTGTTGGTTCTAATGGTTTAGTTCCGAACGCTTTATCAAATTGTTTTGGAACGAATAAGCGGTTTAAATCAAATTCACTTTCATTCGGATCGTCAATAATTTCATGCATAGGCAGAGAATAGGTTACCTCTTCCAATAAATCCTGGGACGTTCTGGTACTGAATCTATGTCCCTCCTCATCGGTATATTCAAAATCCCAACTAAGCAATATGGTGTGTTTTCCCATGCCGTTTAGTTTTCGCATTAAGGGCACATAGTCGCTATCAGAACCTACTAAAACAACCACGTCAAAATGATCGTTAAAAGCCATTTCAATAGCCTCTAAAGAAAGCCATACATCGATACCTTTTTCCTGTCTTCTACCGTTGATTATTTTCACCGGCAGATAATGAGAAACGATCCCTTCTCCCATTAGAATATCGTCAAATACTCGTTCGTAATAAAGCAAATTTCCTCGTTGACTAGCTTCACTAGCACTTAATCTACCTCTGAAATAATGAGAATCAACTACGCGGCAAAGGCGAACTTCTTTGTCTTCGAGTTGACTGATTTGTTGTCTGATGTATTCATGAAGACCTTTCAAGCTCAATCTACTTCTTCTCTCATGAACATAATGATAATAATTACTTACGTGGAGGAAATAATTTCCGTCGTAAAATACACCGATTCGGGTTAGACTAGTTGACCCATTTACAGCAGCAGCCATTTTTAAATAGTTTAGGGTTGTGGATAGTTGTTTTCAGCCAAAATATAAAAAACCCTGTTCGCATTATTTTATCTTTAATAAGATGCTTAAATTATTAAGATTAAAGATTCTTTTAATACTTGGAAGGGTAAATCCAAACTTAAAATATTAAGTTTTCTTTAAGGTTAGCAAATTTATATTTTTTTTTGAAGTTTGCAACAAAAAAAGGGATAATTTTGTATATCAATATATATTCTAAAGTGAATATCAAATAAGGGGGACGTTCTGGTATCGACAGGATGGTGAACTTGTAAGTAAGCATGTCGAAACTTGATGGTTAGTTCCGTTATCAAATGGCCATCGAAAAACAACCGGCGAAAATAACTACGCCTTGGCTGCCTAATTTTAGAAATTAGTAAGCCTTTACACGAAACGCCTGCTATTTTCAGCTCAGCTGATGATCAAAAACGGCAAATAAACATGTAGAAAGCTTACGGGTGCTGTTTTGGACGCGAGTTCGACTCTCGCCGTCTCCACTTCTAACTCGAATCGATTAAAAAATAGCCCTTCAGTAAAACATACTGGGGGGCTTTTTTATTAGTTTCAGCTACATCAATAACTTGGTTGATTATCTTTGATAAAATGAATGGTATTGTTCATTGGCGTTTACAAATCACCTGTTTTAAAAATTAAAAGACCCTTTGTTTTCTAAATATATGAACCAGTTTTTAAAAGAGTTTACTTATAATTCAGGCCAAAACCAAAGGGAAATAATGTGTCTTTTTCAGGATATCCGGGTGCATCTGGATCTTGGTTTATAACCGCAGTGCTTGTTTTTGCCAACGCATAAGGCAACTTTCCTGTTGGGTTGAATTTACCCATTATAATGTCCATTACGGCCGCATCACCTACGCCAAAAGTGGCAAGTATTCCCGCGGCATTAAGTAACCCACTGGCTTCATCAAGCACATAAGGCTGGCGAAAATCAATGGATAAAATGGTTTTATTGGCATCCACTGACTGCATAATGGCTTGAATGTCCTCTAATGAAGGTGATATCTTCCATGACTTTGATTTTGCCATGTCTGAAAAGGAGAGAAAGTCCAGTTCTGTAGAGTCAGCACCTCCAAATCTTCTATCGCTCCCTCCGTCATTAGAAACTTGAACACGTATAATCGCAATATCTGTTTCTTTCGAAATGGCAGGCATTGTTTCTTTTTTCGCTTTATTGTAATCGCCTGAGGTAACCTTGTAATTTGTCCATTCTCGCTCTTTAAATAAGGCAGTGTTCATTCCCATGGTAAATATATTCAAAGTATCCTTGCCTTTAGGTTGAGCCAGTGGGAGCGTCATCTTGTTTTGTAGCAGCACAATGGATTTGCGTTGGGCGAGGTCAGCCTTTTGCTGGAAAGAAGGATTTCCAACCAAATATGCGGCACGATTTGGATCAACATAAGGGTTTTCGAATAAGCCCAGTTCAAATTGCTCTTTTAATAATCTCGTTACAGACAGATTTACGCGACTTTCAGAAAGTTTACCCGATGTTACCAGGTCTAAGATTTGTTTATTATTGCTAAATCCAGAGAGAATATCCGTTCCGGCATCTATAGCAATCAGAATCTGTTCATCTATACTTTTATCTTCTAATCCCCAGGCTCTGTCCCCAATAATGCCAGTATCGGAATTCACGTACCCCCGAAACTTGAGCAAAGTACGTAATAAATCTGTTAAGATTCCTTTTGAAAAGGCCATCCCAACATTGTTTGGCAGGTATGGCTGACCTACCGGAATGCCATAATAAGCCATAATAGACGATGCACCTGCTTCTATAGCCGCTTTAAATGGCGCCAGATGATAATCAAATTTACCCGCAGGATAGACCTGGTTCTTTCCAAAAGTATAATGAGGATCACCACCGCCTTCCTGTGGACCGCCCCCAGGAAAATGTTTAATAGTCAAGGCAATGCTTTTTGAATTCAACTTTTCTCCCTGAAGATTTTTAATGAGCACTTTAATAATTTCAGCCGCCAGGTCACTGTCTTCGGTAAAGGTTTCATGTACACGATACCATCTCGGTTCTGTGGACAAATCAGCCATGTATCCATACATTCCGCGTAAGCCAATGGCTCGCCACTCTTCCGCCATAATCTTTGCAAAGTCTGCAATGAGCGCCATGTCTCGGGTTGCAGCCAGTCCACTCTCTTTTGGCCAGGAAGAAAAGGATCCAGACTCAATATTAATGCCAGCGCGTGCGTCAAACTCTATATGGTTTCGGGAATTAGATTTAAACAAAGCGGGGATACCCAGGCGGGTACGTTCGGAAAATTCCTGCACGGCATTCATAAATTGTGCCGCCTCAAACGGGCTGATTTGCGCTCCGGCAAAACCATTTCCCGCTCCAGTACTTACAGGATTACTTTTAATGGTGTTTCTGAAAACGAATCGGGTCATTTTCTGCTTTTCAATCAAGTCCACAGCAGCATCAGTCATTTTTACCTTTTCACCTGCGTTGAGGGTGTTAATAAGTAGCATGCCCACTTTTTCTTCCAACGTCATCAGACTTACCAGATTCGCTACGCGCAAATCCAACGGTTTACGCCAGTCTTCATAGA
>JAJTER010000184.1 GCA_021299835.1 Saprospiraceae bacterium | reverse complement strand
TATACTTTTTATATAAATCGTTGACCAAATAAGCCGGTGCAGCATTCATAAATGCGGCGAAAGTACCCATAAAAGCAGCGAGTAGCCCAGCTAATAATAATCCCCGCCAACCGTGAGGTACAAATTTCTCCATAGCCATAGGCAGAACCTGCTCAAAATCGATGGATGCACCCATTTGGGCTATTTCAGGCTTCAAATAGACAACGCCTAAAACGCCGAATCCGGCAACCATTAGATATCTGGGTATATATAAAACTAAAATAGTTAAGGCACTCATTTTTGCCGCTTCGCCTGAGGTTCTTGTGGAAAGTATCCGTTGCATATCGTAACTTGGCACGGGGCCTGCAAGACTGGCAAAAATACCCTTGAATATCATCATTCCAATCAATAATCCAAATAACTCAAAGCCATCCGTTTCGATTTTTGTATTTACAGAATCCAGGTATTGGCTCCAGTCCAGATTCAGTTTCCACCCGAAAAATAATTCATCCCATCCCGCTGGCGTTGCGCTTTGTATCGCTTCTCCAGTCGTGGAGGTGTAGGCAATATAGCCAACAACGAAACAAGATATAGTCATGATAAAAAATTGCAGTACTTCAGTACCAACTACACTCCACATACCTCCCTTAATCGTATAAATAGTTGTAATTCCTATGATTACTAAAGCGTATCCCTGTTCACTCGTTATGGATAGGGGCCCAAGAGTAGCAGACATATCCCATGGAAAAAATATAGCAGCAAATTTTCCAATCCCCTCAAAAAAATAAGCGATGAAGCCGAAAACACTAATGATGGCAAATATGGTTACAATAATATGTGATAATCGACTTCCTTTTCCTTCGCCAAACCTGAAAGTTATCCATTGAGCACCTGTCAATACACCAGACCGTCGCAACCAGATCGCCAGAAAGATAAAAACGAAAACCTGATTCCAAACGGGCCATAACCAGGGAATCCAGGCGCTCTTTAATCCGTAAACAAATAATATGGTGACTGTCCACATAGTTCCCGAAATATCAAACATTCCCGATGCGTTCGATAGACCTAAATAATACCATGGAATAGTATTTCCCCCTAAAAAGTAAGATTTAATATTTGTGTTTGCCTTTTTTGCAATCCAGAAACCAAAAATTAAGGTGGCCAGAAGATAAATCAGGACAATCCCTAAATCAAGGGCAGATAATTTCATAATGTTGTTATTTTAGGGGTAAAATACCGAAAAATCTTAGTAAAACCAGAAACTCAGGACGAATGCTTTGCTATTTGGTGACTTACTTTGGTACAATGATTTTACCAAGTTTGTTAATAGGATAAACTGCGAAAGGATTCACTATTCTATCGATGGCAACAGCGGCGGTTCTTCTGGAAATAGGTTCATTTTTATTGTATTTTAGAGATAATTGAACACAAACTCCTCTGAATTCCGTTTCAACAATTGCTAAATCTTTAGTAGTTATCTTTGATAGAACTTCGCAAAGTTTTCCTTGCGTGATAGGCCCTTCATCCACTGAAAAGGGAGGTAAACCAAAGGCAGCTGCACCTGTTTTTAATTCATTACCTGTGTAGATGGAGTCTGGATAAAACCAGGTTCTATTAGCCCATAAATAAGGCTCGCCAACGCCCCGAATAAATCCCGTTGCTCCAACCCTATTTATTTCCTGAAATTGAGGGTCTTCGGGCGGAACGTCATAATAAGGCATAAGATAACCTTTCCAATCAAGAATCGTTTGTTGCACTTCCCGTATATTCACCTCGGCTGGCTGGAGATTCCTTTTTACAGCAATGGCTCCAATAATTCCCGCAGCTTGTCCAATTTGTAATACAGCAGGTTGTAATCGGGTAGATCCATTGACTATATTTGAAACTGAAATGGGTTTGTCGGCCACAATAAGTCCTTCTGTTACTTTAGGAATTAAGGCACCAAAAGGAATGGAAAATGAGGGCACTTTAGGAAAATCAATCTCTGGTGCGTTTGGGTATTTGTCGTGGTGATGGTCAATGGGGTAGTCTCCCACCGCAATACCTGTTCTATATAAAGGAGATTCCTCCCTGAAGGGTTCTAAAATGTGGTTGACGTCCATTCTAACCAATCCCTGAAGTCTTCTTCCTTCTCTGTGATAAGGCAAAAATGGGAAATAATCGGGCGTTGGATATTCATCCTTCGCAAACCCCAGCTGTTTAAAACCCAGTTCCGTTTGCATGTAATAAATAAAACGTAAAGTTACTTCTTTAGCAGCTGTAAACGCTTTTTCACGCTCTTTAGGAGACATGTTGATAACGTTAAGATACATATCATTGCCCTCAATGGGCCAGTTTATCAAGTACTTATTATTGGGAAGTTTCGCATACGAAAGTAACTGCTCGCAGGTGACCAAGTTAGGTTTTTCAGGGCAAAAATCTCTGCAGGAACAATGAAATTCCTGTGGATCATAATTTTTGGGTTTTGGAAGGGTCATATCCGCATCTTTGCCATAATCTGCTAAAATGGCCACGAAGGTCAGATCTTGGATAATGGGCAGATCAGAAGCTAAGCCCATTTTTTCACCCGTTTTTTCCTTCGATTCCATACCTACATCAAACGGAGCTTTTAATTGAGCAAATACATCGCCTAAGTCAGTTCCATCAATGAGAATTTTACAGTTTACCCGATAATTTGTCTTTCCATCGAAAATTTGGATTTGCCATTTATTATCTTTTTTTCGTATGCTTGACCAGGTAGATCTTTTTTTAACTTCCAGCATTTTTACTGACGCAGCCATTTCGTCGAATATCCTGGCGCCAACATGAGGTTCAAAATGCGTATTACTTACCCAACCTGTTTCCAATGCTTTAGCACCACCATAGTGACTCCTTAATTTTTCACGAAATTCTCCCCATATTCCCGCTGGCATTTTATTATTTCCATCAATAGCACTAACACCGGCCGCTGTCAGCATGCCACCAAGCCAGGGAGAGGGTTCAACCAACAAAGTCTTAACGCCAAGTCTTCCCGCTTGAATGCCCGCTGCCGTTCCTCCGGTTCCTCCCCCAAGGACTACTAAATCATATTCGGATGTATTTTGACTGCGCACCGGAGATAGAAAAATCAACATAGAGAAGAGGTAAATCAGGATTGGCTTCATAATTTTTTTTACATTCATTATAAAATGATTAATTTAGTATCGAAAAATAACACATTTAAACCAATGAAAAGATATCCTTTCGCTATTTTTTTTCAAATAATACCCGTAAAGGCATGTTTTGTGCTGATTTTTACTATTTATTGCCTCATTGACTTAGCCGGACAGAATGCCTTTTAATTTCTTCCCCGTTATCCTTAGTAATATTCCGTTTCCTCCAGATAATAAAATCTAATGATAGGGTAGAAGTATATGGTTTTGCCAGTGCGTTTTATTAATAATTTGGTTTTCCGCCATCGTGTATATGCGGAATAGGGGTGGGTGATTTTTTGCAGATGGGTAGAGACCTTTCCTTTTTCTTAAAGGGATAACTAAGGATACAGATGTACCTATTATATATGTACTAATTTAATTATTGGGATAAAGGTAGCTGATTGCCAAATAAAAAGAAAAAAGTAACCACCTCCCGTTAGAGATGATTTTTTTCATCTCTAACGGGAAGACAATGGACTAAATTGAATTAAATCTGCTAGGAGATTAATTAATTGAAAATACGGCTTAGTGAACGTGTGATATGTGCTATTAATAAAATAGCCGCAATGCCCATAGGCATGCCAATTACCATGCTACCCAAGGATAAACCAACGGTAATACCTAGAATCATTCCAGCAGGAATCCATAACATCCATAAAGATTTGGGATTTAACATCATTTCCATCATCAAAATTCTTTTTAAAGAAATATTTAGTGTATAATTATTAATAATCTTCATTTTGCCAAATAAAATTAACCAAATAAAATAGATTAAAATTAAGTATAAGCAAAATTAGTTCGCAAATATAGGGGTATTTTGTTGTATAAACAGAATATTTATTATTTTTGAACACTTATTTGACGAGTAAAAAAGAATAAGTCACATTTTCCCAATAATTATTTGGTAAAAAAAATATTTGATAGGATTGGATTAATCTTATTTTTAGTCGCATTTTCAAAGCCATTTTTAATCCTAAATTTTTTATACGTTGAATAACAGATATGTTGACCTTATAGATCAGACATTTTACTTTCCACAGGAGGGTTTCGATATAGATTCCAATGGTTAT
>JAJTER010000183.1 GCA_021299835.1 Saprospiraceae bacterium | reverse complement strand
TTCAAGCATTAGCAAGCGGTGAATATCTTGATTTAGCGTTGAAAGCAGTTCGTCCAAAGCCTCACATTGAGCTATATTTCTTGGGAAACCGTCGAAAATATATCCTGGAACATCTGGATTTGAAATGACGCGATTTCGCAGCATACCAATGGTTACCTCATCGGGAACTAACTGACCCTTAGCGATATAATTCTTTGCTTCAATACCTAAAGGGGTATCCTGACTCATTTCACTTCTAAACAAATCTCCCGTAGAAATGTGTAATAAGCCATATTTTTCGACCAACTTAGCCGCCTGGGTCCCTTTTCCTGAGCCTGGAGGACCAAACAAGATTAGATTTTTCATGCGTAAAATTTAAAATACTCAAATTACCTTTATCAGGCGCTTTCAATAACTCGTTGGTTTCATTGGTTGGTTAGTACCGTGGGCTTCCACTTAGGCATAATAGCTAAAGTGGGTAGTAAATTTATTTTTTCAAAGGGCTGACGATCCTGTATAGGTGGATCTTCTGTTCCAGCAATGATATTAGCTGTTAACAAGGGTTCCTGTAAAATACTATCCACTGGTGCAGTATAATTCCTGGCACCTGGCAGAACATTTCGAACCGATTTATATTTTGACTTCCAGTAATTGGAGGTGGCCAGATTATCTATTCTCAATCCGCCATGTGTAGTGCTATGGATGATAAAAATGGAGTCTTTTACTACCTTACTAACCAAAGCAACGTGAAAAACTCTTCCCCGTTTTGTTCGGCGAAAAAACACCAAATCGCCGGGAATGGCATTTTTCAAAAGTATTTTGTCGCCTTGTAAAGATTGAGCGGAAGAAGAAGGAGAGAGTGGTATGCCGAATTTTTTAAAAACATACATTGTGAAGCCAGAGCAGTCGAACCCTCCTCTTGCAGGGCTTCTGCTGGCATAACGATAGGGTAATCCCAAATAGTTTTTTGCAAATAAAACGATACTATCTCTGGAAATCAATACTGAATCAGATGCCAGTGTAGCATTTAGCCTGGTCAGTGATGATAAAAAAAGCGTAAAAAATAAAAGATTTCTCATATAAAAGTTCCGAAAAGGCAAAGATAACAAATTCCTTCGTCTAACCAAAAACCTTTATGTCGTTGAGGAAAGGAAATTGTGTGCGGAACGCCATTTGATCATCAAAACGTAAGGAATACGTTATGATTTCCTCTTCCTTGCCCGCTGTAGAAAGAGGTATTCCATCGTAAGATAAAATAACTGAACCTCCTCCGTATTCATGGTTATTCCCGTCTATACCCACCCGATTTACACCAATGGTAAAAGATTGGTTTTCAATGGCGCGGGCAATTAACAGGTGATCCCATGCATATTGTCTCGCCGATGGGAAATTGGCGACGTACAATAAAATATCGTAATGTCCAAGTACATTCATAGATGATTCTGAGAATCGCAGATCGTAACAAATCTGTGGGAGAATACGCCATCCTTTGTATGTAATGACTATTTTTTTATTGCCAGGAGTGTAATGAAGGTGTTCGCCGGCAAAAGAAAATAGATGTTGTTTATCGTAAAAAGAGTAATCACCATTTTCATCTACCCAGATAAACCGGTTATAATACTTTTCTTTTTCACAAAAAACGATACTACCACAAACAGCTGAAGAGAAATCAGCCGCCATATTTTTCATCCAGAGTAGAGTGATTTCTTGTTCGTAGAGAGTGACGAAAGAAGGATTCATAGTGAACCCAGTAGAAAACATTTCCGGAAGTACAATAATATCTGTACTTCCGGAAAGAGGAGATAGAAGGTTACTGAGATAAGCTAAATTGCCATCGACATTTTGCCAAATTATATTGGATTGAACGGCAGCAACGCGTAAATCAGCTACTTTAGTCATGTTACCTATTTGAGATTGGTAACAAATTATTTTTTCTTCTTAGTATCCTTATCTGCAGCAGCGGCAGCAGAACGAAGGGCTCTTGGAATTTCGATGGTAACGGCTGGAATACTGCCATTATTTAAAATTTCAATGCCGGTAGGAACTGGAATATCGCGAACCCTGAGAGATTGACCTAAATCCATAGTCGTGATATCGATAAATAATTCATTTACGATATTTTCCGCCATAGCTTTGATCTTAATACGACGTAACTTCTGAATTAATTTTCCACCTGATTTTACACCTACAGAAGCTCCCTTACAACGCAAAGGAATTTCTAATTTAACGGGATGACCGTCGGCAATCTGAAGGAAATCTATATGCGTTACATTATCTTTTAAGGGACTTTGTTGAAAATCCTTTAAGATAGCGCTATAGCTGGTTCCGTCCACATCAATTTTCAAAATATGAAAATCAGGGGTGTAGATGACAGATCTGACATCAAGTGGCTTCACAGAAAAATGAACTAAATTACCTGTGCCATAGATAACACAAGGAATACGGCCATCATTGCGAAGTGCTTTTGTAGCTTTCTTTCCTAAGGCTGCTCTTTTTTCGCCTTTTACTGCAATTACTTCCATTATAATATTTTTTAAAAATGAACGGCAAATATACCTAAAAAATTAAAAACGAGGAACTTTTAATATTTTTCTGTCTTTTTATCTACATAAAGGGCAGAAATAGATCGGTGTTCGTGCGTATTTCGTATAGCTCTGGAAAATAGTTTAGCTGACGAAAGAACTTTAATTTTAGGAGAAGTAAATTGGAGGGGAATGGTATCACACACCAGTAATTCGTCCAATTGTGACTTTTCAATATTTTTCAAGGCGTTTCCTGAAAGAACGGGATGGGTACAAATGGCACGTACTCTTTTGGCTCCACCTTGCATCAACGCATCGGCCGCTTTACATAAAGTTCCAGCAGTATCGACGAGGTCATCAACGAGAATAACGTCACTGCCTTCCACATTTCCAATGACGGTCATGCCGGAAACTTCATTAGCTTTTTCTCTATATTTGTCACAAATAACCAGGTCTCTTCCAAAATGCTTGGCGTAAGCTCTTGCCCTTTTAACACCGCCAACATCGGGGCTGGCAAAAATTACATTGGATAAATCAGCTGATTCCTCGAGGTAAGAGAAAAATATGGCCTCACTTCTCAGGTGATCAACAGGGATATCAAAGAATCCTTGTATTTGATCCGCGTGTAAATCCATGGTCATAATGCGATCTACTCCAGCAGCTTGAAGCAAATTGGCGATCAATTTTGCTGAAATAGGCACCCTCGGTTTATCTTTTCGATCTTGACGTGCATAGCCAAAATAAGGGATTACCGCTGAAATATATCCGGCAGAAGCTCTTTTGGCAGCATCAATCATGAGGAGAAGTTCCATCAGATTATCCATTGGCTGGAAAGTAGATTGGATCAGGAATACATAAGCACCCCTAATAGATTCATTGTAAACGGGTTGCATTTCCCCGTCACTGAATCTGTTGACTTTTAAATCTCCGATACCCTGACCGTAATAATCTGCAATTTTTTCTGCCAGATATTTCGATTGAGTCCCAGAAAATAATTTTACTTCAACCATAAGAAAGTTTGAATAAGGTTATTGTCAAAAATAAGGGTTTATTTTTTTCTTTCTGTGACGAAATTCACCAAATCTTCTAAAGAATTTCGTGCGTCTGAGACTGGGAAGGTATATAAAATAGCAAATGCTTTTTCTTGAAAAGACTTCATTTGGATCTCTGCATAATGCAGACCACCTGACTGTTGAACAAAATGGACCACTTCATTTACCTTTTCAGGATTATCACTGTGATTTCGAATTAATGAAAGAATGGAACGTTTGGTGGACCTGTCACAATGAGCCAATGCATAAATGAGTGGAAGGGTCATTTTTTTTTCTTTAATATCGATACCCAGGGGTTTCCCGATATCATCGGCGCCAAAATCCATTAAATCATCACGAATTTGGAAGGCCATGCCGATATTTTCACCAAAAAGCCTCATTTGCTCTACCTTTTCTATATCGGGAGTAACAGAAGCGGCACCTGCGCTACAGGCGGAGGCAATGAGAGAAGCTGTTTTTTGTCTTATAATATCATAATAAACGGATTCAGCAATATCTAATCTCCTGGCTTTTTCAATTTGTAGCAGTTCACCCTCACTCATTGATTTTACAGCCTGGGAAACAATTTCGAGCAACAGATACTCTTTGTTTTTTACTGCCAGCAACATACCTTGCGAAAGGAGATAGTCACCAACAAGAACAGCAATTTTATTTTTCCATAACGCATTAATAGAAAAAAAACTCCTTC
>JAJTER010000061.1 GCA_021299835.1 Saprospiraceae bacterium | reverse complement strand
AAATATATAATATGTACAATATATTATATATATTTGTAATATGAATAAATTGTATATAAATTATCGAAAGCTATGGCAACTATACTACTAATTGACGACGAGGCAAGTATTCGCAGGACATTAAAAGAAATTTTGGAATTTGAAAAATATCAGGTTCTTGAGGCTCCCGATGGATTTTCTGCCATAGATATTTTTAAAAAATCAGCTATTGACATAGTTCTTTTAGACATTAAAATGCCTAAAATGGATGGCCTGGAAGTTTTGGATTTTCTCCAGGAAATTAATCCGGAAGTACCTGTTATCATGATCTCTGGCCATGGTAACATTGATACTGCGGTTGAGGCTGTCAAAAAAGGAGCCTTTGACTATATTTCTAAACCACCTGATTTAAACAGATTATTGATTACTCTGCGGAATGCACAGGAAAGACATTCCTTGGTTGTAGAAACGAAGTCTTTAAGGAGGAAGATTTCAAGGGCTGGTTTACAGGACATCATTGGCGATTGTCCACAGATTATAGCGGTAAAAGAAACCATACAGCAAATTGCTCCATCCGAGGCCAGAGTGCTCATTACCGGGCCAAATGGTTCTGGTAAAGAATTGGTTGCCAAATGGATACATGAAGGTAGCCAAAGAAATAATGCATCATTAATTGAAGTAAATTGTGCTGCTATTCCTTCTGAGTTGATAGAAAGCGAGTTGTTTGGGCACGAGAAGGGATCTTTTACGTCGGCTCACAAGCAGAAATTAGGGAAATTTGAACAAGCACACGGTGGAACACTTTTTCTGGATGAGATTGGCGATATGAGTTTATCTGCTCAGGCAAAGGTATTGAGAGTACTGCAAGAGAATACGCTTTCCAGAGTTGGAGGTGAAAAAGATATTAAGGTAGATGTTAGAATCATTGCCGCAACAAACAAGGATTTGCATGAGGAAATTGCGGCAGGTCGGTTTAGAGAGGATTTATACCACCGGTTAGCTGTTATTGTATTGCCTGTGCCAGCTTTATGCGATAGGAGAGAGGACATTCCCGCTTTAATTGATCATTTCATAAAAATTGTTTGTAAAGAATATGGCATTCCATGTAAAAAAATAGAAAAGGATGCGGTGAATACTTTAACAAAGCTTCCCTGGACTGGAAACATCAGGGAACTTCGAAATGTAATTGAAAGGCTTATCATATTAAGTCAACATAAAATTACGCCGACTGAGGTGGAAAAATATGTTATTCCTGTTTCATTTTCAAGGGTGAAAAATCAAAACTGGTTGAATTCATTTACCTCTGCCGAAGAGGCTCACCGATACATAGACAAACATTTTCAATGGAGTGTAAAAGAATATTCCGTTTAAACTTAGCTTGCTTTCATGTTGTTATACGTAAAAAAGATATAACATGACAACATCTCATGAGGAAAATGAAAATAAAAGGTTAAAACAATACGAAGAATCCATTAAGGCGGAAAATTCGTGGACTATGTTTAAGGTTCTTTCAGAATTTGTAGAAGGATTCGATAGGTTAAACAAGGTTGGTCCTTGTGTTTCTATCTTTGGTTCCGCCAGAACAAAACCTGATCACCCAAATTATAAATTAGCCGAGGTTATCGCTAAAAGGTTGACAGACGAAGGCTTTGGTGTTATTACTGGTGGTGGTCCTGGTGTAATGGAAGCTGGAAATAAGGGTGCTTATGAAAATGGGGGCATTTCGGTTGGCTTAAACATTGACCTTCCTTTCGAACAAAATAACAATCCGTACATCGATCATGATAAAAATATAGATTTTCGCTTTTTCTTTGTCAGAAAGGTGATGTTTGTTAAATATGCTCAGGCTTTCGTTGTTTTACCAGGTGGATTTGGAACCCTCGATGAGTTATTTGAGGTGTTAACCCTTGTTCAGACTAAAAAAATAGTCCCCGTCCCTGTTATTTTAGTGGGCCGTGCTTATTGGACTGGATTAAAAGACTGGATAACTTCGGTGATGCTTGAAAAGGCAAATAATATTAATGCTTCTGATTTGGACCTAATTCCTATTGTGGATGAACCAGATGAAATTATGCAGATAATCAATGAATTTTATGCAGAAAAGGGAACTCTGGGCTTCAAATACCGAATGGATCAGCGTTAATAGTTCAATATTAACTGCCATGCCAATAATGGTGTGGCAGTCAATGTCAGGGAATAATTACAATACCAAAGTCCGATACTAATCCAATGAGACCAGAGGTGGAAAACTTCGCCTTTTTTATCTGATTTTTTAAAGGGTTAATATGATAATTTATGGCTTTGCTAAAATCGGCCCCTTGCAGATTACATTGGTCGAATGAGCAATCTAAAAAATCGCAACCTTCAAATACTGCGTTTATAGCGGTTATTCCAGTGAAATCTGATTCTTTTAAATCACAATCTTTAAAATGAATATTTTCCAGATTCATTCCAAAAAAAGAGGTATAATGCATCTGGCAGGTAACAAAATTCATTTCCAGCATAAATGACGGGCAAAATTCAAAATGAATACCGTTTAATTTACAGGTATTAAAAGTTACACCTTTTAAAGCAGTGGTTTTTAAAGAGACATTATTTAAATCACATTGGGAAAATGTACAGTCAATAAAAATAGTTTTTTCAAATGAAACGGAGGATAAAATACAGCCATCAAACAGACAGTTTTCGAATTCATTTCCAGACAGAAAAAGGTTATCTATTTCAGCCTGAGAAAAAGATTTATCAAAAAAAAATTCCTTCATTTTATTTTTTCAAGGTTATCAGATAGGAAATCAAATCTCTTAACTGAGATTTATCCAATACATCTTTCATACTCATCATACCAGAGGGAAGCATTTCCATTTCTTTAATGGCAGCCCTTTTTATAATTCTGGGAGGATTGTTTCCTATTTTCAGGATCAATTCCGAAGTAGTTTCAGCGCTAACTATACCTGATAATTCTTCACCATCCTTCAGGGTAAGTATAACGACGCCATAACCTGGAGAAATACTAGCATTGGGATTAATTACAGACGTTAGTAATTCTTCTTTACTTAAGCGATCAGCAATGTGTTCCAATGGAGGACCTACCATGCCCCCTTTACCATTAACAGCATGACAACGAAGACATTGAGCAGCTTCATTTCTTATAAACAGCTCTTTTCCTTTTTCAGCATTACCGCCAAACAAAGTAGCTTGGTAAGCTAACAAATCGTTATTTCTCCACTTTTTTTGTTGATTGGTAAGTTTAGTTTTAAGGGAAGGAAAATTCCCATTTTCAATGGCATTAAAAACGTCTAAATGAAGCGCTGGATCTAAGGTATTTTTGAGAGCCAAATGGAGATATTTTGATAATATTTCCTCCGCCTTGTTATGCGTCATTGCCCCTAATGCAGCGATGGCATTCTGTTTCTCGCTAATATTAGTTTGTCCATCCAGCAGCTTTTCAAGCATTTGTGCTTGTTTAACAGGGGGAAAGTTAACTTTATTAATATTAGCCAACGCGATTCGTCTCAATGTCGACATACCATCAGATAAAGCCAGGGAAACCGCATCTGGCAAATATTTACCATTCAGCTCAAGTAGCGCATGTAACGCTTCCTGTCTGGCATATTTATTAGATTTATTATTTTTCAAGACAGATAATATGAATTCTTCTCCTTTTTGGTATTTTAATCGACCAGCCGCTTTTATCATTGCCGCACCAAAAGGGTGGTATGCGTCTTTTTTCAAGGATTTTATGATGGGTTCAAAGGCAAGGTGTGCGTCGTCGAGTTTGTGAATTCGGTTTATCTGGGGTCTGTAATAATTATCTACTCTATCCAAAACTGGAGGTTTTGTCCAATAACCAAGCGCCCACAAAGCGTCCAGTCGCATTTGATCATTATTTTTAGTGTTCAGGATAAACTGGCTCAATCTTTGCGCACATTCTTTAGTGCCAGTTCTCAGATTTGCGTTTATTACTCTACGCAGAAATACTTCACTTTGGCAAGACGAACGATTGAGTGTTGCTGCCAGAAAAGGGATAGCCTCGGGAATAGATAAATCGTCATTAATGGCACGGGCAACCTCCTCCAAAACCATTTGGTTTTTGTCATCCAGGAAGGCAGTAATTCCAGGGCTTTTAAGCATTCTAAGAGCTACGACGCCACCAATACGAACATATTCGGAAGGATGATTAAACAACTGTATGATTTCCTTCTCTGCCTTTATTTTTGATAGGGCATAGATAATGGTATGTCTTAAATGGGGGTCATTTTCTTTTGTTTCAGCCAGTAGCTTAACTAAAAGAGCTAGTTCATTTTTTGACCCTACTTTCCCTAAAGCCTCAATGGCTCTGGCTTGTACTTGGGCATCTTTGTCGAAAATGAGTTTCCTTAAGCTTATTAATGAGGGTTTATAACTTGCTTCACCTAATATTTTAGCAGTTTGAGCCCTAACTTGTTCTGAAGGATCAGCTAACAAGGGAAGCATATTTTTCATTAAATGATAATCTTTTCTACCTAATTGTCCAAGTCCCCAGATACTGTGTAAACGGCCTAAAAGATTAGCCTTTTTATTTTTAGCCAGGGCTAATAAATCCTTTGATTTTTTTTGTTTTACGAGTTCAAACTGAGCTGCTAAACGTATTCTTTGGTCTCCAAAGTTTAACCATTCCATTAATTTAGGAATAGATTTATTGGACATACCCTGAGCAAGGATGCTTTGTGTTTTTAATCTGAGCGGATTTTTTTGATCTTTAACATCCAATACCCAGATCCGACCCTCCGTTTTTTTATCGTAACTATCTTTCCAATCATTGATAAAAAGTGATCCATTGGGGGCAAAAGCCATACCTGTAGGAACAATACCGCCAACGAGATCCACCTCCTTTCCCAAAGAAAAGGACGAACCGTTTGGCTTTAGGGTAAAGGCCAGGATTTTTGAATTGGCAGAAGATCCTGTAAAAAAGGAGGCAAAAAAGTGATTCTCCCATTTTATACCTAAGGCAGATCCGGGATTAAATTTTAGTCCGGCGGGACCATCATAAGCCAGTGCAATCGGTGGAAGAAGATAGGCTGCCTGTCCAGGGAAATGGGGTACGCTCAATTTCTCGTCCATCCAGACTTTGTATTTCTCATTAGGTTGATCATATTTCCCATACTGCCAATTGAGTCTCCAGCCAGTATCGGAACCTTCCAGAATATGAACATATCTCTCATTTTCGCCCGGATGATCACCATCGTTATCAACACTTATAAGATTTCCAAAGGCGTCAAAAGCAATTTCATGTGTATTTCTCAGACCATGGGCAAAAACCTCGAAATTAGAACCATCCGGGTCGCATCTCATGACCGCCCCTTCATTTGGATAGTGCCATCTTTTTCCATCTGGCCCTGTAACATCTAAACCGTGATCACCAATGGACCAGTATAATTTCCCATCAACTCCTATGGTCAAACCGGACATATCATGACCGGCAAAGCCAATGTGTGTGCCAAAACCTTTTGCCAGGGAGGTAATTTTATCTGCTTTAAAATCTTTATTGGCATCGGAAACTTCCCAAAGACTTGGGTTTGCGGTAACATACATTTTTCCATCATGAGCTAAAACGCCACCAGCAACACCACCTAAAAGATCATTGAATCCCTCTGCAAATGTCTGGGAATGATCAGCCTGACCATCATTATCTTCATCCCAAATACGCCGTATGCTCTCCTTTTGTACCTCAAGATCCCGGAAATCCCGACGTCCGTCTTCATTGAAATCTTCCAGCCATTCATTTTTCTCAGAATGTTCAGGAGAAAGGACTTTTAAATAAAAGCGGGTCTTATCGGCAGCAGTTTGAAGTGCCAGATCTTCTATCATCCAGTCCCAGTGTTCCCTGATATCTAAATAGGAACTTTTTCTACGTGAAGTTTGAGAAACATAAGCATTACCTTGATTATCAATGCTTATGGCCACGGCGTTGGCTAAAAGTGGACCTGGAGCCCATAATTTCAAGTCCAGACTGGTGTCCGTGGACGGAGAAACAGTGGTCAATTCTTGTGTAAAGTCATCAGAACTGGCTTTAAATAATTCATTTTCTGGGGTAGAAACCTTTTTACAGGATGCTAAAAAGAATAGGAACAAGCATTGAAAAAACGTCGAATATTTCATTTTAAAATTAAGTTAGTAGTCTAAGGCAGATAGGTTGATGGCTGATTTGTCCAATTCAATATCAGGTGCCTGTATCGATTTGTAAACCATTCCGTGGAGTAATCGTCTGGTATAAAGTCGGGTCAATAAGCCATTTCTCATGGTTGGAAAAGTACGATTACTTAAAAAAACAAATATCAAATCCTCTTTTGGGTCACTCCAAATTACCGGACCAGTAAATCCGGTATGACCAAAGGTTTGATAGGAAGCCTTAGAGGACATGTGGGTTGTGGGCGTATTAGGCTGTTGCATATCCCAGCCAATGCCCCTACGAATACTCTTTGGATGGTGGCTGGTAAATTGTTGTATCGTTTCAGGTTTAAAAAAAGTCATTCCACCATATTCTCCTTTAAATAAAATAACCTGAAGGAGGATAGCTAAATCGCGGGCATTTGAAAACAATCCGGCATGACCACTTACACCTCCCAACATTGCCGATCCCATGTCATGAACATAACCATGTAACTTTTGCCCTCTAAAATAATTATCTACCTCTGATGGAGCTACTCTGGTTAAATCGGCCCATTTCCAGGGATTGAAACCAGTGGAGGTTAAGCCCAAGGGCTTATAAAAATGTTCCGTTACATATTCATCTAAAAATTGTCCTGTAGTTACTTTTACCATTTCTGCCAATAAATAAAAACCCAAATCGCTATATTGGTATCGGTTAGGTTTATCGAGGGCAGATTTGTAAATATCAATCAACAAGGAATCTCTAAAATCTGTCCGCAGATAAATGCTTTCTGTTACTGGAATGGAAAATTCGGGAGAAGGTTTGGATTGGTAATAATTTTCATTGAGAACAGGTGGCTTTTTTGAAATAAGGGTTCTTTCGAAAAAGGGAATCCAGTTTTGTAATCCAGCACGATGGGCCATTATATCGGCTATCGTCATATCTTTTTTGTTGGTTTCCAATAAAGCGGGTAAATAGAGGCTTAAAGGTTTTTCAATATCAATAAAGCCTTGTTCCTGCATTCTCATGATAGCCAGGGTAGTAGCTGCCACTTTAGTGATAGAGGCAAGGTCGTAAATATCATCAATTTCTACTGGTTTATTATTTGTATAGTCTTGATTTCCAAAGGCTTCTTCATAAATAATGTCACCATTCTTGGCTACTAATACTACGCCGCCCGGGGTAGCACCTACTTCAATGGCTTGTTGGATGATATTTTTTAAATGCCCGAGGGTATCTGCACTCATTCTATGAATTTCCGGAGAAGAGTATCCCATTCGCATGCCTCCCTTTGTAATGATTCCATCTCCAAAATGCATATTTTTGGTAACAGATACTGGTAGTTTTCCCTTAAGTGCAAATACACCAAAAAGAGCTTGTGCGGTAAGATCCTGGGTTAAACTATCTGCTTCGTAAGCTGAGATAAGAACAGGTATATTTTCAAAATGAATAAGGCTGTAAGGGGAACCAAAAACAACAAGGATTAGCCTGGTTTTTTCATTGAGGCGTTTTAAAAAGGTTAATTCTGACTGGGTAAAGCCAAAATTTTTGGCTGAAAAGGCATTCATGTCATGCAATCCAACAATAACACATTCCTTAGTAGATAATTTTACCAGCAAGTCATTTTGTTGTTCCGTGGATATTTCTTTGCCAACTTGAAAAGACGCTATTTTTCCATAGGAAATTAATCTTTTTTGGAAAGGGGTAATATATTCTGCACCAATGCTAAGACTAGCCAAAGACAGCGTATCAATCCTTTTTATGGGTAGAAAATTCTTTTCATTTTTCACTAAGGTGATGGCCTCCTTTATAAGTTGTGTACGGTTCGTTAAAGCTGAAGGCTTATGGAGATCTTTATAAATGCCCTCTAAAGAAAGCGGTTTAAAGGAGTGCAAGCCCACTTTATACTTAGCCGATAAGACTCTTTTGACGCTGGCATCTATTTGAGCCGTATCAATGGTACCCTCGGTGAGGTATTTTTCTATGGTAGTAATGGCGGCGAGAACATCTTCGGGTAAAAGTAACACGTCATTTCCTGCAAGAATGGCTTCCGCTTCCGTTTGTCCTTTTTCAAAATGCTTGGTCACTCCTTTCATTCCCAAAGCATCGGTAAAAATGAGTCCATCGAAACTCATTTGTTCTCTGGCGATACCCGTAACCATTGATTTTGACAGTGTTGAAGGTCTATTAGGTCTGTCATCGAGGGTTGGAACATTTAAATGCCCGACCATAAAACTGGCTATTCCTTGTTTAGCCAATGCGTGAAAAGGATATAATTCAATGCTATCTAATCTTGACCTATTGTGTGGAATGATAGGTAAATCATAATGTGAATCGACATTGGTGTCGCCATGCCCCGGGAAATGTTTGGCACAGGCTAGGATACCCTCATCTTGCATGCCTTTCATATATGCTATACATTTTTGGGTAACATTTTCACGGTCCTCTCCAAAAGATCGGGTATTTATGACTGGATTGGCTGCATTATTATTCACATCAGCTACGGGGGCGAAATTGACGTGTACGCCAACCCTTTTCATCTGTATGCCAATTTCCCGACCCATTTTGTAGATCAATTCATTGTTTTGAATGGCTCCCAACATCAATGCTCTGGGAAAAGACATGGTTTCTTTTAATCTCATGCCCAAGCTCCACTCGCCGTCGATACCAACCAATAAGGGTACTTTTGAAATGCTTTGATATTGGTTAACCAATGAAATTTGTTTCGCTGGGGTACCTTGAAAAAAACAAAGTCCACCCACTTCATATTTTTTAATAAGCTCCTCCACTTGCGCAATATGATCAGCTCCTTTGTCGGAATGAGCGCGGATCATAATAAGCTGTGCTATTTTTTGTTTGACAGTTAATTGTAGAAAAATGGAATCTACCCAGTGTTTCTCCGCTGCATTTTTAGTACTTTCAGGCAGTTGTGCAACCACCTTTGGGCAACCAAAACATTGGATTAAAAGAAAAAACAACAATGAAGCTTTTGATAAATGCAGCATTTCTTAATAATTTTATCAATGAATTAATTTTTGTTAGACATTCTTTCCATAACGGTGGAATCAATACTTACTGCCTTTTGATAAAACAGAGCACCGTTTTTAGGATCTCCCGCCTGATAGTATGCAGTACCCAAATTGAACCAGGCATCGGATAAATCAGGCTTTATCTGAGCGGCACGCTGAAAATAGGAAATGGCCTCCAACTTGTTGCCACTAAAACCAAAGGCAATCCCCGCCAGTCGGTGAGCCTCATAATCTTCGGGTAGCAGCGCAGCAGCTTCTTTTAAATACGTGGTAGCTTTTCGTAAGTCCCCCAACGTTTCACCGGCTATTCTACCACCATCCCTATAAGCAAGACCCATATTTTTACTTGCATCGGCATATTCAGGATCAAGGACTAAGGCTTGTTTAAAAGCCTGTATTGCCTGATCAAAATTATTGAGATAATAAAACGCATTTCCCAAAAGTAACCACGCATTTTTATAGGTTGGATGAATAGTTACCGCTTTTTGCAGATGACCCACCGCCTCCGTTCTATATCTGATGGCAGTGATTGAATCTACTTTCAATGCCTGTGCCAGTAATTCTCCCCCGGCAGCATTTCTAACTTTGGCCGATTCGGTAGCATTTTTTGCATCCGTTGTAAATAAGGTGAAATTATCCTTCCACACTGGATTTCTTAACCAAGTCAAACTGGCATAAAGAACGATGATGGAGATGGTTAGCGTATTTTTTAAAGAATGATTATTTATTTTTGATAATAAATAGCCTGCCATTAAGGTATAACCTAAAGAAGGAGCAAATAAAAGTCTTTCCGCCATATTGGTTCCTATTGGAAAAAGGATATTACTGACAAGAGAGAGATTTATAAGGTAAATACTTAATCCGAAGGAAAGTATATTTTTTGATTTTAATCCCTTCAGTGCATAAAAAATCATGGTTGCATACAAAACAACCGATAAAATGGCACCAAAATGGTCAAAAGTAATGATGGGAATGTGCCGAGGATAATAATCGTGTGTCAGGTTAAATGGGAAGAATAAAAGCCAGACATACAGGCCTAAGGTGTAGGCGATGGTCGCTGCTTTTTCTACAAAATTAAAAGGAACATAAACACCGTTTTGCCATTTTAAAAAAGGATTATTCATGAGTTCGAAAGATCCTTCGCCAAAATCAGACCCTAAAACGGCATTTCTTAGCACCAAAAAGAGCATGGTTACTAATAAATAGGGCAAAGTATGCAGCGTTATATTTTTAAAAGTAACGGTTTTTCCACCAAAATAATAGATACTAAGCGGTATGATGGCTAAAAAAGTAATGGCACTTTCTTTAGATAATAATCCAATAAACAGGCAAAAGGCGCCAGGCAAATGCCAAATTGATTTTTTAGATTTGAAGGCGACAAAGGCAAAATATAGAGCCATCAAACTTCCCAGGAAAGCCAAAATCTCGTCTCTTCCCTTGATATTTGCTACAACCTCTGTGTGAATTGGATGTGCTGAGAAAATGAAAGCAGTAAAAAGAGATATGATTGCTCCATTGGGTATTTGTTGGAGTATTTCATTTAACACATAAAAAACAATATAACCACAAAGAGCGAATAGTAGGGCATTGACAATATGGCTGACGAATGGAGAAGCACCAAATATGGAAATTTCTATAGCAAATGTAGCGAGGGATAAAGGGCGGTATCGTCCACCAGCAACTAATTTGGATTTTCCCTCCTCTTTGAAAAATCCATAAAAGGTGTCATAAGAAAAAATTCCTTTTAATCCGGCAAGGCCGTCTTGTGTATATTGATTATCAGTAATGACAATAGCATCGTCCAGAGCGTAGTCATGCGTTATAGTATTGGCATAAATAAGGAAGCCAAACAAGAATAAAAGCTTTGGTAAAAAGGGAGAAAAGGTGGTCTTGTTCTGTGGGCTCATGGTGTGAATCAAATGTTAAAAATTGAAAATATCATTTATCTCGAAGATGTGCAAATTTTTAGTTAATACTTATAAAAAAAAAGGCGAAATGATTAAATATTGGGGAATAACCCTTAAAATGTGTTAAGTTTTAACTTATTTAGTTTTTTGTTTTTGTTTCTATAACCATTTTGTCATTTTAAAACTAAGCAACTATATGATTATCAAAGACTTGATTTTAAGTAGGTGGATATATCCTCTACTTAAAAATGAAAAAGTCACTGGTTTTTTTGCGTTTATGTTAATAGGCAGTTGCCTGTTCGCGCAGTCAGGAATTCCTGAATTAATGCCAGTTACTCAAACTTATGTCCTTCAAAATGTACAGATTGTTGTCCGGCCTGGACAAATAATTTCAGGTGGAACAGTCATCATTCAGGATGGGCTCATTCAGGCAGCGGGTAAAGACATTGCTATTCCTGCTCATGCTAGGAAAATAAAAGCTGATTCCATGTTTGTTTATGCCGGATTTATAGAAGGGCTTTCCCAATCAGGTATTCCCCGACCAGAATCGGCAGCAGGAGCAACCGGCCCTAGGACGCCGGGTGGACAGGGTCAACAACGTCCACGAGTTTCTGATCCTTGGAATCCTACCTATGAAGAATCGGGAATCACTCCTTATGTGAGAGTTCGCGATGTTTTTAAGTCAGATGATAAATCACTGGAGGAAATGAGGAAACTGGGATTTACCGCAGCACAAGTTTATCCTATTGGAAAAATGCTTCCTGGACAAGCTTCTCTTGTTTCATTGGGCATTGGTAAAAATGCGGATGAACTACTGTTGAAGGAAAATACGGCTTTGGTTGCCAGTTTTACTCCTGCTTCGGGCGCTTTTCCAAGTACAATTATTGGTGTAATGTCCAGATTTAGAGAATTATACAAGAATGCCATCAGATTGCAGGAATATCAGAAAAGCTATGGTTCAAATCCAGTCAATGTAAATCGTCCGATGGCAGATAAATCTCTGGAATCGTTCTTTCCTGTATTGGATGGTAAAATACCTTTCATTTTCCAGGCTCCTGATATGAAATCTGTTTACAGAGTGCAGGCACTTAAAAATGAACTGAAATTTGGCGTTCATTATGCAGATGTTAAAGAAGGTTATTATGTTGGAGATTTGTTAAAATCAGAAGGAAAACCGATCATAATTTCGCTTGATTTGCCAAAGGCTGCTGATGAAAAAAAACCTGTTGCTGATTCTTCTAAAAATGCAGCGCCAAAGGACCTTGAAATGGAAGCATTAAAAGCAAGAACAGCAGAAGAATTAAAACGTTTGGAAGGCCAGGCTGCAAAGTTGGCTGCCTTAGGTTTACCTTTCTCATTCTCGACCGTAGGTGTGAAATCAACGGATATCAAGGAAACATTACGCAGAATGATTAAAGCTGGATTGACTGAAGATCAGGCTTTAGCCGCGTTAACCACTACACCAGCCGCTCAATTGGGTGTTTCTAATCGATTTGGAACGGTAGAAAAGGGTAGAGCAGCCAACCTGGTTGTTTCTGATAAATCATATTTTGATGAAAAATCATCTGTTCGCTTTGTATTTATAGATGGTAAAATATTTGAATATGAGGGCAAGCCTGCTCCAAAAGCTGGTGCAAATGCAAGTGCTGGTGGAAAAGCAGCAGAGGCACCAAAAGTAGCGGGTAAATGGTCTTATACTATCAAGGCTCCTGGTATGAATTCAGAGGGAATATTGACATTTAAAGGAAGTGGCAGTGATTTGACAGGCGAATGGACTTCTTCACAGGTTCCCGGCACAAACCCTATTTCTAATATTTCTGTAGATGGAAATAAATTATCTTTCACATCAAATATTAGCATGGGGGCACGTCAGATTAATCTGGACTTCAACTTGTCTGTGGATGGCAATTCTCTTTCTGGCACAGTAGGCGTTGGTACTTTTGGTACTTTTGACGTTTCAGGTGCTAAAATTGATGGCCAGTAATTTAACCCATAAAACGCAATCAAATGTTTAAAATACTTAATATATTCAATTTGCTTTTCTTGGTTAGCTTTGCCCAGGCACAGGTTACTAAGGGAAGTTTGCTTATTAAAAATGGTACTATTCTTACTGTGACTAAAGGGAACATGGAAAATGCAGACCTTTTAGTGGAAAATGGTAAAATAACCAAAATGGGAAAAGGGTTGGTTGCTCCTGCAGGAACCCAAACCATTGACGCCACAGGAAAATTCATTATGCCAGGTATTATTGATGCGCATTCCCATATTGGTATCGATGTGGTCAATGAAGCGTCAAGACCCAGTACGGCTGATGTTTGGGTAGGAGACGCCCTGGATCCTTTAGACCTTTCTGTTTACAGGGCTCTCGCTGGTGGTGTTACTGCTTCTCATGCCATGCACGGTTCTGCTAATGCCGTTGGAGGTGAATGCGAAACAATTAAACATAGATATGGTACCTTGAATCCTGAAGAAATGAGGATGGAAGGGGCTCCAAGAACGATTAAATTTGCCTTGGGCGAAAATCCAATGCGTGTGCACGGTGAAGGCAATCGTATTGTTCCCGCTACACGTATGGGCGTTGAACAGATTTTCCGTAAAGGGTTTGAAGATGCAAAGGCCTATATGGCTGCGTGGGATTTATATGAAAAGGAAAAGGTAAAAAATCCTGCGGCATTGAAACCTGTCTATAATAAAAGACACGAAACCATGGCGGAAATCCTTAAAGGGAATATCATTATTCATTGCCATTCCTATCGTTCTGATGAGATTTTGATGCTTCTGAATGTTTGTAAGGATTATCAGATTAAAAGATTAGTATTTCAACATACCAATGAAGGATTTAAAGTAGCTCCTGAACTTGCCGCTTATGGCGCTATGGCTTCAGTTTTCGCAGATTGGTGGGCTTATAAGTTTGAAGTTTATTATTCGACAGCTTATAATGCAGCCATTTTAACGAAAAATGGGGTAGTAACATCTATCAATTCTGATAGCGAGGAATATATCAGACACTTATATCACGAGGCAGCAAAAACACAACGTTATGGTAGTTTGTCAGATGAGGAAGCTTTGGCATTAATCACTATCAATCCTGCTAAACAACTTGGAATTGACCAAAGAGTAGGATCATTAGAGGTTGGCAAAGATGCAGATATTGCCATTTTTGATGGACATCCTTTGTCAATTTATGCCGTTCCGCAATTTACTATTGTTGACGGGGTGGTTCGGTTTAACAGATCAAAAGATGCTGCAGACCAACGCCTTCAGGCAAGTGCAACGCGCGCGGAAACTGGATTTTTCCTGCATAAAGAGCAGCATAATCACGATCGTTGTTTAGAAGGAGCTTTTGAGAATACAGCTACTTTCTTCGGTCTTGAGCGTGAGTAAATCCTATTTTTTTATTAGCAATTAACTTATTCACATGAAAATAAATGTAGTTTTTACCCTGATTTTCACTTTGGCTTTAACCCATTCTTTTGGGCAGGTAAAAAAATCAACAAAGGGTACTTTCGCTTTAACCAATGCTACCATAGAGACCGTAACTAAAGGAACTGTCTCAGGTACATTAATCATTAGTGAAGGTAAAATAACAGCGCTTGGTTCCAATGTAACCATTCCTTCTGGCGCAAATGTCATCGACTGTAAGGGAATGTTTATTTATCCGGGCATGATTGATGGCGGTACTCAACTGGGTATAGTTGAGGTTTCATCTATCTCTCTGACGGATGATTCTGACGAACTAGGTGAATTAACGCCTCACATGGAAGCGATTACGGCTTTTAACACCAGTGCCACCGCCGTTTCGGTAACCAGAGTAGATGGTATTACTACCACTTTGGTCGTTCCTCAGGGTGGTCTTTTTCCAGGTACAGCCTCGCTGGTAAATTTGGTTGGCTATACACCTGACCAAATTTATGCTGGGTTTAAAGGCGTTGTTTTAAATTTCCCTGGTGCAGGTCGTCGTGGGTTTTGGGACAGAAGAACAGACGAAGAGTTGAAAAAGGAGGAAGAAAAAGCCCTTAAACAACTAAATGATGTTTGGACAGAGGCTTTATATTATGTACAAGTGACTGATGCTGCGGCAAAAGATCCTTCTATTAAAGTGGCTTCTAATCCAGAAATGGCTCGTATTGCAGAGGTTATCAGAGGAAAAATGACCCTACTTATAGAAACAAATAAATCATCTGATATTGAGGCTGCTATCAAGTGGGCCCAAGACAAAAAGGTGGCTAAAGTGGTTCTTACCGGCGTTGCTGAAGGTTGGAGAGTCGCTGATAAAATCGCAAAATCAGGTTTTCCTGTTATTACTGGACCTATCATTGCATTGCCTACCAGAGAATCTGATAATTATGACAAGGCCTATGCTAATCCTGGTATCATGTCGAAAGCTGGGGTTAAAGTAGCCATTCGTACCAATGATCAGGAAAATGTCAGAAATTTACCATTTCATGCTGGCTTTGCCGCTGCTTACGGAATGAGTAAAGAAGATGCATTGAAATCTGTAACCATCGTTCCCGCTGAAATTTTTGGCGTTGCCGATAAATTAGGTTCGCTGGAGGTTGGAAAACTAGCTAGTATCATGGTTACTACAGGTGATCCGCTAGAGCCAAAAACACAAATTAAATATCTTTTTATTGACGGTTGGATTGTTCCTCTTGATAGCAGACACATTCAGCTATATGAAGAATTTTTGAATCGTTCTCCAGGTCTTAAAAAATAATAATGTCCTTATTTAAGGAATATAATAATGACTTGTTTTTTTTCGCCCGCGTTCCGTTTCTAAAAGAAATTGGAACGTGGGTGATTTTTGTTTTTAGCCTGTCTTCTTGTAGTCTGTTTAAGCCCGTTATTACCTCTCCCTCTACCTTAAAAGATGAGGTTTTTTTAAATGAGAGGGAAGTAGAAGAGGTTCCATCCGAAAAAGGAAAAGATAGGATAAATATTATTCCTTATTGGAAAAAGAAAGTCGACGATTATCCTGCTAAAAATAATACCTCAGCTAATTTGACGCTAAGATATAACGTTATTGCGGAGGCAGAAAAATATGTTGGCATTCCATATACCTGGGCCGGTAAATCGCCAGAAACTGGTTTTGATTGTTCTGGCTTCACTTCTTATGTATTGCGCAAGTTTAATTATATTATTTCGCCGTCCTCGAAAGATCAAGCGAAATTGGGGGTGCCCAAATCATTAGAGGATAGTAATCCGGGTGATTTAATCATCTTTAGGAATGACAAAAATGAGGTTTTTCACGTATCATTTATAACAGATATTCAGCCTCAGGTCATTGAGGTTATCCATAGTGTGAATGGGGGTGTTAAAAAGGAAAATTTATTTAACAACACTTGGTGGATGAATAAAAAAATGGAGGTACGGTCTATTTTGCCATCACCCTGATTTCAACTTAGTTCTCCCATCCTAAGTGCTTTATATCGGCCTTTTCCAAATTTTGTTCCATTGAAAATGATATGGGGCTTTTGAATTTCTCTTTCCATTTCAGGTAATTCATTAAACTCCTTGCATACCTGAGAACAGCAAGCCTGATATTTTGTGGCACAAGTCTCACATTGAATGAAGAGAACATGGCAAGCTGCGTTGGCACAATTTTTATGAATATCGCAGGGTGTTCCGCATTGATGGCATTTTGAAATAACATCATCAGAAATCCGTTCACCCAATCGTTCATCGAAAACAAAATTTTTGCCTATAAATTTATTGGGCAAATTTTGTTCTTCACATTGCCTGGTATATTCTATAATGCCGCCATCAATCATATAAACATGTTCAAATCCCTTATGGAGATAATAGGCACTCGCTTTTTCACAGCGAATTCCGCCGGTGCAATACATGACAATATTTTCTTTTTTCTTATCGGCCAACATATCCTCTACCAAGGGAAGCGCCTCTCTAAAGGTCTCAACATCAGGACAAATCGCATTTTCATAATGACCCACTTCGCTTTCGTAGTGGTTACGCATATCGACCACAATGGTATCATGTTTATCGAGTAAGGCATTAACTTCGGGGGCAGAAAGATGTTTACCTCTTTTAGTTACATCAAAGGTGGAGTCATCTAATCCATCAGCTACAATCTTATTTCTTAATTTAATATTTAATTTAAAGAAAGATTTTCCATTATCATCTACTGCAATATTCAAACGACAACCGCTTAGCCAGGGAATGCTATACAAATAATTTTTAAAATCATCAAAAGTGTCAGTAATGACTGAAATCTGACCATTAATCCCTTCTGAAGCTATATAAATGCGACCAAATACCCCTAAACCATCTAGTCCTGCATATAATTCATCTCTGAAAGCAGCGGGATCACTCAGTTGATGGTATCTATAAAAAGAGAGCGTAGTTCTTGGTTCAGTACTTTCCTCCAGCTTCTTTTTTAATTCAACCCTATTAACGCGATTATACAGTCTTTTCATAACGTTTAAAAGGGTGTAGATATACATTCCATTTGGCAAAGAAGGCAAATTTATCGATGAAATAGATTGATCCACTTGATGATTCATAATTTCACGTCCATACATATCAAATAGCGAAAGATTAAAAATTTCATTTCCAAATGCAGTAGAAATATAAAGTTGTTGATGGCCTGCCAGGGGATAAATCTGAATCGTTGGGTCAACAGATTCATTAATGGAGGTAACAGAAAGTGCTTTTTTCACCGCGGCAAGGGCATCAATTCTGCCATAACCATACACAGGGTTAGGATAACTGCCCCCACTGATATTGGAACAAAATTGGGAACTGTAAAGGGGGAGTGAGGTTTCCCGAATGATTTGCTCCACCTTGTCAACCTGACCTATCAAGGATGGGTTTGCTGAAAAAAGAAGTGCTGCCAGTCCTGCAACATGCGGCCCAGCCATACTTGTACCACTTAACAAACCATATCTTTTTCCTGGTAAAGCCGATCTTATACTCACTCCAGGAGCCGATACATCAGGCTTAATTTGTTTTTTACCTAAAATAAGTGCAGGTCCCCGCGAAGAAAAAGAAGCAATGCTATCATTGGAACGGGTAGCCCCAACGGAAAATGCACCGCTCACGGTAACAGGTATTTCATTCATTGTTTCACAGCTTCCGCCATCATTTCCAGCAGAAACAACCACCATTATGCCTGCTTTTCGCAATAAAGAAATAGCTTTTTCGAAAAGTTCAACATGATTATTTAAACAACCCTCCATGGTCGGACATGACCAGGAGTTATTTATCACATGAGGCGATAATAAAGGATTAGGATTTTTTCCAGCTAAATCGCGCGGGGCTAAAAACCAATCAAAACAAGCTAGATAGGAAAATGGATTACCGTATCCGCGATCCATATTTCGTGCACCAATCCAGGTTGCGCCTGGAGCAACACCTATGGAAGTGCCGGAAATGTCCTTTCCCACCATCGTTCCCATGGTGTGGGTTCCGTGAACATCGTCATCGCAAGGTATTTTGATGGAATAACCACAGGGATTTATCGTGTCTTTATTTAAGGGAGATGCCTTGTCAATGGCATCAAACCAATGATAATCATGTTTAACGATTTCTTTTGAACTCCCTCGATAGGCACTTACAAGATCAGGATGTGTCCAATCATAACCCGTGTCTTGCCCGGCGATGACGATTCCCTTTCCTGTTATCCCCATGGCCCAAACAGCGGGAGCCTTTATTTTTTCAATACCCCATTCTGATGCGCTTCTCAAAGATTGATTTTCCGTAGAACGCTGGTATGGAGTTACAAAAATTTCTGGATTATCATATATAAAGGCAATGTCAGATCTTTTTGCCAAATAGGTAATTTGCTCTTTTGAGAGAGTAACCAAGAGGGCATTTACCAGCATATTTGATTTAAAGGAAATGCCTTTGTCTGTTAACCATTTTTGGACGGCATTTTGTGAAATGCGGGTGTTTTCCTGAAGTGTTTTAAAAATAAAAGAGCCCTTCTGACTTTTATCCCAAGATGACTTATAAGAGGAAATGTCCATCTTTTGGTCCTGGAACTGAATAATTACCTCTATTTTTTCTTTTTTCGACCATTCTTTCTTCAATCCTTCACTCAATTTGTAAAAGTTATTTGAAGGTTGAGAAAAAAGAAAAGAGCAATAAATAGGGAATATTAAAAGTAAAATAACCTTGTTATGCAACATAAAATAAATTTTGAGGCAATTTGCATTGTTTTATTTTATTTTTTATGATTATTTAACATAAATAAATTGCAGTTCCGAATAAAATAATACATATTTGTAGTAAGAGCTTTAAAAAAATCTATTAACGACTGATTTTCAGTCACAGAGAGGCAAACACACACATTATGAACCCATCCATTACGGTTTACAATGCCTTTACAGGTATGTCCATATCTGAGAGGCAACAACTCCTTCTTTTTATGAAGGCACACGTCGGTGAAAACGGCGAAACCCCCTATGATTTAGCATTAGATTATGCACTGAAATTGATTCCTTCTTTTGGCGGATTTGTATTAGTTGCCTATCAGGACATTTTCCCCATTGGATGTCTGATAGTCAATAAAACAGGCATGGAAGGTTTTGGTCCGGGTCATATCATTTCTATTGCCTATCAGCACCCACAGTTTATGTCCTATCCTGAAATTATGGATCTGCTAATTTCCAGAGCAATGGAATTTACGGGTGGGGACATCAGCTATTATCTCAGACCCAACGGCATGCAAGCGGAATTTATTCATCAATTCAAAGAAGCAATAAATCAGGTGCATTTTAAAAAATTGAAGACAATGGTAGCTGCTATAGCTTAAAAAAGGCGATGGTTTTGGTCATCCTTCATTTTATCCCTTTAATTTAAAAAAAATATACGACATTTGCAGGAAAAAAATTGACTAAAAAGCCTTCTTCAAACCAGTTAGATGCACAACTGTTAAAACGTGTTTTAGCGGAGGCAGCGCCTTATAAATCATTGTTGTTAAGTACTACTTTAATGGCTGTTTTGCTGGCACCCCTGGCAACAATACGTCCCTGGCTTGTGCAGAAAATGGTTGATGAGCATATTGTATATTCTGATGTTGAGGGTTTGCTTAAGCTGTCCATAGTCTTTATTGTAGTTTTATTTTTACATGCTTTTTTGACTTATCTCTTCACCTATTTGAGTGGCGTTCTCGGACAAGCGGTGGTAAGAGATTTACGTATAAAGATTTTTAATCATATAAATAGATTCAATCTTTCTTATTTTGATAAAACACCTATTGGAACTTCAACCACACGTACCATCAATGATGTTGAAACCATAAATACCGTTTTTTCCCAAGGGGTCATTACTATTATTGCAGATATCTTAACGCTGATTGTCGTTTTAGCTATTATGTTTATAACTAGTTGGGAATTAACGCTTATAGCGCTTACTACTTCTCCATTTTTAGTCATTGCCAGTTACATATTTAAAGAGAAAGTAAAAACATCTTTTCAATCAGTCAGAACGGAAATTTCAAGAATGAATGCTTTTTTACAAGAGCAAATTTCAGGTATGCGCTTAATACAAATTTTTCATATTGAAAAATCGTCAATGCGTCGGTTTAAAACGATAAACAGGGAATATACTAAGGCAAATTTGGATTCGGTTTTATATTACGCTGTTTTTTATCCGGTCGTGGAAATTATTTCTGCTGCCTCTTTGGGATTAATGGTATGGTGGGGAGCAAAAGGTGTCATTGGGGAAAGTGTGTCAATGGGTGCATTAATCGCATTTCCCATTTATTTAAATATGTTATTTAACCCCATAAGGATCTTAGCTGACAAGTTTAATACCCTACAAATGGGGTTAGTGGCCTCTGACAGGGTCTTTGCTTTGCTGGACAATCATGCAGAACAAGAGGTAACGGGGCATCTGAAACCTGAAAAACTAAGAGGAGAGGTTGTTTTCAATAAGGTTAATTTTGCCTATCAGGGAGAAGATTGGGTATTAAAAAATGTTGATTTTGAAATTAAGCCCGGAGAAACATTGGCTATTGTAGGGGCAACAGGTTCGGGAAAAACGAGTATTATTAGTCTAATAAATAGGTTTTATACGCATCAATCCGGCCTCATTTCTATAGATGGAACAGATATAAAGGATTTTGATTTACAGGCGCTTCGTCATAAAATGGCATTGGTCCTTCAGGATGTTTTTCTGTTTTCAGGTTCTGTTTTTGAAAATATTACGCTGCGGGATGAGTCGATAAGTAGAGAAAAAGTCCTCTCTGCAGCTAAAATGATAGGTGCGCATGAATTTATTGAAAAACTTCCAGGCGGTTACGATTATCAGGTGATGGAGAGAGGGGCAACCCTTTCTATGGGACAAAGACAGCTCATTTCATTTGTTAGGGCGCTTGTTTTTGAACCTGATATATTAATTTTAGATGAGGCTACCTCCTCTATAGATCCAGCCTCAGAATCGGTCATTCAGAAAGCCATTGAAACATTAATTGCTCAAAGAACCTCTATCATAATAGCACATAGATTATCAACCATAATGCATGCTCATAAAATCTTGGTTATGCAAAGAGGGGAGGTAATGGAATCGGGTTCACCAGAAGATTTACTAAAAAACGAGGAGGGACTTTTCAGAAAGTTACACGATATGCAATTTATTCAGATTGAGTCGATGGTAACATCCGCTTGATTTCGTAAAATGATTCTTATATCGATAAAATGAGCATGTTTATATTTTTTTAATTATTCATTGCCATTTCTTTTTTAAATTACCATTCAAAATAAAATTTCCATGACGCAGATTATATTAGACCTTCAGGAGGTAGTTAAAGATTATGATAAAAAACGGGCTGTTGATAAAGTGAGTTTTCAACTGCCTAAAGGAGCTATCTTTGGATTGTTAGGTCCCAATGGTGCAGGTAAAACGTCCCTCATTAGAATCATTACTTCTATTACCAGAGCTGATGCAGGAGTTGTTCTTTTTAATGGCGAGCCTCTTCAGGAAAAACACAGTGAAAGAATGGGTTACATGCCTGAGGAGCGAGGTTTGTACAAAAAAATGAAAATCGGTGATCATTTACTCTATCTCGCCCAGCTCAAGGGGCTTTCCTATAAGGAAGCAAAAACGGAGCTTACCTATTGGATGGAGAAATTTGAAATTATGGATTGGTGGCCCAAAAAAATTGAGGAATTGTCCAAGGGCATGCAGCAAAAAATTCAATTTATTGTAACCATTCTCCATAAACCAGATTTGATTATTCTGGACGAGCCTTTTTCTGGTCTCGATCCTATTAACGCAAATCTTATCAAAGATGAAATTTTAAATCTTAATAAAAATGGAGCTACCCTCATTTTTTCTACCCATCGAATGGAACAGGTTGAGGAGATTTGCGAAGAAATTGTTCTTATAAACAATGGAGCAAATGTCCTTCAAGGTAAGGTAAAGGATATTAAAAATAGTTATAAGGAAAATCTCTTTAATGTTGATTTTAATACGCCAACGCAAGTTGTTTTGCCAGAAGAGTATGCTTTAAAACAAATAAATGATTTTAAGATTCAAGTTAAATTGGATGAAAACCAATCAAGCAATGCCCTTTTGCAACATTTATTGAATCAAAATTTAAATATTTCGGGATTCAATGAAATATTACCTTCTCTGAACGAAATATTTATTCGTCGGGTGGGGCAATCAAATAGTTTCTAATAAAGATGCAGCGCAACGTAATCAGTATTTCTTTTTTTCGATCCTTTTGGGTATTTAGCTTATTCTTAGGACTTACATTACCTACTTTAGGTGTTTCTCAAACAGTGCCTGGAAGGTATCTAAAAGAGGTACTTCCTTGTAATGGATGTGAGATGAGTACGTTATACCCCATAATTCAATGGCCGGTAAAAAAGGGAAAAAATATTAGCTACGATGTTGAATTAGATCGGGATACCCTGGCAAATACGCCTTCCATTCTTTTTAAAAGCGCTCTTCCATACAGCATTTTTATACCGTATATACCTTTGGAAAAAGGCATTTATTATTGGAGGTATAAGGTGAATGGATTACAGTGGTCACCTTATTTTTCTTTTTCAATTAAGGAAGATTATCAAAAAAATATTCCCCCTGACCCTGCTCTTTTTCTATCAAAAATCCCTGCAGGTCATCCGAGATTATTAATAAATAATATTAATCAATCCCGCTCCATTGATGCTAAAAATGAAGATAGAATAGCTATTATTTCTGAAGCGGATGAACTTTTATTTCTTCCCCTTCCCGATGATTCTATTGATACCTCCCGTTTTGCTAACCTAAACGATAATCAAAAAGGTAGAATCGAAAAGGATGCCGCCTATCAAATTGGTCATCAGGCTTATCAAAGAATTTATTTGTTTTGCCAGGCTTATCTTTTAACAGGAGATGAAAAATATTTTAAGAAGGCGAAAGAAATGGGTATTTTAGTTACTCAATGGGATCGGAACGGGTATTCTGGCATGGTTGATTTTTCAGATGCTAAATGTATGCTGGGGATGGCTCTGGTTTTTGATACTTTTTATGATAAACTGAGTGATGGGGAGAAAAAATTAATATTGGATGCCATTCAAATAAGAGCTAAATATTTTTATCAATTATATAAAAATGACGTCGAAGTAAAAATTTTAAGTGGTCATTTCTGGCAGCATATATTACACTTCCTTTTTCAGACCAATCTCATCTTGTTTAATCATGTTGATGAAACAAAAGAATGGTTAACTTATTATTACGACATATTTTTTGCAAAATCACCTATCCTTTCCGGTGAATCAGGAGGCTGGACAGAAGGACTGTCTTATTTTACAATGAATATGGAAACCTTGATTGATATTCCCTTTTTTGTGAAGTCTTATACGGGTTACGATTTTTTTAAAGTTCAGCCTTTTTATAAGAACATGGCTTCTTGGTTAGTTTACCACGTTCCACCGGGTGCCGTTGGCGATGGTTTTGCAGATAATTCAACTCATTTATATAGTCCTGGGGCAAAATATCAGGCATTTGCCATGGAGATGGCAAAATTAACTCAGCTACCCCTTTATAAGTGGTATGCGGATAAATGTCGTGAATACGAACCGATAGATATATCAAAGGAATCTACCTTGCGTTGGTTTAGATTATCTAAAACGCAACAACTTGGTATGCCAACAGATGATTTAAGCATTGATTTTCCTCTGGCTAAACTGTTTAGTGATGGTGGCTCAGGTTCTATGCAAACAAATGCTGGCAATCCGGCATCGAATTTAGCAATATTCCTGCGTGCCAGTCCTATTGGAGCGTATGGACATATTTTAGCAGAGCAAAATACTTTCAATATTTCTTATAAAGGTAAAAGAGTCTTCTTTAAAACAGGGTATAAATTGGGTATGGATGACCCCCATAGAACAGGGTGGTCTCAGTTGACTAAAAGTGCCAATGGCGTACTAATAAATGGAAACGGACAAGTGATAAGTACTGAGGGAATATCTTCCTTCAAAAGATTATTACAAGGAACTACGTTGGCTTATGTGAAAAGTGATGCGTCATTAGCTTATAAAAGTACTGAAACGAAAGAAAATTTTGGGGTTAAAAAATTTGTAAGACATTACCTATTGTTACCACCTAAAATCATCATCATTCTCGATGAATTAGAAAGTGACGAACCTGCTGAATGGCAATGGTTATTGCATGCAGAAAATAGTCTGACTATCGATAAACTTACTCATCAATTATTATCATCAGATTCATGTATTGTTAAGTTTTTCTCTAGTTCTCCCTCTTCTATGTCTATAAAAGATTCATTCGATATACCTCTGGTTAATTTTAGATTTGTCGATGAGGACGGCGAAGGGCTAACAACTTTTGATACAGATCAAAAGCATTTTACTCTTAAAACAGATTCTCGTAATAGTAAACAGCGTTTTTTAAGTGTTTTTTCTTTTGGAAATGATAAGGTTGAAGAAACCAAATATACTGAAAGCAAAGAAGCCATTCGAAATCTACACCTTGGAGATTGGGAAATTAATATGGTGACTGACACTGAAAAAGAACCATTATTTGAATTGTTTAATAGTAAAACAGGTACTTATTTCAATATGTTTGGGAATAAAACCGAATGGTCAGCCAAATGGACTCAGAATTTAAGGCAGGGAAATAGTTATTTATTAGAAAAAGATCGGTTGAATAACCTAAAACATACGACAAATGGAGATTTCAATAAGGAATAGTGTACTTATAGGCCTAGTTTTATGCCTGATTTCCATGTCTTCTGTTAGATATGAAAGTCCCAAAGCCTATAATTTCTTATTTGCCATAGCCGATGATCAGTCTTTTCCACACGCAGGTATTTATAAGTTAGGTACATTCAAAACGCCTACTTTTGATAGTCTGACCAAAAAAGGAGTGCATTTTACCCAGGCTTTTGCCGCGGCGCCACAATGCAGCCCTTCCCGTGCCGCAATACTTACAGGGAAAAATATTTGGCAATTAGAGGAAGCGGGAACACACGGTAGTTATTTTCCATCAAAATTTGAGGTTTTTACAGAGGTTTTAAGGAAAAAAGGGTATCATACTGGCTATACCGGAAAGGCATGGGATCCTGGAAATTGGGAAGATGCAGGTTGGAAGACCAATCCGGTAGGGGAAGAATACAATGCCCTAAAATTGAAAGTACGCGTAAATAAAGATATTAGCGACATTGATTATGTTGGTAATCTAGCTCTTTTCCTAAACAACAAACCAAAGGAAAAGCCTTTTTTCTTTTGGTTTGGCGCTCATGAACCTCACAGAACATATACCTTTGGTTCAGGTTCGAGGCAACCTGGTGAAAAAGTTACATTACCTGAATTTTTGCCGCAAACAGATACTATTGAGCAAGATTTTCTGGATTATGCTTTTGAGATAAATTATTTTGACCAGCAACTAGGTAAAATGATTCAATTATTAGCCGAAAAGGGTGAATTGGAGAATACCTATCTTATTGTAACCGCTGATAATGGCATGGCTTTCCCCAACGCGAAGGCATCTTTACACGAATTTGGTATTCATGTTCCTTTACTTATTGCCGGCCCCGAAATAGCTCAACCAGGAAGAGCTAACCATTCTTTGGTTAGTTTGATAGATCTCTCAAGTACCATTCTTTCTTTAGCCAACGCAAGGGAACTACCTGAAAAAACGGGTAAAAATCTGGTGCCCATTTTAAAATCTGGAAGTAAATCATTTAAGCAACCCGTATTTGCTGGGAGGGAAAGACATACTCACGCCCGGCCTGATAATGTGGGATATCCATCCAGAGCGATTAGGACCAATCAATTTTTATATATTAGAAACTTCAAACCTGACCGTTGGCCAGCGGGGAATCCCGCCCCCTCTACTGATCCAAAGGGTATTTTGGGATATGAGGATATTGATGATTCTCCTACAAAAAGGCAAATGATGCAAAGTCCGGAAAATTGGTCGGTAGCATTTCAAGCGGGGTTTGGGAAAAAAATGTCAGAGGAATTATATGATATTCAACTGGATCCATTTTGTTTAATTGATTTATCTGCCAATGAAACCTATCGTGAAAGGAAGGAAAAACTTAAAAAACAACTGGAAGGTGTATTAACGGAACAAAGAGATCCAAGAGTATTGGGTACAGGTGACCAATTTGATTCTTATCCACGGTTTGGAAAAATGCGTCCATTTCCCGGCTTTAATACCCAGGGACAATATAATCCTGCTTTTATTCAACGTCAAAAACAAAAAGAATAATTCTATATGAATAAGCTCCTATTAATCATTAAGAGAGAATATATTTCTCGTGTGACCAGTAAAAGTTTCATACTTACCACTTTACTTACCCCCCTTGCCATTGTCCTTTTTACGGCAGTGGTAACCCTCATTTTTTCTTACGAAACCGATGAAATTCAAAACATCGCCGTAATAGATGAGGCTAAAATTTTGGATGAAAGTATCAGGGATGAAGAAAATCTATTTTTTCATTTTGAAAAAAAATCCTTGGAAAAGGTTTTATCAGGTATTGAAAAAAGTTCCTACTCAGGTGTTTTATACGTACCAGCGATAAAAGAAGTGATGGAAAAGCAATATACCGTTTTCTATTATGCCGCCAAACAACCCGGTCTGTCTATTCAGTTTAAAATTAAGGATAGAGTGGAGGATGCCCTTCGCGATTTCAAAATAGTGCAATTAAAGTTGGATAAAGATCAAATAGCTGCTTTGGACACTAAAATTATTTTGGAACCGGAACCTATTTCTAAAGATGAAGTGGATTCCTCCAGATTAACGAGTGCCATTGCCGCAGTTATAGGTATGTCGATGGGCTTTATTATGTATATGACCGTCTTTATTTATGGTATGATGGTCATGCGTTCAGTGATGGAAGAGAAAATGAACAGAATTGTAGAGGTAATGATTTCATCGGTAAAACCTTTTCAATTAATGTTGGGAAAAATCATAGGTGTTGGAGGCGTAGGTTTAACGCAAGTATTGGTATGGGTGATTTTAGTCCCGGTATTATTGCTTATTACGAGATTGATTATGGGCATAGATTTATCGACAAATATGTCTATGGCCCAAGGAGCTACGCCAGATTTCAACCCCGACGATATGCAAGCAATGGTAGCGTTGGCTATGAAGGAGTTTAATCAAATTAACTGGTGGCTCATCGTACCTTTGTTTATGTTATTCTTTTTAGGTGGATATTTCTTGTATTCTTCTCTTTTTGCGGCCGTAGGTTCTGCTATAGGCGATGACATGGGAGAAAGCAGTTCTTTGACCCTACCAATAACCATTCCCGTTATTTTAGCCCTTTACATAATGATGCAAAGTGTAGAATCACCTGATTCAAGTCTTGCCAGATGGTCATCTATGTTTCCATTATTTTCACCCATTGTTATGCCTGCCAGATTGGCTTTTAATCCGCCATGGTGGGAAGTAGCCCTTTCATTAACCATTTTGATAGGCACGGCTATGTTTTTTGTATGGATTTCGGGACGAATTTACAGGGTAGGTATCTTATTGTACGGAAAAAAAGCTGGAATGAAAGAGTTGGTTAAATGGGTTTTTATGAAATAACATTTCCTTCTTTGTATAGGGGAAGAATGATTGAAAAGGTAGTGCCTTTATTTTCTTCCCCATATTTTACAAATATCTTTCCTTCGTGATAATCTTCAATAATCCTTTTCGCTAAAGAAAGGCCTAAACCCCAGCCCCTCTTTTTTGTGGTGAACCCGGGTTGAAAAACTGTTTTATGGTTAGACGGCGGTATTCCCTTTCCATTATCAGAAATATCAATGTGTACCTGGTTCGAATCTAAGCTTATATGAGCAGAAATCACGCCTTTTCCATCCATGGCATCTAAGGCGTTTCTGAGTAAGTTTTCGATGACCCAATCAAAAAGGTGTGCATTTAAGCCAACCAGGATAGGTTTGTACTCTGCGACGGAGGGAAAATCAAACGAGACCTTACGAGGCGCTCTTCTCTGCATATAATTTCGGCAATCATCTAATTGAGCATAAATATTAACAGGTAATAATTGAGGAGCAGAACCAATTTTTGAAAAGCGGTCTGCTACCAGTTCCAGCCTGTTTACATCTTTTTCGAGTTCTTTAATAATATCTGTAATTTCAGCGTCCTTAAGTTCTTTAGATTTTAATAAGTCAATCCATGCAATGAGACCTGAAATGGGTGTACCAAGCTGGTGTGCCGTCTCTTTGGCCATACCTACCCACACTCTATTTTGTTCTTCTCTTCGGGCAGAACTAAATCCAATGTAGCCAAAAAAGATAAAAGCAGCGATAAGACCGAGCTGCATCAAAGGAAAGAACCTAAGTTGACGTAAAGTAACTGATTCTTCGTAATACAACTTGTTTCCGTAGCTTTCAATGGGCTTAACTCCCTGGCGTTTCAAGCGTGCCAGTTCTTTTTCAATGGTTTTGGGATTGGTAGAAGAGTAGTTTCTTGAATCAAGGATAACACCTGAGGGATCTACCAGAATAACCGGAATAGTTTGGTTGTTTTTTATAATGTCAAAGGGAATAGTAAGGTCTTGGCAAGAACTGCAAGCCTCATTTACCGGATTATTCAATTCTGCGTATGCTTTAGCCCAAAGATCTGCTTTTTGCATTTCTTCCTCCGCCAATCGCTTACTTAAATATTGCGCATAAAATTGAGAAATAAGAATTAGCACTACCCCGACGGCTGCTAAATATTTCTTCCAATGTGATTTTCGCTTATAAATATCCATTAAGTTATTAAGGGTTTCGAGAGGTATGATTTAACTGATAGGAAGCAACTCTGGAGATAGTGTTTTCCTGAACATTGCTATAAAAAAGATTGAAGTCGGCAATATGATAGTTCTTATTTCTATATAGAAAACTCCAGGGGAACTTAGGATGACTTACCTCTAAATAGGCGCCTTTAATTGTAGCGTCACAAATGGCGGGTAAAACTTTATCAAAATTTAGAAGGACTGCTCCTTTGTTTAATTCCTTTGGTGCTACTTCTTTCGAGCGACTCCACGACAAAGGATTAACCACTACGATATCTTCATCACCGGATTTAGAGGTAGGTGCACTTTTTTCCTCCCAGGTTCTCCAACTGACAAAACAACCGGTTTGATTGGCATTTTCACAAGGAACAATCTGTTGAAAAGCATTTTGTTTGATGGGCATACCTATTAAATATGCAGCAACTAATTTTTGTGCTAATGGTTTTCCATCAAAAAATTCTTTCATTAAGCGCTCAGCATGATTGGTTCCCTGACTATGCGAGGCGATTATAATAGGATTATCTTTATTATAATGTTGAAGGTAATACATAAATGCCTGACGAATGTCTTGGTAAGCTAATTCGAAAGCAGCTTTTGCTTTTTCTTTTTCATTGGAAAAATAAGCACTTAAATGCGCTTGTCTATAAAAAGGGGCATAAACATTTCCCGCTTTATTGAATATTGAGGCCTGAAACTTTAGGGTAGAGTTTTCAGTTTTGAGACGTAATTTTTCATCTGCAAGATTACCATTCCAATAGGTTACTTTTTTATTGTCGGTGTAGGTCGTGGGATGCAGAAAGAAGACATCAACCTTTGAAAGAGATTCGTTTGGTATAGATCCATTAACCGCCAATCCTTTTGGTGTTTCATCAGTCAAATCAATTTTTTCAGGCAAAGCACCCCACGATGACGCCTGGCTGTAATCGGGCGAACCTCCTGTCTGTGTGTCTATGAGTACTTTGGAAGATTGACAAGATGTTATCAAACCAGTTAAAATTAGACATTGTATTATCTTAATCATAGTTCCCTTTTTTAATATAACCTTCATCCATGTTATTTTATTGGTGCAAAGGATAACAATTTTACATAAAAATTATTAGTTAATTAGCTATTATTTTTGACAACAAACGCTTACTTTAGATTTTTTCAATTTCACAAACAAGCAAATTTTTGAAATCACTATGAAATATATACTGTCAATTTGTTTTTCTTTTTATTGTTTGCAGATTTTTTGCCAGTCTCCAACGGAAGAGATCTTAGTGAGAAAGGCCATTGTTGAGATGTTTGATGGGATGTTTAATGCAGACAGCGCAAGGGTTCACCAGGTTTTTCATCCTGAAATGAGATTAATGACTGTCGCAGCAGATAAATCAGGCGTGCCAGTTGTTCAGTCAACTAATATTGAAAATTTTTTAAAAAGTGTCGGTACGCCGAGAAAGGAAGGTCCATTAGACGAACGTATCTGGTCCTACAAAATACAAATCGACGGGAGGTTGGCTTCCGTTTGGACCCCTTATTCATTTTACGTAGGAAATCAATTCAGTCATTGTGGTACCAATACCTTTCAATTGGTAAAAATGAGTGGAGGTTGGAAAATATTACAAATTACAGATACTCGTCAAAAGGATAATTGTCGATTGGGTGTACCTGTAAAACCAGAAGTATTGACTCAATATTTAGATGATATGGTAACTAAATGGCATAAAGCAGCATCAACGGCTGATGAGGAGACCTTTTTTGGAATGATGACGCCAGATGCCATCTATATAGGCACTGATACGACAGAGCGCTGGATGAGGGATACCTTTAAACGCTGGTCTGCCTTTGCTTTTGAAAGAGAGGTTGCCTGGGATTTTTCAGCCAGTCAACGAAATATTACTGTTTCTAAGGATGGAAACACGGCATGGTGGGATGAACTTCTCGTTACCTGGATGGGGCCATGTAGAGCAACAGGCGTGCTAATAGATACCCCTGCCGGGTGGAAAATAAACCATTATCAGCTTTCTGTAACGGTTCCAAATGATTTGATAAAACCTTTTATTGAATTAACCAAACCAAAATAACTGACATTTTAAATCTTAAAACCTTATCTGTTATGAATTATCTTCTTTCAAGAAAAACTATTTTATTAGGATTTGTTTTTCTAACCTTTTCTTCTATTCATTTTGCGGTTGCACAGTCAAATAATGCAAATGATGCGATGCTCAATAAACTAACTCCAGCAGAAATTAAGAAAGGCTGGAAATTATTGTTCGATGGTTCCACTTTGACCGGTTGGAAAACATACAACCGAACTGACATGGCCACCAGCTGGGGCGTGAAAGATGGAGCTATTTTTCTTGATGCCAAAAAGGGCAGGAGTGATGTTGCTAAAGGTGATTTAGTAACTTTAGAAGATTATGATGACTTTGAGTTTTC
>JAJTER010000182.1 GCA_021299835.1 Saprospiraceae bacterium | reverse complement strand
AGTATCGGCTTCAAAGGGCTGTATATCTTCTGTAAATGCAGGAATTTCTAATTGATCTGCATCTAGTCTTATCAAGACTAAATCGGTGTCTAAAATATTGACAATAACACCAGTATCATTTGAATGTATAAATGATACTTTTACGCCTTTTTTACACCAATCCATATTTTTTTTTCCAAAAGTAACTTAAAAATGGGTAAAGACAAGCGCATTTATCCTTAAATGTTACTGGAGAAGTTCACAATTATATTTAGCGGCACGAAGTTCTCTTTCTGCATGCCCGTCTTTTTGCAGAGAAGCAACCTCGATGCCCATAGAATAAATTTCAATGGCTTTACCTGAGTCATTTATCTCTTCATGTAATTTCCCCCAGTGAAAATATAAACCTACATAATTTGGATCCAATTGATACAGTTTTTGATAGTATTGAATAGCCTCATTTTGGTTTCCAATATTTTCATATTCCTTGGCAATGGCAAAAATAACAAACGAATCAGCGGGCGTTTCTTTTAAAATGCCAAGAAGGAGATCTAGTCGTTGTGAAGTTGTCGTCATAAAAAATTCTATTTAGCGAAAATTCGCTATTTTTTCAAGCAATACAAAAACAATTTAGGTATATTTGCAAATCAAATTCATTAGAAAAAGTAGAAAATTTCCCTATGAAATTATTAGTCTGCATCAGTAAAACACCAGATACTACAGCAAAGATTGCTTTTAATGGTGATAATACAAAATTGGAAACGGCGGGTATTACCTTTATTATGAATCCTTATGATGAATGGTATGCCTTAGTCAAAGCTATTGAAATTCAGGAAAAGTGGGGCGGAAGTGTTTCTGTTTTGCATGTTGGTCCATCGGAAAATGATTCTATTATTCGAAAAGCATTAGCTATAGGCGCTACCGATGCGTACAGGATCGATACGGAAGCGGTTTCTGCGGATCAGGTGGCTTTTCAAATGGCTTCATTTATTCAACATCATGCCTTCGATATTATTTTTACAGGAAAAGAAACCATTGACTATAATGGAGCAGAGGTAGGTGGCAGGATGGCTGCACAGCTCAATTTACCTTTTATTTCATTTGCTTCTCATTTGGATATAGTAGCTGAAAACGAAGCTATTGTAAAGAGAGATATGGAAGGGGGAACGGAGACCATTCAAGTGAATACTCCTTTTGTTATCAGTGCGGCAAAGGGTATGGCTGAACAGCGCATTCCAAATATGAAGGGAATCATGACGGCAAAAAGTAAGCCTTTAAACGTTGTTACCCCTCAGGAATATTCACCAAAAATAAGCATTGTGTCTCATGAACTTCCTCCTGCTAAAAAGGCTGTTCAGTATATTGATCCCGAGAATATTGCAGAATTGGCCAGATTATTAAGGGAAGAGGCGAAAGTTATTTAATTCCATTTTAAATTGTATCATCATGGTTTTAGTTTTTGTAGAAACAGAAAATGGTAAAGTTCGTAAAGCCGCCCTGGAAGCGGTTTATTATGGTTATCTGACCGCCCAAAAGTTAGGGACTTCTTGTCAGGCGCTCCTTTTGGGAAATGCGGAGGATGCCACTTCACTTGGTTTATACGGTGCAACGTTTGTTCATCAAAGTGATTCAATAAGTTTTAATTTTTTTGACAATCAGGTTTATAGTGCTGCGATTGCTCAGGCAGCAAAAAAGTTAGAGGCATCTGTTGTTATACTTAGTCATTCCTCCAATGGAAAATCTTTAATTGGCAATATTGCCTATCTTTTGGATGCTGGCTCGGTTAGTGCTGCCATAGATATTCCGGAAACGGATAAGGGTTTCTCTGTTCGAAAGGGGGTGTATTCAAGTAAAGCGTTGGTGAACATTGAGCTTAATACGCCAGTAAAGGTAATATCTGTACTTGGTAATTCTTTACAAATTAGTGTGGTAGGGTCAAATGCAGAGGTTCAACCGATAGCCTTAGACGTTCTTCAACCAGGAATTAAAGTTTTATCTGTCGATAAATTACAAAGTAATGTAACGCCACTTCCGGAAGCTGAGAGAGTCGTTTCAGGAGGAAGAGGATTAAAAGGTCCCGAAAATTGGGGGATTGTGGAAGAATTAGCTGATGTACTTCATGCTACCACGGCTTGTTCAAGACCAGTGTCCGATGCAGATTGGCGTCCGCATCATGAACATGTAGGTCAAACAGGTATCGCCATTCGTCCAAACTTGTATATTGCTATTGGTATATCTGGAGCAATTCAGCATTTAGCCGGCGTTAATAACTCTAAAACGATCGTAGTTATTAATAAAGATCCGGAAGCACCCTTTTTTAAATCGGCTAATTATGGTGTAGTTGGAGATCTCTTTGACGTAGTACCAAAACTAACCGCTGCAATAAAAAATTTGAACGCTTAAAATTATTTGGAATTATTAATAAATAATCCTTACTTTTGCCGCGCTGTAAATGATTTATATGATCACTAACGGTTAAAATAAGAACATGGGAATTTATTTAACAAAAGAAAAAAAGGCTGACATCTTCCAGACGCATGGCGGATCAGCTACAAACAGTGGTTCCATAGAGGGACAGGCGGCATTGTTCACTTTCAGAGTGCAGGAATTATCTAAGCACCTCCAGAAAAATCCAAAAGATCACTCTTGCAGAAGAACTCTTTTAGCGTTGGTTGGAAAAAGAAAGCAATTGCTTCATTATTTGGCACAAAAAGATATCACGAAGTATCGGGAACTTATTGAAAAACTCGGTATTCGTAAGTAATTTTTTTCGATGCGTGTTATTTATAACACAAGTTGTCAAAGTTTTAAAATTGGCTCGAGTATTTTAAATACTCAGCCTCTTTTAGTTTTAGTTGGACAGAGTGACTATAATTTTATAAAGCGTTTTAAACTAGTTAACAAATGGGACAACAGATTCCAATCTCATCGTCCTTTAATTTACCGGATGGTCGACAAGTAACCCTAGAAACTGGAAAATTAGCTTCCTTAGCTGATGGTTCGGTCGTAGTTCGTATCGGTGATACGATGTTATTTGCTACCGTTGTTTCCTCTAAGGAAGCTAAAGCTGGGCAAGATTTCTTTCCCTTATCGGTTGATTATCAGGAAAAATTTGCTTCGGCCGGTAGAATACCAGGAAACTTTTTTCGTCGTGAAACCAAAATTTCAGATTATGAAGTGCTCATTTCACGCTTAGTGGATAGAGCCATTCGTCCTCTCTTTCCAGACGGTTATATGAATGAAACACAAGTTATCATTCATCAGATTTCTGGAGATAAGGAAAATTTACCCGACGCTTATGCTGCATTGGCAGCTTCAGCAGCTTTAGCTGTCTCAGATATAAATTTTCCCGATTTGATTTCTGAAGTCCGTGTGGCAAGAATCAACGGCGTCTTTCATATTAATCCATTGCGCGATGCGCTAAAAGAGGCTGATATGGACTTTATCGTCGCTGCGACAATGGACAATGTCATGATGGTGGAGGGTGAAGCTAAAGAATGTTCAGAAATAGATTTAATTGACGCAATTAAATTAGCTCACGAAGCTATCAAAGTTCAAATTCTTGCTCAACAAGATTTAGCAAATAAGGTAGGGGAGAAAGCTCTGAATAAAAGAAGTCTGGCTGAAATTCCTCAAAATGAGGAAGTAAAAAATCTTGTTGCCCTAAAGTGTACAGATAAAATAGCTGGTATCGCACGCGCTGCCTCTGATAAGGCAACTCGTAAAGCTGCTTTAGATAGTGTTAAGAAGGAATTAAAAGAAAATTTACTCGCCGAAATGGGTGAGGAGTGGTTCGCCCAAAATCAATCTTTTATCTCCTCTTATTATGACAAGGTCAAAAAGGAAACCATTAGAGGAATTGTTCTTAACGAAAAGGTTAGACTGGATGGTCGTGGCCTAAAGGATATCCGCTCTATTTGGTGTGAAGTTGATTATTTACCTTCTACGCATGGTTCTGCCATTTTTACCAGAGACAGGTGATGCCTGATGTTTTTCCTTATACCTTGCGTATTGTTTCTGATATTTTAGAATCAAATGGTTCTTCTTCTATGGCTACTGTTTGTGCGGGTACTTTGGCGCTCATGGATGCAGGTGTGCAAATTAAAGCGCCTGTTTCTGGTATTGCTATGGGTCTGATTACAGATGGTTCGAATTATGCCATTTTATCGGATATTCTCGGCGATGAAGATGCTTTGGGTGATATGGATTTTAAAGTGACTGGCACAGATAAAGGTATCACTGCCTGTCAAATGGACATTAAGGTAGACGGTCTTCCTTATGAAGTCATGGAAAATGCCCTAATTCAAGCAAAAGAAGGTCGTATTCATATACTTGGGGAAATGTTAAAAACCATAGCTGCTCCAAGGGAAGATTATAAGCCTCATGCGCCTAGAATTGTTGAATTAACGATTGAAAAAGGTTTTATTGGTGCCGTAATTGGACCTGGTGGTAAGATCATTCAGGAAATTCAGGAACAAACCGGTACCCATATTTCTATTACCGAAGTAGGTGATAAAGGTATTGTAGCTGTGTCAAGTTCTGACAAAGCAGGTATTGAGCTTGCTTTAGATAGGATACGCCGTATTACCTTTATGCCCGCAGAAGGTGATATTTTCGTCGGTGTAGTGAAAACGGTCATGCCTTATGGTGCTTTTGTTGACTTCCATGGTAAAAGTGGCCTTCTTCATGTATCTGAAA
>JAJTER010000181.1 GCA_021299835.1 Saprospiraceae bacterium | reverse complement strand
CGCCCTTGTCACTCCGAGTCCGGTCTTAATTTATTAAAAATGTAGAGTCAAAAACGTGGGTCGCCTGTATGAACGACAAATCTATTTCCTTTTTATTTCAAATACAAATTTTTTATCATTTACCACCAAATCGCACGAGGGTAGAAATGATATGGGAATGCGCTCCATTTCCTATGCCGGGATCGTTAAAGCCGTAGTCAATTTGTATACTTCTGGTCTTAAATCCTGCACCAAATGAGGGTCTGGTTGCCCAAGTTTTTTGATTGTTTCCAACGGAAAAAAATTGAAACTGATTAGCACCAAATCGTAAAAATACCTTAGAAATAAAGTTGATTTCACAGCCTATAGCGGGATCTATACTTAATTTGTCAGTAGAAAAAAGGGTATTTCGTCTTCCGTCTGTTTGAATATAAAAATCTAATTCAGGGCTTATTCCAATTTTGTTAAATCGTTTTAGAAAAGAGGCGCCTAGAACGATTTGAGGATTCGTAATCTCCAGTCTTTCTGAAGGTAGGTCATTACCAGTTACACCTAAAATATTTTTTTCTTCTTCTGAAAATGAGAATCGCCAGACATTGAAAGTAGAGGTTATGTCCCTGAACATTATTCCCGCTTTAACATTGTTTTTGTGATACTGCACCCCGGCATCTAATCCAAAGCCCCAGGAATTTGCAAATTTTCCAATATTTCTGTGTATGATTTTGGCATTTAAACCCATTGAAAGGGGAGTAATTCCTGTGTTCTTTCCTATTTTTTTACTGTAAGAAAAAAGAAAAGCATAATCAGAAGCGGAAAAAGAACTTAAATTATCAAAATTGACGGTCCCGTCCTCATTATAAAGGGATAAAGTATTGGGAATATCATCTACCCCAAATCTAATAAGAGACAAGGCTATTCTTTGCTTTTCATTTTTGCCGGGTAGCGTTACCCCCAAATAATCATATTTGCCAATACCCCCAAACCATTCACTGTGCATGGCAGAAATTTCCCATTGATTATGGTTGTTTCTAACTATTCCCGCTGGATTCCAGTAGGCTGCATTGGTATTATCGGTGGAAGCAACACAGGCGTAAGCTAATCCTTGACCGGCAGCACCCACGCCAATTTGTAAAAAGGCATTGCTATATTTTTGTGCAAATACCTTATTCTGATAAAAAAGGTTCGACATCAAAAAAAAGAATACCATCCATTTATTTAACTTATCTATCATTTCTTTCATTTCGTTTTATTTCAGCATTGTATTCAATGGTGAATTTTTGCTTAATCACTCTGTTTATCATTATTCCAGCATTTAATTCGAATCCAATGAGGATAGATAGGGTGTTCAATTGTATCCATAGCATAAGGACTATAATGGTTCCAATAGAACCATACAATTCGTTATAGGTATTAAATTGGTTTACATAATAGGAAAAAACGATGGAGCTTCCTAAACAGAGTAAAGTGGCCAAAGCAGAACCGGGAGTAAAAAACAGAAATTTTTGTTTGGTCGCAGCCCCAAATTTATAAATGAGGGAAATAGATGAATAAAATAAGGCTATGATAACACCCCAACGACTAAGGTTCAAAAGAAAGGCAAGTATTTTTCCAACTTTTATGTATTGAACGAGTAGGGTAGTCAACCAACTGCCCATGATAACCAATATGACGGAGATAATAACTAGCGCTCCTATGATAAAGGTAAGCATAACAGCATTTAATCTTTTTTTAAACATGTTCCATTGCAAAAAGGAGGGCATTTCGTCTTTTTCAAATCCTCTTATGAGTGCTAATATACCATTAGAAGCAAAGAAAATAGCGGACAAAAATCCAAAAGAAAATAATCCGATTCTAGGTTGTGTGGTAATGTCTTCAATAAAATTAAACAATCTGTCCCCTGCATTACCTGGCATTATTTTTTGAATTTCTTCTTGTAAATAGGCATCAAAGGAATAATCAGCAGGTAGAAATCCTAAGATAGATTCTTTTAAAAAAGGGGTTAGCGTGAACAAAGCGATGAGTGAGGGAAACAATGCAAGAAAAAAACTAAAAGAAACGGCGTTAGCCCGAATCATTAGATCAAACCGTTGAAACTCTTTTAAAGAAAAACTAATTACGTCCCAAATAGGTACTTTGAAGAAACCGGGGAAAGAAACTTTCTTTGCCCATGGTTTTATCGATGTCCAATACCTTTTTAGACTTTGTTTCATTTTACAAATAAAAGTAATTTAAAAAAAAGGTTTTAATACTTCCAATAAAACGGCAGGAGCATTCACCGCTTTTTCCGTGTGCCTATCGAGGAAACATAGCCTGACTCTGCCTCCATTCACTATTTTTCCTGCTTCATTTCTAATTTCCATATTGAAAATAATATCCTTCGAAGGTAGTTTTCTAAGCGTAGTTTCTATGGTAAGTAAATCATCGTAACGGGCGGGACGAACATAACGGCATTCCAAATGTAAAACCGGCATAAAAGTTCCATAATCTTCCTCTAAATTTTTATAGGTTATCCCTAAACTTCTAAGCATTTCAACTCTGCCAATTTCGTAATATTGGGCATAGTTTCCATAATAGAGATAACCCATTTGGTCTGTTTCACCGTAGCGAACTCTTTTTTGAAAGGTATGTACGTACATTAGTTTATGTTTGAACGGTGAATAGGACAGGTCATACAATGAGAACCACCTCTTGCTCTGGATAACTCACTGGAAGGCAAGGTAATTATAGTATTTTCAACATCCCTGGCACTGAGTGTTCCCTCTTCAATTTGTTCCAGGAATTGATTGGCTGGTAGAATATTGTACCCATGAGCAATAAGGGTTTGTTCCGTTTTAGGATTTCTATCATAAGCTAAAGCAACGCCAGGTTTTAGGGCTACTAAATTACAGCCATCCGTCCATTGTTCCCTTTCCTGATAAGGAGAGACACCGCCGCCTGAATAAATAAAAACAACTTGCTCATCTATTTCGGAACGCCAGAATTCAGCCAGTGAATAAAATTCTTTCTGGGTGCCATCGTGAGAATAAACGGTTACAGCAACGCCAGATCCTTCTACTACCAGTGGTTTGTAGGCAATAACATGATGGCTGTTTATTTGGGTAAACAAAGTATCAATGTGCATGAACGATCGATCATTTGGAATGCTGACCTTCACCACGTTTTTTACAACCTTTTTCTCAAATAGAACTTTTCTTAATGATTCAATACCATAGGCATTACTTCGTTCACTACAGCCGATAAGTAAATAATCTGGATGAATCATCATGACATCTCCCCCCTCAATGTGAGCAGATTCGCCTTGTCTTGATGGTGGAAACTGATCAATAATATTCAAATTAATGATTTTTTCTTGCTTTCTAAGTTCATCAAATAATGGATGTACACCAAAAATAAATCTGGATAAATAATTCTCCCTGTGTCTTGCTTCCTTTGCGGCTTTGGTTATTAGCACGTGGTTATTTATGGTCACGGCAATATCACGGGTAAAAATAAAATTTGGAACAGGGTCAAATAAAATATAATCTTCCTCCTCGACATATCCTGTTATGAGCACTTCTTTTAAGGTGTCGTTTGGCATCTTTTTTAAAAGATGCAACATAGAAGTGGGGAGTTCTTCGTGTTGTACCACCCATTCGATCAACTTGTTTTTTTCAATTTCATTGATAGATAGTGAAGTTAATAGTAGATCTTCAACTTCTAAAACATTTTCCTGACCTACAAACGCATGTAATACCTTCTTGAAAATGTCGTGTTCTTTTTGCATTAATGGCAAATGAACAATATCATCAAATAGTAGTTCAGCCGAACGTTTGGGTGAAATTCTACTTATTCCTTCGTCTGGACGATGTATAATAACTTTTTTTAACTCGCCTATTTCATTCGATACTTGAACTTGCTGGATCATTTTAGATTTTTTTCAAAAAACAAATTTAACCTTTAAACCTCAATATACCTTTATTCAGTACTTGAAGTTTTCTTTCTTTTTAACTAAATTGCACGCTTTACCTTTATTTAACGCCCGATATGGATAACAATCAAGATATTTCTGTTCTTTCTGCATCACAGTCCTTTTGTTTTTTGTTAAAATTGATCCCATAAGTATTTTGAATAAATATCTGGCTGAATTGAGTGCTAATCTGGACAATTTAAAGAAACAGTCTGCAAAGTTGAGAGGGCAAATGCACAAAATGAAAGAGCTGATTCATAATAATGAATTACTCATTAAGCAAAATTTGGCAGAAGCGCAAACCGCCCGATTAAATGATCAACAAACCGATTTAATAGTTAAATCGAGAAAAGCCGGTCGTTTACAAGAATCAAATTTACGATTGGAGGCTCTTTATCAGAAAATGGTGGTTCTTTATCAGATATTAACGAGAATGTTTGACAATTCTACCATTTTATACGAAGACATTAATGATCAGATTTTAATTAAAGAACAAGAACAAAAGGCTGTTCACGCTACACATAATGCCATGCAGTCGGCCAGAAGTATTATTAAAGGTAATCCTGACAAAAGAGCTTTATTCGATACTGCGATGGAGGCTGTCGCTGAGGATGTGGGTAACAAAATGGGTGAGTTAGAGCGTTTTATGCATGCATCCAATAATTTTATGAATGCCATAGATTTGCAAAATGGCGTTTTTGAAGAATCTGGTCTCAAGTTATTGGAGGAGTGGGAAAAAGAAGCGGGAACCCTTATTTTGGGAAAACAAAATGACCAATTATTGAAACCTGAAATATTATCTCAAACAAATCAGTATGATAAACTTTTTGATTAACATGAATATTAAGACTACCTTATTATTTCTTGTATTCTCTGGCATTAATTTAAATGCACAGAATACGGGTCTTTCTGCTACCGAAAAAGTAGTGGTACAACACATAGATAAAAATAAAGCGCAATACGAAAAAACTTCCTTAGCTATCTGGGAGTTAGCTGAATTGGGCTTTCAAGAAGATAAAAGTACTTTGTTACTCCAAAATTTACTAAAAGAAAATGGTTTTAACGTAGTATCGGGTCAAGAGGGTATGCCCACCGCTTTTATTGCAGAATTCGGTGAAGGAAAACCTATTATTGGTTTTCTCGCTGAGTATGACGCTTTGCCTGGATTATCTCAAAAAGTATCTGCAAATATGGAGCCTTTAGAGGAAAGGGCGCCTGGTCATGCTTGTGGACACCATTTGTTTGGTACCGGTTCCGCCGCTGCAGCCATCGCTTTGAAAGATTGGATGATTAAAGAGAAGATTAAAGGTACCATCAGAGTGTATGGAACGCCTGCCGAAGAAGGTGGAGGCGGTAAGGTTTTTATGGCAAGAGGTGGTCTATTAGACGATGTCGATGCGGTGCTTACCTGGCACCCTGCCAGTAGAAATGATGCGAGTGCAGAATCTTCTTTGGCGATCGTTTCCGCAAAATTCACTTTTAAAGGTGTTTCCGCTCACGCTGCAATGGCTCCATGGAGAGGTAGAAGTGCACTTGATGGAGTGGAGGCTATGAACGATATGGTAAATATGATGAGGGAACATGTGGAACCTGACGCAAGGATCCATTATGCGATTACCAATGGTTCTATGGCTCCCAACGTGGTTCCTGCAAAAGCTGAGGTTTATTATATTGTGCGCCATCCAGAAGTGAAAGAGGTAATTCGATTGTTTGAAAGGGTGAAAAAATGTGCTCAAGGTGCCGCAATAATGAGACTTTGTCAAATCTGATGTTTAATAAGTTATCTAAAATTGGTGGGGTTGCTTATTCCCCTCAGGAAAGAGCCTTTGCAGAAGAATTGATTAGTTCTTTTCCTCCCGCCGATTATAAACCTGAAGATGCTTTGAAAATTGAGAAATTTAGAGTAGAAGAGAGAGGTGGTCCTGCTTCTTCCGATGTTGGTGATGTTAGTTGGGTAACGCCCACTGCCTCTATAGCCGCAGCAACCTGGGTGCCTGGTACCGTCGCTCATAGTTGGCAGGCAGTAGCTTCTGGCGGTTCGTCCATTGGGGTGAGTGGTATGCTGGTTGCGGCAAAAACAATGGCCATTTCTGCTATGGAACTTTTTACAAATCCTATGATGCTTCAAAAAGCCAAAGAAGAAAAATTAAAAAGGACTGGTGCAGATTTTAAATATAAATCATTGGTTGGTGACAGATTACCTCCATTTAATTTTATGAGTGGAAATGATCCGAGAAAAAATTGATTCTCACACACCAAATGTTTACCATTTTGTCGTTATTATTTTATGAAGAATCAAATAGTTGTTTTTATTGTCTTGTGCCTGTCGGCAAATATTTCTTTTGCTCAATCTTATAATACAACCGCAGGTATGAGATTAGGGACTGAGTGGGGGCTTTCTGTTAAACAAAGATTGTACGAAAACTTTACGGCTGAGGCTATTTTACAAACAAATAGGAAGAAAAATGAAACGGCTCTAACCCTTCTTGCCGTCGATCATAAGGCCATTCTCTCAAGAAGGTTAAATTTATTTTTTGGTGGCGGACTACATTTACCTCTGCAAAATACTGAAAATGCCCTGAGAGAAGATGGTTTTGGCGTCGTTGGTGCCGCAGGTCTGGAGTTTACTTTTGCCCGTTTGAATTTTACCTGGGATTATTTACCCGTTTTTATTCCTTCTGCGCTCTCTTTTAGAATGCAATCTGCCATGTCTATTCGCTATGTTTTTCAAAAAAGAGACAAATTCTCCTGGGAAAAGAAAAATAAAAAGTTATTCTCTTTGCCAGATTTGAAAAAAAATCAAAAAAAATAAATATATTTGCGACGCTATCGAAAGATAACATAAATGGTGATTGTAGCTCAGTCGGTTAGAGCGCCAGTTTGTGGCTCTGGAGGCCGCCGGTTCGAATCCGGTCTTTCACCCCAAAGGGAAATTATTTAATAATTTCCCTTTTTCTTTTCCATTCCATATATAATCTAATGAGTTCATCCCAGGATGCTGGGTTTCTTAATGATTCTTTACTCAGTAAATATTTGGGAAGTTCACCCTCAAATAGTTTCTTTACGGGTAGTTCTATTTTTTTTCCGCTCAAAGTGTAA
>JAJTER010000180.1 GCA_021299835.1 Saprospiraceae bacterium | reverse complement strand
TATTTAAATAGATTTTAGAGGTGTTTAACTACCCAAATATCTTATCAAAAAGGGATCTTTCTACCCATAGTTTCTACCCAAGATTAGTAAATCTCTCCTAAATACAATTTTAACCTATTGATAATTAATAAGTTAAAATTGTATTTTTTATATAATTTCTTTCATTTTATATAATCCTGCCACAATCCTGCCACAAATTTTATTTGGGTGGGTTGAATTTTGGGTAAAAAAATACCCAAATAAACCATCTTGGGCTCATTTGGGCACTTTTTTTGTTCCTTTATTTATAATTATACCTACAATTTCTCTTTTTATGCTTAATTTTTTTTCTCTGGGAAAAATATTAAAGAGACAAATAGTTAATCTAAGAGTCAAATGTCAGAAACGGCAAACACCGTATTACTGACATCGTACTTTATAAAATGGTTAAAATACAATTCAAGGAATTGGCTTAAACGAACTTTAAGTAGTTCTAAAAAATAAAAAGAACTGAATTTAATTAAGCAGGACAAGAAACTATAATAGTCCCTGTTGCATTTACCACACCACTACATCCTGTCAATGGAATGGTATATGAAAATGTACCACATCCTCCTGATCCTGATAAAGGAATTGTCCCACTAATCGTTATTACATTCCCAGCCCAAGTAGCGGAAATACCGGCAGGTAAACCCGTTGCCGTGCCAATTCCCGTCGCTCCTGTCGTCGCTATAGTAATGGGTGTTATAGACGCAGTCCCGGGGCTTAAAACTATAGTTGGACTTGAAGATGGTGTTCCTGCTGAACATGCTACTGATGTAGTACAAGGCACCCCAGTACAATTTTCTAAAGCTGCCTTCTTCCAGCGCACTTTAATTTCTTCTAAATTAAAAGAGGACTTGCGTTTGATTCCCTCCATTTTATCTGATTCCTGGTTGTTAATAACCTGGGCATTCAGACTGATAGTCAGACTGATAGTCAGACAGATAATTAAATAGATAGATTTTTTCACTTAGTAAAATTTAAAAGGTAAAACAAATAGTTTAAGAAAATGTTAATTATTTATAAATAATATACTGCCACAAAAATAAAAAAAAATCACCTTTTTTATAATAAACTTGGTTAAAAAATCCTGAACCGTTTGATACCCAACTCCTACGCAATAAAACAAAGGAAAATTACCCATTGATCTTAACAAAAATTCTGTCATTAGGATTGCTCTCGTTTACTTTCGCTTTCTTAGGAAAGCTAATGCTAAATATATTTTATTTTTATTGAATACAACTTCGAATATTCTCAATTACATTCCTCAATATAAATTAAAGCTTTCCAGATTTACTAAGAAATTTATGATTACCCCATTCTATAAACCAGTCCTTAACATTTGACGCCAAAAATCGTTTTATAGGTTGATGGGAGGAAAGAAATCTTTGATTTTGCTAGTGTATATTTTCGTTGTTTTGGTAATATCCCTCCATCCTTGACAGACAAGAAGATGCGTGCGTCATCTTTACGATAATCTTGCCTGAACCGTATTTTTTCTAAATAAAAACACCCAAGTGAAACATTTATCCTGTTCACTTGGGTAACTTTTATTTACATCTTTATTTTTCTGCCTAAATCAACCATTCTTGATATAGAACTTTTCTTGTGACTTCAGTTTTTAACCATTTTAAAAGTGGTCATAAAAAATATTGCACCGGCCATACGCAAGCCTCGCCCACAAATAGACAAATAGTCAATCCCTGAGGCAACGAACGGAAGCGCCGAACGACTTAATGGAGTTGAAGCTAAACACTTCGCCAAGGTAGTTGACCAGGACGCGGCCCAAGCCGTTGCTGCTGGAGTACTCATTAGCACTCCAGAAATAGCCGACAACACCAATAACATCGAAATCACCATGGGACTCATTACGATAACCACCTCCGAGACCAGAAAAACCGCTTGAGTTCGTTGCATCAATATTGGGATTATCCCAATAAGCAGTGCCAATGGATTTCATCTTGCCCCCTGCCACACTTTCTCCTCCTAATCTGTCTGTCAAAGTGGTCCATTCGGCATCGGTGGGTAAATGCCAGCCTGTAGGACATAGCGTGTCACCTAGCGTGGTATACCAGTTGTATAACTTCCCAAGAATAGCATTGTTTGCAACATCATGTTCATAATAACTCCATGCACCCGTGGTTAGTGCTACCCAATCTGTATATCCAAGTACATTAGGAATAGAGCCTCCATTTCTATATCGGGAGGTTTTCAAGTTCTCGCTCATCCATACCTGATCCCCTATTAAAACGGTATTGTAGGTGTTGCCGTCAATGTCTGTAACTGGTGGTGGAAGTGTTGTAAACGATACCTCATTTCCATATGCTGTACCCACACTGTTCGTAGCGTAAGCCCTGACATAATAGGTGGTATTTGGCGTTAGTCCTGTAAGTGTTCCTGAAAAGATGCCTGTTCCAGAACCAATCATAAATACCGTATTTGAAAGGGTGGGATTAGTAGAGGTGCTATAAACCAATCCACGAGCAGAGATTGTCGCACCACCATCTGAAGAAATATTTCCTCCACCACTAACTGAGGTAGATGCTATCGAAGATACAGAAGAGGTGGTTAACGTTGCATAAGCTGCACCAGACCAAGAGGGTATGCCTGTAAAAGACATGGATATGACCTGACCTGGCTGTCCTGGAGCAAGATTAACCCAAGTTGTTCCATTCCAGTAGAGTATATTTCCTGTATTAGTGCCAGTAGGAAAATCTGAACGATTCAATTTTGTATCAATACGATTCGACAATGAAGCAGTATCCGTTTTAGTTAACTTGAGATCAATACGATTCGACAAGGAGGAAGTATCCGTTTTAGTTAATTTGAGATCAATACGATTCGACAAAGAGGCAGTGTCCGTTTTAGTTAATTTGAGATCAATTCGATTTGACAAGGAGGCAGTGTCCGTTTTAGTTAATTTGAGATCAATACGATTTGACAAGGAGGCAGTGTCCGTTTTAGTTAATTTGAGATCAATACGATTTGACAAAGAGGCAGTGTCCGTGATATTCAACTTCGTTGAAAATCTGCTTGTCAGATTCAATAAACTGGTGTCAAATGAACCAGAATTGGCATTGTAGGCATTTATTCGATTAGACAATGAAACTGTGTCCGTTGCATTCAACTTCGTTGCCAATCTACTCGTCAAATTTAATGCTGACGTATCCGTTTTAGATGCATACAAAGCATAGGGTACACTCATTAATTCCTGTGTTCCCAATACAACATAGTTGCTTCCCCCGCTGAAATCTGCTTCCAATTTGATGAAATGAGATATACCTCCCCAATCAATATTGGCAAATATTCCACTTACCACTGTCCCATTTCCAATTTGCAAACTGATTAATCCTGATGCATCTGTTGTTTTAGCATGCGTTTCACTGTAAACTGATGAACCATTTATCGATCCAGATAGAATAGATATTTTTAAACTGACCGAACTATTTCCAATCACCTCTCCCGAGCTATTCCTCAAAATAGACTGGAAATTAATTTTCTGTGGTGCCTGTGCAATAGCAAAAATTGGAAAAAAAAATATAATTATAATTCTTGCGTTCATCATGTAAGCCTCTATTTTTTCTAATAATAAATGGTCTAATCCCCTAATTTTCAGACTTTAGAACTTTGTAAATCTGAAATTTTAAACGAAAATAAAAAAAATATTTTGTTTTTTTTAAAACTTTTATAGTAACACTGTCACACGCTACTTCTTGAATTGCTTACAGGGATAAATTTCGTAGAGGTCATGAATGAAACGTCTTTTTCCGACAGGTTTCTATGGTATAAATAGTGTCTTTTACCTTTGGAAGGATTGAAGGTAAATGGACATTTTTCGTGGAACACCTAGTTTGAATCACAGATTTCAGGGATTTCAGGATTTCACTGTTTAACCATAACGTCGTTGGTTTGCGTGGGAAGGTTTAAAGTTATTCATATAGCTCGTTAAAAGTCACTTGGGATTAGATACTCTTTCATAATACCTTTTACCTAATTTATCATCTCATTCCCCCATTTCATTCCTGTTTCATTCCTGCCATACGGAAAATCATCAATCCTTAACTTCCAGTCAATAAATTCATATTTAACTATAATTCAATTTTTTTAAACCACATAATCTAGTATCCCAAATGAAAAAACTCTCTTTCTATAATTTTGAAAGGAAGTTCAGAACAGGTGGAACAAAAACCTAACTGAATCGGATAAAAATTAGGGTTATTTTAAAGGATTATCCAACCTGTATCTAACTTGGAATTAGATAGTCTTATATGATCTATTTATCTTGATAATTCCCCCAAATCCCCCCTATCAAACTCCTGCCCCATTCCTGCCCCCATGAAAAATTATTAATCCATAACTTCATGTCAACACATACATAATTAACTGTATTTCAATTATTTAAAACATTCAGGACAACAACCCAAAAGTAAATAAATCTATTTTGTTTTTGATTTTTACAAAACTTAAAATACTGATTAACAGTTATTTAAACAAATTTTAGAGGTATGTAACGACCCAAATATCTTATCAAAAAGGGATCTTTCTACCCATAGTTTCTACCAAAGATTAGTAAATCTCTCAAAAATACAATTTTAACTTATTAATTATCAATAGGTTAAAATTGTATTTTTTATATAATTTCTTTCATTTTATACAACCCTGCCACAATCCTGCCACAAATTTTATTTGGGTGGGTTGAATTTTGGATAAAAAAAAGTACCCAAATAAAACATCTAAGGCTTATTTGGGTACTTTTTTAGTTTCTTTATATTAGTAAAAGTCTAATTCACTTTTTTAATATAATATTTCTCAGGTAAATACCTTTTTAATTATATTTCAAAAATAGTTACGGCGAGCCACCCGCAAACCTCGCCCACGAAATAGTCAAATAGACAAATAGTCAATCCCTGAGGCAACGGACGGAGTCACCAACTGACTTATTGTGGCTGAGCCTGTACACAAGGCCATCGCCGAATTGCAGTTTGCGGCGGATGGCGGTGTTGGGGTCGAACTCAGTAGCACTCCAGAAGTGAGCTTCTGATCTAAAACCGCCGAAACTACCAATGGAAGATCGAATACCACCTGGGAGAGCGGAAAAACCACTTGTATTAGTTCCGGGACTTGGTGTAGGAGTAGCAGGATTCCATCCTAAACCAGAACCCATAGAACTATTTGTTACAGCTGATTTCAATACAGTCCCCGCTATAGCACTCTGAGTC
>JAJTER010000060.1 GCA_021299835.1 Saprospiraceae bacterium | reverse complement strand
ATAACAGGCAGGCCAATTCTAAAATGCCGGGCGATAGGGATTGGCCACTTAGTTTTTTAAACATACCCAATGGTGCGTAAGCTAAAAATCCCCAAAGAGGCTTGATGCTAAATAGCGCGGAAATCCATTTGTTTTTATCTGGCGTTGAACTTAAAACCTCCTCTTTTTCACTCAGTTTTTCTGGTTCTTTTATAAACCAGATAGGGATAAAGCTAATGAGAATTACAATAATGGCACCAACGTAAATGAGTGCATAATTTCCCCAAATAGCCCCAATGGCATAGGCGCCTACGCCAAAAGTGCCGGAAATGGTTTGCATCCAGGTGTAACCTTTTGTTCTTTCATTGCCAGAGGGAGTGACATCGGCAATAATGGATCGGGTCGGATTGAAACTGATATTTATGGATAAATCGAGGGTGAGGGCAATTAAAATAGCTATTCCGACAACGCTTTCAAATCCCAGACTAGTTGAAATAACGCCTATAAAGGGTAGAGCTAATAGCATGAGCGCGGACAGTGTTCCTCCAACGAGTATAAAAGGTCTCCTCCTTCCGCCCCAAAACCAAACTTCATCACTTATCATTCCAACGATAACTTGCCCAAAAATACCTGCAATGGGGCCAGCAGCCCAAACCAGTCCTATTTCATGAATGGCTAAATTGTATTGAGTGCTCAATATCCAGCTTAAAGCTGAAATCTGAACAGACAAAGCAAAGCCCATAGCAGTGGATGGTAAACTTAGGATGGCATAAAAAGCAGGGCTAAGTTTTTTCTGAATGTCTAACATGATATTTTATTTTATATCAAATAATAAAAGGGTTCGGGGATCCAATTGAATAGAGGACGGTTTTTCCTTTACTTTTCTAGAAAAGGTGGTGTTTTTATCGCTAACAGATATCGTCAAGGTTTCTATAACGTTTTTTTGTGCATCCAGAAGGGCAACCTCCAGCGGAAATGAAAACATAGCATCTTGAAGCTGTGCGATAGACAGTTGTAATTCTTTTTTGCTCTCATTCCACTTCCAGTCATACTTTAGCTGCGGATGACCAGCTTGGTAGAACCATTGTTTGAAAAATTCCCCTAGGGATATTTCGCTAACTTCTTCCATAACACGCTGAAAATCTTCTGTCAATGCATTGCTATATTTATATCTTGCATAATAGGTCCTCAATCCTTTCCAAAACAGTTCATCCCCTGTTTTATTCCTTAACATGTGTAACACCCAACCTGCCTTTTGATAAGTATTTGTGCTCAAAACGGTATTTATGTCCTTGACATTTAGGTCAACAATCGGTGTTTTTATTTTTTCAAAATAAGAAATTATGGTTTTTCTTTGAGACAATAATTCTTGTGTGCGTCTTTCCTCACCGTATCGATCCTCTAAATAAAGGACGGTGCAATAGGTGGCAAAACCTTCACTTAACCAAACATGACGCCAATCGGCTTCTGAAGCAGAATTTCCAAACCATTGATGGGCTGTTTCATGAGCGATAAGGCTTTCTCTTTCATTTTTACCATTGACTGAATTTTCAAAATAGAAAATAGCGCCGGCATTTTCCATTCCACCCCATCGGGTTTTAGATTGCACATGAGCTAATTTACTAAAGGGAAATGGGCCTATATTTCTGGAAAACCAGTCTAAAACTAAAAGGGATGGTTTATAGTCTGAAAAACCTTCCGTTCGGTTTTGGGGAAATACGTAAATAGACGACGGAATTCCCTGTATGAGACCTGAATGTTCCACGGCAAATTTTGCTACGCCGATGACCATAACCTTGGTAGGAAGCGGCACTTTTTCCTTCCAATGGGTCGTTTTAAATCCAAAGCCATTAGGATATTCCTGTGTTTTTTCCCCATTGCCAACTACCTGGTAGTGTTCTGGGGTGGTAACAATAAATTCAACGGTTGCTTTATCCCTTGGATGATCATTACTCGGGAGCCATTTATGCGCTCTGTTTGGCCAGTTATCGCCAAAAAAGGTTCTGTCACCGTATTTGTTTGTGCCGATTATCAGACCGTCTTCCGGAATACCCCGGTAACTTATTTTAAGGGTTATTGAGCCACCCGTTATTCCTTTTTGCGGCAGTAGAATACTAAGTAAATCATTTTGATGAATAAATTTCAAAGGAACTCCTTTGTCGTTTTTAATATCAGTAACCTTCATTTTATCAGAAAGATCAAGAGTGAGAGTATCTAATTCTGCTCTGAATCGAACTAAAATGGTGGCCTCACCTTGTATTTCGTCCGAAGCATCATTCAAAGAAATTGCAAACTGATAATGGGCAATGTCCTGGGTGAAATATCTGTTTGGAATAAATTGCGCCCGTGCAAATAAATAAATGAGTAAAAACGAAAGGGTAAGAAAATGCTTAGCATGCCTCATAAAGATAGGTTTGTTACGAATATAAGCGTTTTATCTGCTCTTTTTCAACAAAAGCTGTAAATCTTCTAAGGTATTGGCTTCAGCTACAACTTTATCTTTTCGCCAGCGAACCATTCTAGGAAAACGGAGGGCAATACCAGATTTGTGTCTTTTACTTTCTTGAATTCCTTCGAAAGCAATTTCAAAAACAAGTTCTGCGGTAACTTTTCGAACGGGACCGAATCGCTCCAGGGTATTTTTTTTAATCCATTGATTTATCTCAATAAATTCTTTATCTGTCAAGCCTGAATAGGCTTTAGTAAAAGGGAGTAAATCGCCTTCCTGGGAATAAACGGCAAAAGTAAAATCGGTGTATAAATTAGCTCTTCTGCCGTGGCCCGACTGTGCATAAATTAAAATAGCATCAACGGTAAATGGATCTATTTTCCATTTCCACCATTCTCCCTTTTTTCTTCCCGCTGAATAGGTGGAATGTTTATTTTTTAGCATAAGTCCCTCACTTCCATTTTCTGAACTTGCTTCCCTTAATATTTTTAACTCGTCAAATTCATCAAAAGGCAGGACGGGTGAAAGTTGTAAGGGTAGAGAGGAATCAATAGAAGCAAAGAGTTGATCTAACAAGGTTCTCCTCTCTATAAATGGCTTTGAGCGAATATCTTTTCCTTCCCATTCTAATAAATCATAGACTCTGAAAACCACAGGATTTACTTTCAGGATAGCAGGCGTTATTTTTTTTCGGGTTACTCTGGTTTGGATGTGTTGAAATGGTAAGATTAATCCATCTTTGAAAGGAAGAATTTCACCATCAAGGACAGTTCCAGCTGGAATAACGGAAATGAGGTACTCAAATTCAGGAAATTTATCGGTTATTAACTCTTCCCCCCGGGACCATAGGAAATAATGTCCATGTCGAAAAATGGCCTGGCCTCTAATACCATCCCATTTATACTCAGCTACCCAATCGGCTGGTTCTCCTTTCAAATCAGTCACTTCATTTATGGAATAGGCTAAATGGAATGGATATGGTCGGGAATGGGAACCTTCATTCTCTTCATTTTCTAGGAGAGATTGGAAAGAATACGTCAGAGGCGACCATTCGCCCATAAGTTTTAACGCAATATCACTAGGATCAATATGAGTGAATTCAGCCAGCGCTTTTGCCATTAATTTTTGGGAAACGCCTACTCTAAATCCGCCGGTAATTAGTTTATTGAAAATAAAACGACTGGAGGTGTTTAGTGAATCCCAGGCATAAAACACCATTTCGCGTTGTTTATCTTCCTCCATTTTATCTAAAGAAAGTATAAGTTGAATCCATTCATTCAACGATTTCTGAACTTCTATAGCAGGAGGAGGTAAAAGGAGAGCGNNATAAATAATCAATGAGGGCGCTTACCTTTTCATTGGTTTTGGTTGTTTCTTCCAAACAAAGAAAAAGGGTTTCAAAGTACCTCATCCCCTTCGAAATTTGTTTCCAAAGGATGGGCATTCAGCCCTTTATCTATCAGCCATTTTGATAAAATATCTGTATATCCATGAGTTACAAAAACATTTTCGGCTTCAGTCAGGCTGATGGCCTCGTTGAGACCCTCCCAATCGGCGTGATCGCTAAGCACGAAACCTTTATCGGCATTTCGTCTTCGTCGGGAGCCTCTTAACGCCATCCAACCGGAAACGACCCCATTTCGGATCGGTTCAAATTTTTTCAACCAGTTGGAATTTTGAACAGCGGGCGGAGCTATTATCACGCCACTTAGTAAATCGGCTCTGGTTAAATGCTCATTCACAGGAATGGTATTTTTTAAAGAAACGCCCTGGTTTCTCATCACATTCAATACAGCTTCAATGGTACTATGAGTAAATATGGACCCTATACTTTCTGGCAGGCCTTGTAAAATGCGCTGTGCCTTTCCCAGAGAATAACCATAAAGAATACTTAAATGTCCGTTATTCCTATTGTTTTTGCACCATTCTTCCATTTCATTAAAAACCCATTTTTGATCTTGCCAATGATAAACAGGCAGACCAAAGGTAGATTCAGTAATAAAAGTGTGGCATTTTACGGGTTCGAATGCCTCGGAAAAACCGTCATTGGCTGTTTTGTAATCACCAGAAAAAACAACCATTTCACCTTTATAGGATACTTTAATTTGGGCTGAACCTAAAATATGTCCTGCCGGGTGAAATGAAAAGGAAACCCCGTTGATTAACTTTTCTTCTCCAAAGGGTAAGGTTTCAAGATTAATATCTCCCAAACGATATTTGATAACGGGAGCTGCGGTGGGTGTACAAAGATAAGAAGAAGACCCCCACCGAGCATGGTCTGCATGCCCGTGGGAGAGGATTGCTTTTTTTACAGGTTTCCAGGGATCTAAGTAAACGTCTGCTTTAGGGCAATATAACCCTAAAGCAGTATGTACGAGTAGTCCCTTATTTGTCATATCGATTAATAATCAAAAGAACGAAGCCATTTCAGACTTTTTTCAACATTTCCAAGAGGGGTACCATATTTATGGTTATCCTGCTCGACGAAAAAATGTGTCAATCCAGCTGTTTTTTCCTCCTGGAAAATGGTCGTCCAATCGATAACGCCATCACCGACAGGCGCAAAATCGCCAGAGTCTTTTTCCATATCTTTTACATGCCAGAGAGGAACCCGCCCTTTATTTTGTTTAAAAAATTGAATGGGATCCAGGCCTGCTTTTTTAATCCAGTAAATATCAAGCTCAAATTTTACCAGATCAGCCGCCGTATTTTTCAAAAGCACGTCCATCGGTATTTGGCCATCGAGGGGAATAAATTCGAAATCATGGTTATGATAAGCCATGGTAATGCCGTATTTCGACGAAATTTCACCTGCTTTGTTCAGTATATCGGCTACTTTATTGTAATCAGTGATAACCTTCCTTTCATTAGGCATCAAAAAGGCTACTGCCATATATTTCTGACCCATTTTAGCAGCATCTTCCACTGCTTTTTCCCATTGATTCACGGGTGTACCCCAGGTGTTGCTACCTTGACCAGAAAGATAATGAGCACTAACCACATTAAGGCCCATGTCATCGGTCATTTTTCTCATTTCAGTCACGGATTTACCAAAATATTTCCCTTGATCGTAGCCAAAAAGTTCGATATTCTTATAGCCTATATCGGATACTTTCTTTAGGGTACCTTCCAAATCTTTAGCTAATAAGTCGCGTAAAGTATAAAGTTGAATACCAATATCTTTTACTTTTTTTGGCAGTGGAAAAGCGGTATTCGACTTGATAATCAGGGAAGTGAGTAAAGCACCTGCGCCCAGATTGAGAAAATTTCTTCTATCCATGATAATAAATTATTTGTTATTAATAGTTGTTTTATGAACGCGAATAACCCATACACAAGCAATGATACATAAAAGGAGGCCTAAAAACTCCCTGGTATATTCAATGGTTGGTATAGTAGCTTTCATCGATTGGACAATACTTGGCATGCCGTCGTTTATCCACTTCATTATTTCAGGCAAAATAAGACCCATATTAATGATGCAGGTAATGAGCATCAATATAGATAAATAATAGGCTAACTTTTTTTCTAGCGCCAGAAGGATATAAATCAGGGACATAGCACCATAAAAGATCATCCAGATGATAGGGTCCGGGTCATTCCACTGTACAACAGCAAACAGAAAAAAAAGACCTGAAATAACAAAATATATATTTTTTTGAAATGGGGACATCGTTGAACAGGATTTGAAAAATCAATCAATATTTCTTACAAATTAGTCTATTTTGGGTCAAAAACTTATTTTTTTGTAGTAAAATTCACTCTATAGCTCAAAATAGGTATGATACCCAATTGTTTTTTTTCTAAAATCTTTTGCTGTACCCGATCGTAATAATTATAAACGATTTGGTTTTCGCTGCTTGAATTTTGAATATCGAGAGAAAGCATATTACTTCTTCTGGCTGCGTTCCATTTTCTGTATATTCTAAGGTCTAAACGGACGTAGTCATCAAGTACCTGATCGAACCCATTTTTCAAAGAGAACACACTATTGCCGGCGGCTTTGGAGGCATCCAGGTCAATGGGCATTTCCCGGAATCCACCTCTGGCAACGAATCTTGCATTGATTCCAAATTGTCTTAATTTCCCCTTTCTTTCTGTACCACTCCATTCCTTTCCAACGGTTGCATTCAGTAGATATTGATGATTAAAACGGCCCTCCCTCCATACATTGTCACTCCCGAGGTATTTTAGCTGACCAATATTAAGATTAATTAAGCTGTAGAATCCATTTTTCCAATAGACTCTATTTTGAAGAGAAGCTCCGATCTGAAAGGCACGTCCCTCGCTAATGAGTGGAAAATTAATTATTTCTTCCAATACGTTTATTGCGGAAAATGCATTGGCGACATTAGCGCTAATCGGTATCTTATTTATGAGGCTACCATAAAACTGGGCACTCCAAACCTCGGTATTTCTGACCTTTTTAAAGGTAAAAGAGCCTTGCCATAATTTAGTAAAGTCAAGATTTTTATTTTGATCATACCCTGTTCCAATATAGACTTGTACAGGTTGTAATTGGCTGCTTTTCCCGAAGGTAAAACTCATGGACGTTTGTTTGGATAATTTTCTTGTAAGTTCCAAACGAGGTTCAGCTGAGAAGCTATTATTAAAGGTAAAATACAGAGAATGAAAACCTAAGGTGCTCTGCCATTTTCCTTTTTGATATTGGAATCCGATATATGGCGCTACTTGAAGGCCAGACATAACACCGTCATTTGAAAAAGCAGCCTCTGTAAGCGTTCTTATTTGCTTATTAAAAGTAAGATTCAGTCCAGCAAGAAAATCTGTATTACCGTTTAAGGTTTTGGTAAATCTGGTATCACCGCTTAATTTTTCGGGTTGCCAAAAATCATAGGAAGAAGAAAAAATGGGATGATTGGTTACCAATGGATTGGCTTCTCTCAAAAATTGCCCTGAGGAATAGACCCAGGTAGAAGATAGCGCACCATTTAGATATCGCGCGCCAAAAATGCGATTTGAGGAGGTGAAGTCTATGGAAAATGGGTCTTTTTCACTTGACCAGGAGGTACTATCAGCACTTCCTGAAAACCGGTTACTACTACTTCCTAAAATGCCAAATAACTGTAAGGAGCCATTTTTTAGAGGCAGGGAAAGATTCATAGATAGGTCTTGAAACTCAATAGCTTCATCTCCTAACTCTAAACCCATTCTTTGTAAAAGTCCGATGGTTGAATATCGGTAATTGACTAAATAGCTGGCACCTGAACCTGATTTCCCCAGAGGTCCTTCTGTGGCCAGATCTATGCCAATCAACCCAGCCTGGATGGTGTATTCTCTGTTTTCAGTATTTCCAGATCTTAAACTCATATCTAATGTTCCACTTCCGGCATTTCCATAAGAAATAGGAGGCAGACCGGTATAAAAGGCGGTATTGTCAAGTAACTGCATACTAATCATGCTCACGCCACCAGCGTTACCTGTTACTCTGTCTGAGAAAGTTCCAGCATTAGCGGTATGATTTGGATTTATTATTTCTGCACCCCATAATCTCCAGTTTACGCCATTGGGAGAAAAATTTCGAATGATTAATCCATTCGCCTGGTCATTATCATTGGTTACTCCGGGCATAGCTGAGGCTAATCGGGCAGGGTCATAAAATGTAGCAGGGTATCTTAGGGTCATTTCCTGAGAAAGTAAATTTAACTGTCCAAGGCTTTGTCGCGGTAAAGATTCACCATTCAACACTATTTCAGGAAGATCAGTATGTAATTCTTCCAGAATAATGTCCAGGACGGATTCTTTTCCCGACTCAATCCATAAATCGGGGGATACCCAGGTGGAATAACCAGTTAGAAAACAAGATAAGTAATGCCTTCCAACTTGAATATTCCCCATTCTGAAGCGTCCGGCTGAATCGGTAGTTACACCTTTTGTAGCGTTGTCAAGTACCAGATAAGTTCCGGCCAGAGGTTTCCCGCTCCATTTATCTTTTACTGTCCCGCGAATCATTTGATTAGTCTGGGCAGTCATTTGCTGTAATGAAAAAAAAGCCAAAAGCACCAAAACGATGCTTTTGGAAATTGAATATATCATGTTATTTTTTTATTAACTCTTATTGGATACCCAATAATTTTTTATTGAGCGCCTCATCGCTTGCTCCACCAGCAAAATCGTCAAAGGCTCTTTCAGTAACCTGTATGATATGGTCTTCAATAAACATAGCGCCTTCGGTAGCTCCCTGCTCTGATGATTTTATACAGCACTCCCACTCAAGAACAGCCCAGCCATCATAGCCATATTGGCTCAAGCGGCTAAAAATACCACTAAAATCGACCTGTCCATCTCCCAGGGAACGGAATCTGCCTGCACGATTTACCCAGGATTGGTAACCACCATAAACGCCTTGTTTTCCTGTCGGATTGAATTCAGCGTCTTTTACATGAAAAGCATAGATGCGGTCGTGGTATAGGTCAATAAATTGTAGATAGTCGAGACACTGAAGGATAAAATGACTTGGATCGTAGTTAATTCCCGCTCTAATGTGCCCCCCAACCTGTTCAAGGAACATTTCAAAGGAAGAACCGTCATATAAATCTTCCCCTGGATGTAGTTCATAGCCGACATTTACGCCACACTCATCGAAAACATCTAAAATAGGTTTCCAGCGACGTCCAAGCTCTTTAAAGGCAGTTTCAACTAATCCATCGGGACGTTGCGGCCAGGGATAAAGGAAAGGCCAGGCTAAGGCACCACTAAAGGTAACATGTGAGGTTAAGCCTAAATGTTGGCTTGCTTTTGCCGCATGTTTTAACTGTTCTACCGCCCATTGCTGGCGTGCTACAGGATTTCCCTGAACGGCAGCAGGGGCAAAATTATCATATTGGGTATCATAAGTAGGGTGAGAAGCTACCAGTTGACCTTGTAAATGAGTAGAAAGTTCTGTGATTTGCAGACCATGATCGGCTATTTTTCCTTTCAGGTCATCACAATAGGTTTTACTGGATGCTGCTTTTTCCAGATCTATCAACCGACCATCCCAGGTAGGTATTTGAATGCCTAAGTAGCCCTTATCAGCAGCCCATTCACAAATACCATCTAACGTATTAAATGGAGCTTCATTGCCCATGAACTGAGCTAAGAATACGGCAGGTCCTTTTATAGTTCGCATAAAAAATAGTGTTTTTAATGGTGAAATTATTTCCGAAATTACATCATTTTAATAAAAGATTTGACCTATAAGTTGGTTTTTATCTTAAAAAGAAGCATTTTCCACAAAAATATACGGCTTATGTTACGAATGGCTTTATTATCAATATCTCTGTTGCTTTTATGTTTTGATTTGTCAGGTCAGCGTCCGGCACCTGCGCCAAAAACTATGGAAATTAGGGAAGTTGTTTCAGGCGATAATAATTCTTTCTTTACTTTCTCGAGTAATCATCCGGAAAAACCAGATAAGGCAGAAATTTCCCTCTTTAATTTTAAGCAGGAAATATTGGCCAGTAAAGAAATTACTTTTGAAAGAAGCCCTTTATTGGCTCAATTTGAGGCTATTTTCTGTTGGGATAATAAAATTAATGTGCTGTCCTCCCTATATTATCCGGGACCAAAAAGAAATCATCTTTTATTATATCAATATGATGTCAATGATTTGTCTGAGGTGGGTTCCGATATTATTTCAGAAGCTTATACGCCAGAATTATACAGGGTACCCTTTGGCTATAGTTTGTCACCCGATAAAAAATACCTTGCATTGTATGCCTGGACATATACTCTTCCAAAAGATCCTGCAAGATTAAAAATTAATGTTTACACCGCAGGTATGACCCCGGTATGGTCGGGGGAATATCAACTCCCCATTATGAATGAAGGACTTTTTTTATATGATTGTAAGATAAATAATAACGGCGAGTTGTATATGCTGGCAGAAAATTATCTGGGTAAACCGGGTCCGCAGATTGATGAAAGAAAAATTCAGTACCTGGCATTGGCTTTTAAACAAGATTTAAAAGAGCCTCTTGCTTATTATCTCAATAACCCATTAGATAAATTAACCGGTGTTAAATGGGATTTGGCAGAGAACGGTGAGTTGATCGCCGCTGCTTTTTTTACTGAAAAAGGAAAGATTTTACCAGCGGGATATATTACCTATCTGGTGAAAAGCCCAGGTGCCGAACCTAAAATAGATCGCTTTTATTTAAGTGAAACTTCCTATCAGGCTTCTTACCCATTTTCTTCTCCCGAACCAAAAAATAATGCCAATAGACGTCGATTTGATCAATTTCTTTTTCAACAGATTGAAAAAGATTCGACAGGAAATTTATTGCTGGTCGCTGAACAAAATATTTTTGACCCTATCAATGGTCTTTTAGAGTATAACGATATACTTGTTATTCGACACGATAATTTTGACAAACCTGTTTGGATGAAGAGAATTCCTAAAAGGCAGCAGGGCTATAGTTATATACCAAAGTTGACTTATGGATATCAATCCTTTTTTTATAAAGATAATCTTTTCTTCCTGTTTAATGATGCACTGAATAACCAAAAAGGTGCGGGTAACCAACCTGAAAGAGATTTATATGAAGGAGGAAATGAGGCGGTACCTATCTATGTATTAGATACCAACGGCAAATTAAATAGGTTTGACGCCACACCTTTACTTAAAAATGCAGGTATTGGTGCCATCGTTCCAGAGAAAATATGGCAAGTGAGAAAGAATTACCTTCTCGTAGGATGTGTTCCCATTCAAGTTGAAACACCCGGCATACGCTTAGTAGGCATAGATTTAGGGGCGGTTATAAGATCGATGCAGTAATCACATTTTTAATACCCATCCCTCAGGATCAACAATGGGTGCCTCTTTTCCATCGAAAGGGATACTTATTCCTTTTGATGGAATTTCAATGCGCTTCCATTCTTTCCCTGTCTTTATAGTTATTGGCATAGGAAATGGCAGTTGATCTGGTGTTTTCCACTTTAAGAACAGCACATTATTTTCAATGGTTTTTTCTAATACGGGTAGAGCTGCCTGCCTGACATAAATATCAAAAAACCAGGTTAAATTTAATCCCGATGCTTCTTCACATATTTTTATAAAGTCTGAGGTTTGAACAAATCGACAGGCAGAGCCATCGGATGATGCTTCCATTTCAGCAATAGGATAGGCCATTTTGCGCAACACTCTAAAAAATGTTTTATCTCCCAATAAGTATCTTAGCGAATGTAATGTCCAGGCACCTTTATTATAAATGGGGGCTCTATAAATTTCTTTGGCAGTCTTAACTTCATTTGGTGCAATAGGTAAAACGTTGGTAAATCGACGCATACCATGAATATACTCAAGATAAGCGTCTTTTCCTAATCGATCTTCCTGATAGAGCGCTTGCATATAGGAACAAAAGCCCTCATGGATCCACATATCTTTCCAATCGGCATTGGTCACTAAATTTCCCCACCATTCGTGACCCAGTTCATGATGATGTAAGGCGTCAAAGCCCCAATCTTTACCACCAGTCATGGAACCATTATTAAATTTAGCGCCATAAGCGATGATGGTTTGGTGTTCCATGCCTAAATGAGGCGTTTGAGCAACCCCATATTTATCTCTGCGAAATGGATAAGGGCCAAGATATTTTTCGTAAAATTGAAGATGAGCAATAATTTCGGGAAATAGTTTCTTTGCTTTTTCAACATCTTCCGGTAAGGCGTAAAATACCACTGGAAACTCGTCGCCGGCGACACTTCGCATTTTTCCATCCACCATCATATAAGGCGCAATATTTAGCGCCACATTGTACACATTAATAGATGTGGAAACAAACCAATGGTAGGTGGATGTTGAGTCTGAATGCTTTTCAATGGAGGTTAATTTACCATTGGATGCAACAACCAACGGATTTGGAACCCGAATATTAATTGACATAGAGTCAGGTTCATCGGAAACATGGTCTTTTACCGGCCACCAAAGATCAGCGCCGTTAGTTTGACAAGAGGTAGCTATCCAATGGGCACCCGACGGTGTTTTGGCAAAAGTGAAGCCTCCTTCCCAGGGTGGATTTGGTGCTATTCGCGGTTTTCCTCCATACCATACCTCTAATTTTATGTTTTCACCCGGTTGAAAAGTATGCGTTAGAGAAATAATAATTTTTCCATTAATATGGCTGAATGGTACATTTTGAAATGTCTTGGAGGGGGTTATTTGTCTAACCATTTCTACTTTCAACAGACTATCTAAATCTAAAACAAATTCGCTTAATGGTTGAACTATAGTAGCATCAACCATTAATTTTCCCGATATATATTTTTCGTCAGGGTTAATCTGAAGGCTTAAATCGTAAAATTTTACATCGATACTTGCCTGAGCACCTGATAATTTTCCTCCTGAGTCTAAAATGTCAGTTTGTCCAATAACGTAAGTTATTGATAATAGACAAGTAAGCAAAAATGAAAGCAAAAATGTTTGTGTATTTACCATTTTAATCAAATTATATACTAAATGTAAGGAAAAAATTATACATTTGTGAAAATCTACTAATCCTATGGGATTTTATAAGTATTATCGACACAGCATGGAGAACTGGAATAAAACCTTTCCCTCATTAAGTCATGAGGAAAGACTGGTTGCTTTATATGAAATATTTTCACCTCAGGAAATTTTGGTAACCTCATCATTTGGTGCTTCTTCTGCCCTTTTACTCCATTTAATAGCGAAAATATGTCCAACCCAGCCTATTCATTTTCTGGATACTACTTATCATTTTGATGAAACGTTAATCTTTAGAGATCAATTAATTGAAAGATATAAATTAAATGTAGTCAATATATTGCCTGAGAGTAGTAGTAACGCATTAACCAAAGAGGAGCAATGGTGGTATACCAAACCTGACGCATGTTGTGCGGTAAATAAGGTTAAACCTCTAGCTTCCTTGAAAAGTAAATACAAAGTATGGATTTCCGGAATTATGGGTTTTCAAACCCCCCAAAGGTCGGATATGAATATTTTCGACGAGCAGAAAGGCCTTTTCAAGTTTAATCCTTTTATTGATCTTACGGAAGGTGAATATTTATATTGGTCATCTTTATATAAACTTCCTGAACATCCTTTAACAGCGCTGGGATTTGAATCTATAGGTTGTATGCCTTGTACCTCCAGGGGACAGGGCAGGGATGGCCGGTGGGCAGGAAAAGGTAAAGTAGAATGTGGGATTCATCTTTGATGCGCTAATATATTTCAACTAAATTTTTATTTTGATTAGAATATATTTTTTTTATCTTAGTTAAAATTTTAGTTTCTCGATTTAAGTTTGTGATTATTTTTTATTAAGGTTACTTTCCTCTCGATGTAATGTATTCTTCATTTTAGTGTATCATAAGTATACACCCCTTTACTATTTAAGCCTTGTAAAAGTATTCCAATTCAACATTTTATTTAATTTTTAAAATAATTAGAAATGAATTCATCAAAGTATTTATTTACCCTGTTTTTCCTGTTTTTATCGATTTATGGATTTTCGACTGATTCATTGAAAATTACTGACATAGAAAAAAATGAATACGAGGTAGTTGTTATTGGAAAGCAGGTATGGATGCAAGAAAATCTGAGGACCAGTACTTACAGAAACGGGGACACTATTTTACATGCCCCAAAAAATGCCGATTGGAGTGGTTTGCAAAATGGTGCCTGGTGTATGGCAGAAAATAATAATTCACTGTGTAAGATATATGGTAAATTATATAATCACTATGCCGTTTCAGACCCAAGAGGCTTATGTCCTAAAGGTTGGAAAGTACCATCAATAGAAGATTTTAATATTTTAACTCAATTTTTAGGTGGAGAAGCTGTGGCAGGTGGAAAATTAAAAGATGTTGGAACTACTTGCTGGCAAACACCTAATTTGGGGGCCACCAATGAAAGTGGTTTCTCTGGTTTACCTGGAGGGCAACGTTTCACTATTGGAAAATTTGGTAATATTGGCAACTCTGGCACCTGGTGGACAAATACAAAAAATCAAAATAATACTGCCTGGAGTATTTCTCTTTTCGCTTATACTGGAGGTAATGCGGTGTATAAATATTACAATGAATTCAATAATGGATTATCAGTCCGATGTATCAAAGATTAAAATATTTTCCAATGACCAATTTGTCTGTCATCACTGGCAGAAATGAGCGATTGCTGAGAGTCAAACCATAATAGCCTGTTGACTGAATTTTGGTGCCCCTCATTTTTAGTTCCATTTATAGAAAGGAGGAGTTTAAAATCAAGGGCATCCCATACCCGAATCGATTTATCACGGGAGGCTGTAAACAACAAATTTCCGTCGGTATTTAATGTCAGATGATTAATAGTAAATCGGTGAGCAGGTACAACATGAATCAGTTCTCCATTTTTTCTATGCCATACTTTTAACAGTGCATCTCTCCCTCCACTTATTATTCGTTCATTATCGGGGTGGAATACTAAAGAAAAAACAGAAGGCAGATGGCAGGCAGACCAACTCGATGTTATCATAAAAGACGTTTTGTCTAAAAAATAAATAGCACCGTCTGAGCAACCCAAAGCAAATTCATCTTTCTCCTTATTATAGGCAACAGAACGAATGGCTTTAAAGCTAATACGAATACTCTCTAAAGGAGTTTGGTGGTCGATGGACCATTTAGTAAAAACCCCATCTCCTCCAGCGGTAAACAGATGGTCTCCAAGGTATAATATTGAAAAAACACCTTTTTTATGATGGGCAAATGCTTTAGGGATTATTTTAGGGTTATTCAGGTCAAGCCAATAAATAACACCATTCAGATCGCCTGCAACACATATATTAACCGCCGGGATATAACAGATGGAAAGAATTTGACCGGGTATCGTGGCCAGATTAATCCCTAATGCCGGGTTGTCTAATGACCATTTTACCAGCCAGCCGTCACTTCCTCCTGAAAGGAATGATGTTGTATTTTCCATTTGGTGCAAGGTATAAATAGCTCCTTGATGACCATTAAAGAAAGGATAACTTTTAAAATGCATTTAAAAAAATTATATTTAAAGTTTAATATTAGGAATTTAATAGGAATATTGGCCTAATAGTTCTAAAAATAGGTGATTATGCCATTGATTTTTAAAGAAAACCTCCTCGAAAATAATCTTTGGGGAATATGGGAGATAAAGGAAGAGGAAGATTGGTTTTTTAATCAATGGCAATTATCGCCTGAGGAGAATCTGCATTTTAATAAATTAAAAGGGCGGAAAAGATTGGAATATATGAGTTCCAGGCATTTGGTGCACCTTTTAACAGGACTAAATCACAGAATGCCGATTCATACCGACCTTGCAGGAAAACCTATTTTCCTTTGGGACCCAAACTCACATTTATCCATTAGTCATTCGCATCAATATGCGGCAGCCATTCTTTCAAAAACCAGTAAAGTAGGTATAGACATTCAATTGATCGTACCACAAATGCAAAAAGTGGCGAAAAGAGTGTTTAGTTTAACAGAGTTATCCTTCGCATCGACGGAAAACGAACTGGAAATGCTCCATATTTTATGGGGAATTAAAGAGGCTGTATATAAAGCTTTCGGATTAGGTGGCATTGATTTTAAAAATCAGATAAGTGTTTATCCATTTATTTATCAGTATCCAAAGGGTAATATTAAGGCTGATTTGATAAAGGAAAACCTAATATTTTCCTATAGTGGAACATACCAATTTTTACCTGAGGGTTATGTTTCCGTTTATTTAAATGAAGAGACGTGAGTATGATAAATATCATTTAAGAAGCTGATTCAACTCACTTAATACAGCATCACCATCCAATATCTTTGGGGTATCAAACAGTAAAAAATTACTTATGAACCTCAAAAATTTCACAACATTTTGCCTATTCTTTTTGGCTGTTATAAACCTAACAGCACAGACCTACAAGTTAAAGTCAAAAGACATTTCAGTCAGTGGTACTTCCACTCTTCACAAATGGACTTCCCAGATAACGCAGGCAAGCGGACAGGGCCTTTTTCAATTTGAAGAAGGTCAGCTTTCAGCTATAAATGCCATGGAAATCACTTTTCCAGTAAAGGGTATAATCAGTACAAAGGGAAAGATAATGGATAATAAAACGTGGGAGTCCTTAAAGTCAGATAAGCATCCCAATGTAATTTATACTTTTCAGTCCACCGAGTCCATTACCAAAACATCCAGTGGGTATTCCATAAAAGTCAAAGGAAATCTTCAGATCGCTGGGGTTAAAAAAGCTATTTTCATGCAAGTTGAAGGTAACATGGATAGTACCGGCAAATTACACTTCAAAGGAAAACATGCTATTGTACTCCCAAACTATAATATAGAACCCCCCAAGGCTTTGATGGGAACGGTGGTTGTAGGAGAGGAAGTAACTGTTTCATTTGATGTCACTTTAGAAAAAAATTAAATGGTGAACAGCACCTTGATAACCATAACATTAAAATTCACAATGATGAGAAAGTATTCTAAACACCTTTTTACAAGCCTTTTAGGTTTATTCTTCTTCGGATTTATTTCCGCACAAAGCACTGAATTACAGTATTATCGATTTTGGGATCAGAGAGGAATAAATGTATTTGAGCCTTCAAAAAACAATTCGGCTACTTTTAATGGATTACATGTAAGAGTGGGCGGCGGATTTACTCAACAGTTCCAGGGTATTTCCCACAGTAATAAGGCCGACGCTTCAAATTTTACATCTGGTGGTAAGACATTCAACGCCAATGCTTTGTATCCATTAGGCGTAGGTTTTAACCTGGCAACGGCCAATTTGAATTTTGATATTCAGATTGAAGATGGGATTCGTATTTCTTTAGAGAATTATATGTCCTCACGTCACCACAATGAATTTTGGGTAAAAGGCGGGTACATCCAAATAGATAAGTTGCCAATGTTTAACTCTCCTGACTGGTTTACTAACAATTTCAGGGTGAAAATAGGACATTTTATGCCTAATTACGGCGATCAGCAATTTCGTCGCACAGATAATGGCAATGCTATGTTCAATCCTTTTGTAGGTAATTATATAATGGATGCCTTTACCACAGAAATTGGAACAGAAATTTATGCTTTTCCAATGGACAATGTAATGCTCATGGCGGGTATGACTGGTGGTTTAATCAGTGGCGACATAAAGGATTATTCTACAACGACCACAAAAAAGAATCCGTCTTTGTATTTTAAAGCTGCTTACGACAAACAATTTACGGACTTACGTTTCCGTTTATCCGCCTCTTTCTATCAGAATTCAGGAACGGTAAGAAATACTTTGTTTGGTGGTGATAGAACAGGATCAAGATATTATTTTGCCATGGAACCTGAGTTTATCAAAGGAGCTACGGGACTTGCAGAAGCTACGACAACAGCAGGGAGATTTACTTCAGGTAGAATAAATCCAGGTTTTTCTAACGAATTAATGACTTTTCAAGTATCTCCTTTTGTGAAATACAAGGGAATGGAAGTATTTGCGACCTATGAAAGAGCGAGTGGAAAAACCAATGCAGAAACCGATACCAGAACATTCAGTCAAATGGCTGTGGAGGGAGTTTACAGATTCCTTCCCAAAGAGCAGGCATTTTTTGGTGCGCGTTATAACACTACAGGAGGAAGACTTCAAGGATTTGCGGCGGATATAAGTATAAAGAGGACCTCTTTCTCAGTGGGTTGGTTGCCAAGTAAAAATCTGATGTTAAAAGCGGAACTGGTGAATCAAAAATACATTGATTATCCAAGTTTACATGTGTACTCAGGCGGAGAATTCAAAGGTGTGATGATAGAAGCGGTTATAGGGTTCTAATTCTTAACATGATTACTATAGCCAGTTCCGCATCGAAAATAGAACCCGGTGCGGAATTTTTATTTTTCAAATATGAGAAGGATAATAATACTAATCTTTGCTTATCTCTATTTTAGCCAATTAGGTACCGGGCAATTCATTAAAGTAATGGTTCATCCACAAAGTATGCTACAAATACAGGGAAAAACCAATGTAAATTCTTTTCAATGTTATTGTGCACCACCCAATTCTGTGGTTGGCTTTAATGCAGAGAGTTCTTCAGAAACCCAAAAGATAAATTTCAAAAAGGCAGAGTTGACGGTTTTAACCAAAAGTTTGGATTGCAGGCACAAGATTATGAATCGTGATATGTATCAGACGCTTAAAGCGGAACATTATCCAACGATTACGCTGAGTATTTCCCAGGTATTGATCCCTATTCAAAATATAAATGCCCGGTGGAAACTGGAAGGTCCGGTAACTACGGAAGCCTATTTGACATTGGCGGGGATGAAACGAAAGATTGATTTGCTAGTTACTATTTCACAACATTTTGGTAATGTTTACCGATTTACGGCAAAGAAAAGTTTGTTATTAACAGATTTTGGAATTACACCACCGACGGTTCTAATGGGCATGGTAAAGGTGAAAAACGAGATAATTTTAGACATTGATCTGTATATATCAGCTTATTCGCCCCCAACCTCTTAGGGCCTCTTTTGTTTGATTAAGAGTATATTTAAGGCCTTTATGTTCTATTTGCGAGAGTGTAGGATCTATGTTTAAAATGGCCAGAGCTTCTTCACGCGCCACTTCTAAAATGGCTCCATCTTTAGAAAGGTCTGCCAACTTTAATTGAATGGTACCACTCTGCTGTTTGCCGTCCAAATTTCCCGGACCTCTTAATCTTAAATCTGCTTCTGCAATATCAAATCCGTTGTTTGTTCTAACAAGGGTATTGATTCTTTCCCTGCTGTCGGTTGATAATTTAAATGAGGACATAAGAATGCAAAATGATTGTTCAGCTCCCCTGCCGACGCGACCTCGTAACTGATGAAGCTGGGAAAGTCCAAAACGTTCGGTATTTTCAATAATCATGACCGAGGCATTAGGAACGTTTACGCCCACTTCAATCACCGTTGTAGCCACCATGATTTGATTATTTCCCTTTACAAATTGTTGCATTTCCCATTCTTTATCAGCGGGCTTCATCTTTCCGTGAACCATGCTAATACCAAAATGAGGATTAGGAAATTCTCTGGAAAGAGACTCGAATCCTTCCATTAAATTATTTAAATCCATTTTTTCAGATTCCTCAATAAGAGGATAAACCACATAAATTTGTCTTCCTGCTTTGATTTGTTCTTTCATAAAACCTATCAACCAAAGTCTGTGGTTTTCATTTTTATGTACGGTTTGTATAGGTTTTCTGCCTGGTGGTAAAGTATCAATAACAGATATATCGAGGTCGCCATAGACGGTCATAGCCAGTGTTCTTGGTATAGGAGTGGCTGTCATAACCAGCACATGGGGAGGGAATGGTTTACTTTTATGCCATAATTTACTCCGCTGTTCTACGCCAAATCGGTGCTGTTCGTCCGTAATGGCCAGGCCTAAGTTTTTAAAGCGAACGGGATCTTCCAACAAGGCATGTGTTCCAATAACAATGGCAATATCCCCATTTTCAAGGCCCGCTAACACTTCATTTCGCTTTTTACCTTTTACACTTCCTGTTAAAAAGGCCACTTGAATACCCAGTTGTTCTCCGTAAATGGATAAACCCGCATAGTGTTGTTGAGCTAATATTTCGGTAGGTGCCATTAATAAGGCTTGAAAACCATTATCTAAAGCCATAAGCATGGTCATAAATCCAACGACGGTTTTTCCAGAGCCTACGTCGCCCTGAAGTAATCTATTCATTTGTTTGCCCGTCGCTAAATCCCGCCTTATTTCCTTTAGTACTCTTTTTTGGGCATCTGTTAAATCGAAAGCTAACATCTTGTGATAAAAAGTATTAAAATAATCACCTATTTTAGTAAAATTATAGCCAATAACAGTTTCTCGACGGTTGAATTTTAGTTGAAGAAGACTTAATTGTAAAAAAAACAATTCCTCAAACTTTAGTCTTGCTTTGGCTGCGTCCAACTCATTTTGGTTCTTTGGAAAATGAATCCATTCAAAGGCATGAAGGGACGATGTTAAATTATGATTTTTTATAATATGATAGGGTAGGACTTCGGGTAACGAATCTGCGTATAATCGTTCAATAATTCCTTTTATAACTTTCCTTAAAAACCGGTTATCAATGCCAATTTTCGAGCTTTTTTCTGTGCCAGAATACATGGGGTAAAAAGAAGAGGGTAGCGCTTGATTTTCAGTTACCAAAGGTTCCATCTCGGGGTGAGAAATAGAAAATTGATCTCTAAAAGATTGAAGTTTTCCGTATATGATGTATTCCTGACCGATAACAAATTGTTTGTAGAGGTATGAAATGCCGGTAAACCAAATTAAATCTATGGATCCGGTTTCATCTCTTAATACACCTACTAGTCTTTTTTTAGACCCTTCACCGAGTTGTTCAAGCCTTCGGAGTATACCTTTAATCTGGACAAAAACCCCTTCTTCCCTGCAATCTTTTATGGATATAATCTGCGTTCTATCAATGTGTCTGTATGGATAAAGTTGTAATAAATCCTGAATTCGGTGTATTTCCCATTCCTTACTCAACCAGGAGGCGCGTTGCGGTCCTACTCCTTTAAGAAAGGCGATGGGGCTGGAAAGGAATTCTGTCATAATAGATAAATTGAGGTCAAAAATAGGTTAAAACAAAGATACATCACATCGAAATTCAGAAAATACTTATTTTTGCAAAATGGAAACGATAAAACAACAGCAAACGGGAGAACTGGTTAAGAGAAATTTTAGCCAAATACTTCAGCAAGAGGGAAGCTACATATATGGAAGCACCATATTAGTTACGGTTACTCAAGTAAAAATGACGCCTGATCTTGGCTTAGCAAAGATTTATCTAAGTATTTTTAACACAGAGCATAAGCAAGAACCATTATTATTGCTTGAGGAGGAAAAAATCAGACTCAGACAAGCACTGGGTTCAAGGATTAAAAAATGGGTAAGGAGAATTCCCGAAATCGATTTTTATTTAGATGATACATTAGATGAAATGTACCGACTCAGCGAGTTATTCCATAAAATGGAAGAGGATAACCAAATGGGTAAGCCTGAGGAAGAGGGTTGATTATTCCAGCTGTTAGAAAATAATTGGGTCTTTATAATGTTTTAACAAATTATATAAAAAATAACCATTTGGTTTGTTTAGTTTTGTCCTGCGTTCTTAAATAATGACAATATGGGACAGGTTCTCCCGGGGAGTTTACTTACCGAGTATGATATTTATCTTTTCAAATCTGGAAAGCACCACAAGACTTTCGACAAATTTGGAAGTAAAATACTCAGCGTTGACGGCGTGGCGGGTGTCCAATTTACCGTTTGGGCTCCCAATGCACAACAGGTTTCTGTTATTGGGAATTTCAATTATTGGAATACGCAAAGTCATTTATTATTCCCAAGATTAGATAGTTCGGGTATATGGGAGGGGTTTCCTATGCCTATTTCTGGGAGATTCCTCCAAATACTGCGTCTGTAGTTTGGGACTTAGAGTATACATGGAATGATAATCAATGGCTTGAACGTAGAAAGGAAATTGCTCGTAATTCTCAACCCTGGTCTATTTATGAATTACACATTGGATCTTGGAGAAAATCTTCAGATCATTTATTCTCACTTAGTTATAGAGAATTAGCGGTCGAACTAGTCGATTACGTAGTTGAAATGGGTTTCACTCATGTTGAACTGCTTCCCGTTATGGAACATCCATATTTCCCATCGTGGGGCTATCAGGTTACCGGGTATTTTGCACCAAGCAGCCGCTTTGGGACGCCGCAAGATTTTATGTTTTTAGTTGATTCTTTGCATCAAGCTGGTATTGGAGTCATTTTGGATTGGGTACCATCTCATTTTCCAACCGATGCTCATGGATTGGCCCAATTCGATGGGTCTCATTTATATGAACATGCCGATCCACGACAAGGTTTTCACCCCGACTGGCGGAGTGCCATTTTTAATTATGGTCGAAATGAGGTTCGTAATTTTCTTATTTCCAATGCGTTGTATTGGATGACGTATTATCATATCGATGCTTTGAGAGTAGATGCAGTAGCTTCTATGTTATATTTGGATTATTCCAGAGAGGAAGGTCAATGGTTGCCCAATTGTTATGGAGGAAAAGAAAATATCGAAGCCATAGCATTCCTCAGAGAGTTTAATGAAACGATTTATAGGGAATTTCCTGACACACATACGATTGCCGAAGAGTCAACAGCTTGGCCAGGTGTTTCAAAACCTACCTTTTCCGGAGGTTTGGGCTTTGGACAAAAATGGATGATGGGTTGGATGCACGATTCTCTCGATTATTTTAAAAAAGATCCTATCTATAGAAAACATCATCATAGCGAACTGACCTTCTCTATGGTTTATGGTTTTACAGAAAATTTTCAGTTGCCCCTGTCCCATGATGAAGTGGTTCATGGAAAAGGGTCACTCATAAATAGAATGCCTGGAGATGAATGGCAACGTTTTGCCAACTTAAGATTGCTTTTTGGTTATATGTTCACTCATCCTGGAACAAAACTATTGTTTATGGGGGGGGAATTTGGTCAAACGTCTGAATGGAACATCGAACGAGGACTGGATTGGTGGTTATTACAGTTCCATTTCCATAAAGGGATTCAGGAATGGGTTAAAGCACTAAATCGTGTGTATAAAGGCGAAAAAGCGCTCTATGAAAAACAGTTTGAACCTGAAGGTTTTGAATGGATTGACCACAATAATGCCGGACAAAGTATCTTATCCTATATTAGAAAGGGTACGGCCCAAGATGATTGCTTAGTAGTAATTCATAATTTGACCCCCGTCTCAAGGTCAAATTTTAAATTGGGCGTGCCTTTAAGTGGTACCTGGATTGAATGCCTGAATGGTGATAGTCATTTGTTCTCCGGTTCAGGACATCATGAAAATCAACCAAAACATACGATAGATGGTGTTTGGAATAATCAAACGCAATTCATTGAAATAAATCTTCCGCCTTTAGCCACCGTAATTTTCAAACAAAAAAGATAATTTTTAACTCTTGTTATTTTCTGTCGTTCAACTTTGTTTTAAGTTGTTCGGCATATTATTGTGTACTTTTTAGCTATTAATCTGATTTAAAATAAACAATTTTCATTGATTAGGTATTAAAGAAGGTTGAAATTAAATCATACTTCAAATTAACAAACACTTATGAATCTTAGATTTTTGTTTACCTTCCTTACTATTACTTCTGTTGTAAAATTATTTGCTCAGCCTCCGGGTGTTGTTCCTTCAGGTGGTTTTTCTCAAAATGCAGGTGTTACAGGTAAAATTATGGGTGTTGTACTTGATTCAACAGCCCGTTCAGTGGTCGAATTTGCCACAGTCGTTTTAATAGATGCTAAAACAGGGGCACAAAAAGATGGGACTACAACAGATGAAAAAGGAGCCTTTAAGTTTTTAAATCTTAAAGCTGGTAAATATCGTTTATCTCTGTCTTTCATAGGGTACAAAACAAAATCAACATCAGATGTAGAACTTACTCCTCAAAAACCAGACGCAGATTTGGGAAGTTTGTTTCTCGCTTCTGAAAGTATAGATCTTTCAGCCGTAGAGGTAACTGGTGAAGCGGGTGCCATCGAAAATAAAATAGATAAGCTGGTTTATAATGCTGAAAAAGATTTAACTACAGCGGGCGGTAACGCGGCTGATGTGCTACAGCGGGTACCCTTACTAGCCGTTGACGCAGAGGGAAATTTATCGTTGAGGGGTTCCAGTAATATTCAGATATTGATTAACGGGAAGCCTTCAGGTATTTTTTCTGGTAATCCGGGAGATGCCTTGAAATCGATTCCAGCGGATCAAATTAAAAATGTAGAGGTAATAACTTCTCCATCGGCCAGATACGACGGAGAAGGAACTGCCGGTATAGTCAATATTATTACTAAACGTAAGTCAGTGGATGGCTTTACAGGTTCTATAAATTCATCTGTTGGAACTAGATCAAATAATGGTTCATTAAGTATGAATTATGCCAAAGGAAGATTTGGCTTAAATCTGAATGGTGGCGGTTGGTTTAATTGGCCCAGACCCTCATTCTCTACGTTTTACAGGGAGGATAGAAGTGGTGTATTGCCAAAAATTTTATCACAGACATCCACAGGATCAAGTTCTTTTTATGGCCCCAGAGTTACCTTATCGGCATTTTATGATTTAAATGCATATAATAGCATTAATACGTCGGTTTCGTTGAGAGGCTTTGGTCGCTCAGGTGAAAATATTACTGACGCAACATATACAGATCCTAATTTTGGAATAAACCAGATTTATACCAGAAATAGTTCTAATGCATCTATCAGGGGAGGTTTTGACTGGTCAACTGATTACAGAAAAACATTTAAAACAGCAGGACATGAATTAATCTTCGCATTTCAGGTTTCTGGGGATGTGTCAGATCAGACAAACGATATTGTTCAAAGCGGAAATGATCCCGGTTTAAATTTGAATACAAAAAATGATAATGCGGGTATCAATCTGGAGAATACTTTCCAAATAGATTATGTTTTGCCAATTAATAAGAAAATAACGTTAGAAACAGGTACTAAACTTATTTTAAGAGATATTGATAGTGATTTTGCCTACAAAAATTATAGTAATGATTTGAAAAATTTCGTAACGGATATTACCAGGTCAGATATTTTCTTTTATGTACAAAATGTAATGGCGGGCTATGCCTCTGTAAATTTAAAATTGGGGGATAAATGGGGATTGATTGCAGGTTCAAGATACGAGTCCACTTTTTTGAATGGGGATTATGATAAAAGTGAGGTGTCTTTTACTAATACATACGATAACTTTTTACCCAGTGTAACTTTAAACAGAAAGCTAAACAACCTTTCAAATATTAAATTTTCTTACGCAAAAAGAATTCAGCGTCCAAGTTTGAGATACATAAATCCTTATGTAGAAATTGAAGACCCAAGAGATGTAACCGTTGGAAATCCAGAGGTTGAACCTGAAAATACAGATCAGTATGAGATAAATTACAGCACTTTTGTTAAGGGAATAGTGATAAATTCTGGTGTTTTTTATCGGCAGACAAATGACGTTATTGAATCTTTCTTAACGATATCAAAGGAAGGCGTAAGTATAAATTCCTTCAGAAATATAGGTATAAATAGAAATTATGGGGTGAATTTGTTCAGTTCAGCAAACATAAAAGATAAATTGTCTCTTCGGGGTGGTGTCAATGTATCTCTGTATAATGTTTCAGGAAATATTGACGGCAGAGTGCTTACTAATGAAGCTATTGTATGGAATGGTAATTTAAGTTCCACGGTTACTTTACCTGCAAATTTCAAATTTGAAATAAATGGCTTTTATAGCTCTCCACGTGCCAGCTTGCAAGGAACAAGAGCATCATACCAACGGATGAGCATTGCTATTCAAAAGGATATCTGGAAGAAAAAAGGATCTATTGGTATTGTAGCTGTTCAACCGTTTAGCCGTGATTTGCGTTTCATAAACGAGTTGGAAGGCACGAATTTCTATCAACGTAGTGAGAATGCCTTCGCTCAAAGATCTTATGGTATTAATTTTAGTCTCCGTTTTGGTAAGTTAGATTTCAAAGCGCCTAAGGAAAGAGCAAAAAGGGTTAACAACAAAGATCTAAAAGATGATGGAGGCGATAATAGCTTTTAATGAAAAATAGTTTTATTTATTGTATATTTTTTGGATTGCTTTCTGCCACTCGTCTGGCAGGAAGCAATTCTTTTGCTAAGCCAGATCTTTTTGATCTCCTGGAGGGAAAGAATTACGTCTCTGTTACTATCTCTTTGAATCTTGATTCTTTAATCAACAATAGGTACAATGAAGATAAAATAGGTGGTACTTTCGTTTTTAAATCTGCCGCAGGAAAAAATCTAAGTTTCTCAGTAAATATTAATTTACGCGGTAAATATAGGCGTCGCATGTGCGGCTTTCCTCCGCTTAAGTTGAATTTTAATAAATCAGAATTAAGTGATAATGGTTTATCGAAAGCAGATGAATATAAATTAGTAACACACTGTTTGGAGGGTGAAGAAGGGGACGTAAATATAGTTAAAGAGTTCCTTGCTTATCAGTTGTATCAACAGGTTTCTCCATTGAGCTATAGGTCCAAATTATTAAAAATAACCTATCAAGACACGAAAAGTGATAATAAAATAGTAGGAATGGCTATTTTATTAGAAGATAAATCATCTTTTGAGAAAAGGCATGATTTAAGTGAAATGAAAGATTCATTTAATCTTCCCCGATCTAATTTCGACGATAGTAATTTTAGGACACATGGGCTTTTCCAATATCTAATTGGCAATGTAGATTGGTCAACGGCCATTTCTAAAAATATGGATATATACAAGTCCAAGGAAAACGGAAAAATGTTTATTGTTCCTTATGATTTTGATTTTTCAGGGTTCGTCAATGTTTCTTATGCTGTGCCTAATAAAGATTACAACCAGAAAAAAGTCAGAGATAGATTGCTTCTCGAGGCGGACGAGAGTGATTCATTATACCAAAGGGAGATTCAAAAATTCATAGCTTTAAAGCCCTCTTTTATAGATTTAATAAAAAAACAAAAGGGGCTTGAAATGGAGGTAAAGATAGATTTAGAAAATTACATTAATTCATTTTACGACAACATCGGGTTGGGCTTAACACGCAGTTTTTAATTAATTAAACGTCTTTTTTAGTCCTATATGACTAATTCTTGCCTCATTAATCTTATATTCGCGCTAAACTGAAAATTATGTTGTCGATCAATATTTATTTACGATTTGCATTAATTGCGATTTTCATTCCAGTGGCCATACTGCTGAATGTTTATCTGGGATTTTGGTACGCTTTTCCATTTTATCTGGCGCTGCCCATTTTAATTGCTGGATATGTATTTTTAGGAACCGTTCAATCTGCTTCCAATTTAATGCAAATGGGCGATTATGACGCTACAGAAAAAAGACTTAATCTGGTATTAAAGCCGGATTGGCTATACACAACAAATAGAGCCTATTTTTATCTATTAAAAGGCTCTGTTTTAATAGCCAAGAAAAATATTGATGAGGGAGAGATTTATTTGAAGAAAGCTCAAGCCATAGAGTTACCCTCTGATAATGAGAAGGCTATGATAGAATTGCAACTGGCTAATATTTCAGCATCCAAAGGGAAGTGGAAGGTAGCAGAAATTCACATGAGAACGATAAAGCAGCTTAGAGTTACAGAAAGTACATTAAAGGAACAAATTAAGCAGTTCGAAAAATCTTTGGCTAACCAGGGTGCTTCCAGAATGGGGGCTATCGGTCAAACCATGAGAGTTGCTGGAGCAGGCAAAGGTAAAAGACGTCGTCCTCCAATGAGATAATGGAGGTATAGCTCCTCTCATTTATAAAAAAGGTGATATACTTGAATCCTTTATTGAGTTAAAAATCAATAAAGGATTCATTATTTTACAACCCAACCTCCTTCCATTGGCTGATCAGCACCAACGAAAACCAACTCACCCGTTCCTCTTTCAGCAAGTAATAACATTCCTTGCGATTCAATGCCTTTTAATTTTCTTGGCTCTAAATTGGCAACCACAACCACCTTTTTACCAGGTAAACTTTCAGGAGAAAAGTGTAAGGCAATACCACTAACGATAGTTCTTATTTCAAAACCTAAATCTACCTTTAATACAAGTAATTTGTCCGCTTTGGGTACCGCGGCGGCCTCAAGAATAATACCTGATCTTAAGTCTAGTTTCGCAAAATCATCAAAAGTTATATTTGGTTTTAAAGGCGGATAAGAGGTATCTTTTTCTTCTTCCATAATGGCATGTAATTTTGCTTTTTGCTTTTCTATGATAGTCAATCTTGAGGTATCTTTTCTGTCTATTATTTTTGGAAATAATACTTCGGGCGCGCCCAACAAGCTTCCAGGGCTTATAAATGGTTGTTTGACAGATTCATTTAAAAACAACCTTAAGGACTCGGCAGGTAGCGAGCTTAAGCCTAACATGACGTTTATCCGTTTTGAAGTAAATGGGATAAAGGGTTCGGCCATAATGGCTAAGATAGCGGACACCTGGAGTCCTGTAAACATAATTTCAGCAATTCGTGGATCTGATGGATTTGCTTTAAACAAAGACCATGGTGCATTTTCCTGAAGATAGGTATTTCCCCAGGACGATACATCCATAAAAGATTGTGATGCTGCCTTGAAGGAAAATTTATCCATCTCGGTTCTCCACTGTTCAACAATATCAAAAACCCGCTGTAAGGGTTCTGACCAATGGGAAGGGGCAGGAGGAACTATTCCATTGAAATAAGAATGGGATAGAACCATGACTCTGTTCAAGAAATTGCCGAGATTATCTGCCAGATCTTTATCATGAAAATCGACGAATTCATCCCATTTGAAATCACTGTCTTTATTTTCTGGAAGAGTTCTTAGCAGGGCATATCTCAATGCATCTTCCTTGTTCGGAAAATCGGCAAACTCTTGCAAATATTCGTGTTGCTCTAAGCCCCATCCTCGAGATTTTGAAAACTTTTGCCCTTCAAAATTAAGGAACTGATTAGCAGGCACATTTCTGGGAAGGACAAAATCTCCATGTGCCTTAAGCATAGCTGGAAAAACAATACAATGGAAAACGATATTATCTTTTCCAATGAAGTGAATAAGTTCTACCTCATCTCCTCCTTTCCAGTAGGATTCCCAGTCTTTTCCATTTTCCAGCGCCCATTGTTTTGTCGCTGATATATAACCAATAGGAGCATCAAACCATACATATAAAACTTTGCCTTCCGCGTCCTTCAGGGGCACACTAATGCCCCAATCTAAGTCTCGAGTAATTGAACGAGGTTGAAGACCTGCATTTAACCAGGATAAACACTGACCGGTCACATGTTTTCGCCAGGAACTGGGATCATGATGCTGTTTTCCATCAAGAACACCCGTTTCTATCCATTCTTTAAGCCAGTCGGCATGTTTATCAAGTCTGAAATACCAATGTTTAGTTTCTCTGAGAATGGGGGCTTCACCGCTCAGAACTGACTTTGGAGCTATTAATTCAGTAGGTGAAAGTGTAGATCCACAGGACTCACACTGATCACCGTAAGCCTCTGTATGCCCACATTTTGGGCAAGTTCCTGTAATATATCTATCGGCGAGAAATTGATTAAAGGCAACGTCATAATATTGCTCAACAACCTTTTCAATAAATTCATCACCCTTTTCGTAGAGTTTTGTAAAAAAATCTTGAGATGTTTTATGATGAATCTCCTCACTCGTTCTATGATAAAAATCAAATGAAATACCTAATGCATCGAAAGTATTTTTATTGAGCGCATGATATTTATCAATAATTACCTTGGGAGAGACACCGTCTTTTTTTGCTCTGATGGTAATGGCAGCACCATGCTCGTCGGAACCACAAACCCATAAAACGTCTTTTCCAAGAAGTCGTAGATACCGAACATAAATGTCAGCGGGTAAATAAGCACCAGCTAAATGACCTAAATGCAGTGGCCCATTGGCGTAAGGTAAAGCGGAGGTAATTAAATGACGTTTTATCTTTGCCTAAAATTCAAGAAGCTGACAGAAGCTAAATACGGAAAATCAGGGAAAGTCAGAATTTAAAATTGCGAAGGGGTGTATGTTTATTTATTAGCTTCCAAAGAACATCATACGGAATTATTTCTGGACCTGATTTAATGGAAGACTCAATATTTGGAATAGATGATATTTTCCTTAGCATTTGCTCACCACGCTCAGAAATAGTTTTCCAATTATAAGCACAATTGGGAATGAGTAGCAATAAACGAATAAAATTGTAGCTCCTCAGACTTTCCTCGTCACGCAGATATCGGTATGAATATTTAAACATAGCCTCATATTTGTCGGTTATTTTATCAAATTTACCCTGGGTAAGATATAATATATACTCAATGGCTAAAATGGAAACATTCATACCAGTTTTATCTTTATTTAGATTGGGGACAGTATTAAAAAATTTTGCCTGCCTGAAACCTTTAAATATGGTCTTTGAAAAATCAATGGAAATCTCCCCCGTAGAATAAAGGAAATACAAATAAATCTTATAAGTCTCCCATTTTTCACGAATAATACCATGGATGTTTTTAAGTAAGCCCTTGTTTGAAACATCTAACCAAATGCCAGCAGCTTCATTATAGTGCTGACCATGCAGAGAGAGTAAAAAATTTATTTCCTCATTTTCTAAAGTTATTTCACTGGAGGTGGTGTGCATAAATACTAAATCTTCGGCTACTTTTTTCCCTTCATCAAACTGTTTAAGATTAAGATAGCAAACCATTTTTTGCTGAATTAATTCATTTTTAAGGACATTTTGTTGATAGGGCGTTTTTTCTAAATCAACAAGGTTAGCTGATACTTTAAAAAGGGCAGATTGAAATTCTTTTTCTGAGATTAATGCCAATATGTTGATTTTACTTATAAATTGTTTGATTTTTTCAGAGTCATTAAGTAGCAATAACTTCTCAAATCGTAAAATGTATTTGGCAACTATATTCCCCAGTATACTTCGATTTTTTTTATTCGAGTGAAAAGCAACCATAAAACTTGCATATAATTCATCGGCAAGGTGTTC
>JAJTER010000179.1 GCA_021299835.1 Saprospiraceae bacterium | reverse complement strand
CCCGACGGATTTGTTACCAATCGTCAGACATACGCGAGGTATGTCTGACGAAGGCGACTTTTCGAGAATAAAAGGTCGACTGAAAATTTGTAGAATATTTACACCCATTTGTTAATGTTATGGTGTAAAACTATTCAGAATTATAAGTTCGTCATAAAAGCAGACCCACAAATTCCTTTGAATTCTGAGAATTCAAAGGAATTTGTTTCAAAATGAACCTCAAAATGAATGAAAAGTGGAAATGTTGCCCTTTATTTGAATATGCAGATCCTGTCTGAACTTTGATTTTTTTGATTAATGGGATAGATTATTTAAGTGAACCCTGAAAAAAAAGTGATGTAAGTATGAAAAACTGTGTAAAAAACAACTATTCAACATTACCCCTATCTTTAAAACGAAGAGGTTTGATTCGGAAGATTATAATTAAACGGAGTTTTCAATCCCGGCCCTTTCGCCGATGCGTTACTCATCGGCGAAAAGGGGTATTTAAAGTAATCTTCTAAGAATGACCTTTACAGCCAAACCGAAGACGTTCTCTGTAATCCTGAAAATCCTGATTCAAAACCAAGCGCAAGTGGGTTAATTTTACATGGAAACCTGATGAAATGGACTACAAGACGGTAGCGTTCTAAAATATATACATTTATTTCAGGACTATCCCAAAACGAAGACGTCCTATGTAATCCTCGTAATCCTGTAAATCCTGATTCAAAACCGGGTGTGGAAGGGATAATTTTCAGATACAAACTCTATCAGGGAGAGGACGCGTACCATCGCGTCCCTACATGGTATACAGAAACATGATGGGATGGGTGACCTGACGGTTTGGTGCCAATATGTGAGATGGAGGACCTAGCGGTGCGGTGTTACGAAGATGGCGGGGCTCTGCCCCTATGTGATGTAGAACGCAACGAGAAAGTACACAATCTACGAATAACCATTACACCCAAATCGAAGACGTCCTCTGTAATCCTGAAAATCCTGTAAATCCTGATTCAAAATTAGTTACAGACAAATACAATGTTGAACTAATAAATATATTAAAGTTACGAGGGTCGCAAAAAGAGTATTTATTTGTCAATAATAAAACTCCCATAAAGACAAATAATTCTTTGTTTTCATGACTGCTTTTAGTGCTTGGGAATAAATCTTTCATTTGAAGAAAAAAAATTTTATACCCACCGTAAGTTGCATTTATTAGTCGAATCCAGTATTTAATTACATTAAATATTTTAAAAACTAATTCATAGAAAGGAACTAACTTTTTTCTGCTATTTAACTACAGAACATTAGGCATCAATTAAAGGAATTGATTCGTTATTCTAGCTCTGTCTTCCATATCCTTATCATTTTTATGATATATTTCAACGAAGGTAATTATTTGTTCATCGAGAAAGTAGGCATAAATTAATCTAAGACCTGAATTTACCCCTCTACCTTTTAGTGATTTACAAGCTATTTTTTTTACTTTTACAATGCAGGTTTTTACTCCTAGATTATCTATACGAAAACTAAATGGAGATCTTTCATCGGGTAATATTTCCAAAACCTTTTTAACTACAATTAAATCTTCATAGAGTGTTCTATATTTTTTTGATAAGATTTTTAGATCCTTCTTAAATTCTAGTAGTTCTTTAAAAATCATTTTTCTTCCAATTCATCTGCATAATTTCTCACTGAAAAGGGAGCGTCTCTGTAAAAAGCTAATTCATAACTTATTTCTTCCCCTTCCTGTGTGGCTAGCCATGGCACATCCTTATGAGCATAGTTACTTATGGCTAGCGCTGACCAATCACTCATTTGCTCAATTACCCTATCCAGCGTTTCCTTCTCACTTGCTTTTAATTCAGTAAGATTGGCTTTTTGTAATGGCAAATAGCGCGTTTGTGGAGAATGATGATAAACGGTTTTTACCCGCTGCAATTGCCCAGCATCCATCATCTGCATAATCATCGCATCTAATTTTTGTGGAATGGGCCCATAAGGTAATTTAAGATATTTGGCTCCTGTCAAATGTTCCTCGTATAATTCATAATAATTGAAATCAGAGAAGTATAGAAGTTTACTAAGTATTGTTTCCCCAACATTTGGCTTACCCGCACAACGCTCAAGAATATATAATAATATATTTTTGAATTTATACACATTAAGGGTTGGTTCGGAAATTCGTTCTTTTAATTTTTCTGCCTTTTTATCCGCATACATAAGCTGGTCGTCATCAATGCAGAAATCTTTAGCCATGAAATGATCTAAAGAAAACCTTAATACTTGCGAAAGTTTTTGTAATTCGAGAATGTCAACCCCCCTATTACCTAATTCAATTTGAGCTAGTGAAGATCTGGAAATTTTAATATTTTTTGCCAGATCATCCTGGGAGAATCCTCTCCTCTTACGAAGTTCGGCTAAGCGCTGACCAATTTGCTTTGGTAAAAAACTTTGACTCATTTCAATTTTGTATTAAATTTGTTAAACATACAAGATACAAGAAATGTTTTATAATAGAACAATTATTTGTTCTATTATAAATAAAAAAATGCTACAATGATCAATATACATGTGACCTCAAGGGGTCAGGCATGAAAAGGGTAAATTTTTTTAAGGACAGGTCAGCAGGACAACACGAGAAAATAATCCTCTACGAATGACCATTGCGCTTAAACCGAAGACGTCCTCTGTAATCCTATAAATCCTGTAAATCCTGATTCAAAACCAGGCGTTAGGGGTTAATTTATATTGAAACCTGTCGGGGAGACGCTATCCATCATCCGTGAAATCCTATAATCCTTAAAATCCGTGATTCAAGAATGGGATTGGGGGTAAATTTTATTTGGAAACCTGTCGAGGAGAAGACTCGAAACATCAAAGCAAAGACGCGAAGCATCACTTCTCTACGGTTGATTTTTTATGCCGTTCATTACATTTAGCAATGTTCTGATGGTATGGTAATTGCCTTTCCAAATATTGGATTTACGACCAAATTTTGCTTGGGGGTCTTTGTCCAAAGAACTGGAGTACCAATCGCCATTTTCCCAGTCTATCAAATATTTTTTTATGAAATCCCATTGTTCAACAAACAATTTTTGATAGTTCATTGGATTATTGGGATATAATTGATGAAAATACCACAAGGTATTTAAGGTCTCTGATTGTGCCCACCAATTTTTAGTATCTTTTATGATCCCCGGAGAATCATTTAATTTATAATAATACCCTGCATCATAAACGCCTGCCGTTTTATTATCCCATCCCCATTTTAATCCGTGGTCCACCATTTTTTTACCCATATCCAAGGTTTTTTGATGCTCCTTTTTCAATAATTCATCCTCAGGTTCCTTATCCATTAATTTTTGTGACGCATCCATCAATAAATAAGCCGTTTCAATGTCGTGTCCGTAGGAAATATGATCAAGATTCCATCTTTTCTGTTGAACTTCCGGCAGAGAATCTCTTAAAGAGAATGGCGTAAAATCATTCGCAAAGAAAAGCTGTAAATATCCTTTTTCATGTAACATTTTATCCCTTATCAGATATAACATTTCAGACAAACGGATTTTTACAATGGGATCTGGCCAAAATTTATATAATTGAGTAAAGGCCTCCATCAAGTGTATAGAACTATTCTGGTCTTTAGGAGGAACTCCTCCCCACCCTTCTTTAATGGGCAGTCCTTCTTGCGTTAGAAACTGATAATAACCACCATTTATGGGATCATGACTATGGTCTTCTAACCATTGGAATACCTTTTTGGCAAAATTTAAGACTTCCTCTTCCCGCGTTGCCTCATACAGCGTAGCCAGTGCATATAAGCCGAAAGCGTTACCGTAGGCATTTTTCAAAATAATATCAGCCTCTTTTTCCTTAACAGGAGTGCCATTTCTTTCCACCATATTATAAAATCCACCATGAACACGATCCCACAAAACATCCGTTAAAAACAAATATCCATGATAAGCGTAGGAATCATAAATATCTTCCTTTGTGAACATTTTTAATTGAGCAAGGGACCAAACATGCCTGGCCTGAGTAACAATCATTTTTTGTTGAGCCCCCTCTGGTTTCCAGTCATAAGTGAAATCACTAAAGTACCCTCCATTTTCAATATCTAATACTTTAGGATACCAAACGGGTAACATATTTTCGAATAATAATTTTTCCATGTCTTTATGAACTGAAAGCCATAAAGTATCCTTTGCAAACTGCGCATTTAAAGTAAACGAAGTAATGAAAATAAGGCAGCAGCATATTAATTTTGGACGCATAACTTTAAACTTTTTTCAGTTCTCTAAAAACCAACCGTCATATTTAAAGAAGGTATAACCGGTAACTGGTTCACCCTTTGGTTAGTAATTCTATCCAGATAAAATACATTTTGCCTGTTATAAACATTGGTTACAGCAAATGTCGATTCAATATAGGCAAATTTATTTAATTTATGTGTGTATTGCACACTGACATCCAAACGATGATAATAGGATAATCTACCCCCATTT
>JAJTER010000178.1 GCA_021299835.1 Saprospiraceae bacterium | reverse complement strand
TAATCAATCAGAAAATAGTTCTAAATATGATTCAGATGTTTTAAATGCCAAACTCCTTAAATTATTTATTAAATGATGATTGAATGAATTTCAATCAAGTTCTTCATCTTAGGGTTACTCAATCTCTAATTGAAAAATGAATATATTTTTTTCCTTTAATTTCACTATTTTTAGGTCAGTGGATACATAAATTTCAGAAAATCACCTGCCTTAATTATTGGAAATGCGAAAAATCATCTTTTTTTCCCTGATGGCCTTGCTCATCTCTAATTGTTCACCTACTCAGAAAAAGGGCTACCAACTTTCCTCAAAAGATCTCTCTGCTGTGGAAAAAAAATTGGATCATGCCGGTTTTATTCAAAATTTTGATGCTAAAGCACTGGTTCGTGGGGAAAGAATTTATAATGCCAATTGTATTAATTGCCATGGGAATGAGGAAAATGAAGGCTCAATTCCCTCCGCTTTGAAATTCTGGTCTGATCCTTTTAAAATGGGTAGCGATGCGTTTGCCATGTATCAGACGATCACCAAAGGGTACGGCAATATGCCCGCTCAGTTAATGCTTTCCCCTCAGGAAAAATATGATGTGATTCATTACATACAAAGTGAATTTGTTACAAAAAATAAAGCCGGTACCCTGCCGAAAGTGACGCCTGATTATCTGGCTTCCCTTCCCAAAGGTAAATCAAGAGGTCCTGTTTCAAAGCCCTACCAGCCCTGGGCTGACATGGATTATGGAAATTTTCTGATGAATACTTATGAATTAGTGGATGAAAAAACAGGAATTCCCCGATTTCACTCTCCGGGACCTTCTCCTTATAAAGATGAGGATTATTCGAAAAATAATTTTGCATACAAGGGTATTGCCGTGCGATTGGACCAGGGACCTGGGGGTGTTTCAAAAGGTACGAACTGGATGGTTTTTGATCATGACCTTTTGAGAGTAGCGGGTGCTTACACAGGGAAGGGATTTATAGATTGGGATGCCATTTTGCTCAATGATAAACATGAAACCTATCCTCGGACTATTGGGAAATTACAGGTGGAAACCTCGGTCAGTCCCGGTTGGGCTAATCCGGAAACAGGAAAATTTGATGACCCTCGTTTTGTAGCCAGAGATGGAAGAGCCTTCGGTCCTTTGCCAAAGACTTGGGCAAATTATAAAGGCCTATATCATTATGAAGATCAAGTAATTATTTCTTATTCTGTTGGTAAATCAGCTATTCTGGAGAAATTTGACTACGTTGATTCTTCCCATTTTTTAAGAACTTTAGATATTTCTCCCTCCACATCTATCTTAAAAATGTATGTGGCAAACGTCCCTGCCAATGTGAGAATCATTGGGAAAGGTGCTAGTTTAGAAAAGGAAAATGGAAAGATATACGTGAAAATTTACCCTGAAAAGTCCGTAAATATCTCCTTGCTCATTGGTAGTCAATCCTCAGCAATCGATGCAATAAATATCAGGGAACCAGAATCTTTATTAAAATACACCACAGGGAAGGGTCAACCGCATTTTCCAGAAAAATTGAAAACCTGGGTGCTTAAAGGAAAGGAAAATGGCGCTTTCGCAGTGGATGAATTGACGCCTCCTTTTGAGAATCCCTGGAATTGTCGCATGAAATTGAGTGGCCTGGATTTTTATAACGATGCAAATCAAGCAGTGGCTTGTACTACCGACGGGGATGTCTGGCTTATCAAAGGACTCCTTCACGCCGACGGGGAATTGACCTGGCAACGGATAGGTTCCGGATTGTTTCAACCTTTAGGAATTAAAATAGTAAAGGAAAATATTTATGTCACCTGTAGGGATCAATTAGTGTTGCTTCGCGATCTCAACGGGGATATGGAAACGGATTTTTACGAAAGTTTTAATCACGATCATCAGGTTACAGATCATTTTCATGAATTTGCCATGGGCTTGCAAACGGATAAAGAAGGGAATTTTTATTACGCAAAAAGTGGAAGACATGCTCGCGAAGCCCTCATTCCCCAACATGGTACTTTGTTGAAGGTAAGTGCAGATGGCTCTAAAACAGATATTATTGCTACTGGATTCAGAGCGGCGAATGGTGTTTGTATTAATCCTGACGGCAGCTTTATCGTAACAGACCAGCAGGGGTACTGGAATCCTATGAATAGGATAAATTGGGTTAAAGGGCAAGGGAATTTTTATGGAAATATGTGGGGATTTAATCCTCCAAAGGATTCGTCGAGAGCAGCAATGGAGCAGCCTTTGGTTTGGTTGGATATGAATTATGACCGTTCTCCTTCGGAAATGGTTTGGATAGAAAGTGAGAAATGGGGTGCCCTAAATGGCGGTCTGTTAAGTTTATCTTATGGATTTGGCAAAATTCAACTGGTTTTACACGAGTCTGTAAATGGTATGGAACAAGGAGCCGTCATTGATCTTCCAGGTATTAAACTCCTGACGGGTGTTATGCGAGGACGATTCAATAATCAGGATGGTCAACTTTATGTTTGTGGAATGTCTGCCTGGGGTACCAATCAAATGATGCGAGGTGGCGGTTTTTATAGAATTCGGTTTACCGGAAAAACGCTGTCTGTACCTACTAAGATGAATGTCCATGAAAAACATATTTCTCTTGATTTTGACGCTGCTTTAGATCCTGTTTCGGCAAGTGATTTATCAAATTATGATGTTCATACCTGGCAACTTTTAAGAAGTAAAAAATATGGATCAGATCGGTTAAATCAAAAAACACTAAAAATTACAAAGGTTCAGGTGGAAGGTAAAAAGTTGATTTTACATATTGAAAACCTGGAGCCAGTGGATGTAATTACCATCGATTACAAAGTAAGAAATACGAAAGGGGAGCTATTGAATGGCTCTTTGCAGGGCACCATTCACGAACTTCGGCAATCATTGGGAACTTAACCGAACAGGTCTGTTTTCTAATCGGGATTTTTCGGCAGCAATAGCTATTTCCATAGCTTTAAGTCCATCCATTCCGGTGACAGGTATAGGCATGTGATGAACCAGGGCATTAAAAAATGCTTTTAACTCCAGCAGGTATGAGCTCGTGTACCGATCCATAAAAAAATCTTGATTTCTGGAAAGATGAACACCTTGAGCATCCAGATACTGATTGGTTGTTTTTAATGGATTCTCTGTTTTTATCATTCCTTTTGTACCAAATACTTCTAATCGCTGATCATAACCATAGTTGGTAGCCCGACAGTTTTCTATCATTGCCGTCACCCCATTTTCAAAGGTCAACCATACATAACCGGTATCTATGTCTCCAATGCGGCCAATTTCCGGATAATTTCTGCTGGATCCTTTCGCAAATACTTCCATCACTTCTGATCCGATCAAATGACGTGCCATGTCAAAATCATGGATGGTCATATCTAAAAACAAACCACCAGAAGATTGGAGATAATGTAAAGGAGGAGGTGCGGGGTCTCGGCTTATGATATGGACAGCGTTCAGGTCTCCTAATTTTCCTGAATTGATAAATTCTTTGACTTCATTAAAATGAGGGTCGAAACGCTGATTAAATGCCAACATAAACGGAACCTTATGTTGTTCGATGATGTCCAATGCTTCTTTTACTTTTTCCAAATGAAGATCCAAAGGTTTTTCACAAAAAATAGCTTTTCCCTCCTTTGCCGCAGCGATGGCATAATCGGCGTGAAATGGCGTAGAAGAGGAAATAATTACGGCATCAATGTCTGGATTTTTAATAACAAGGTCCGCATCATCGGTGATTATTGGAACGCCCCATTTTTCAGCAAATTGTTGGCCTTCCTTACCTGGATTCATTACTGCAAGTACTTCTACACCTGATAATTGAGTACATAAGTTTTCAAGATGAATGCGCCCCATCCTGCCAATTCCAATAATGCCCGTTTTTATCATTTTCCTTTTTAACAATAATAATAAAAAGAATGGATAAATAAAAATGTGTTATTTTAAAGGTAAATTATTGCGGCTATGTTTATGCGCTATGCTTATTTATCAGGATTTACGCTCTGTATGTTGCTCCTCTATTGGGGGTGCCGAAGTATTGAAAACAGGATGCCCGCTACGGTAGATTTTAATTATCATATCCGACCCATTTTAGTTCAAAAATGTTATTTATGTCATGGTCCTGATGCCAGTAGCCGTCAAGCAAATTTAAGATTAGATACCTATGAAGGTGCAACCGCCCTCCTGAAGTCGGGAAACAGAGCCATTGATCTGAAACATACAGAAAAAAGTATGGTGCTTTTCAGGATAAATCATACAGATCCTGATATGATTATGCCCACGCCTGATTCGAAATTGGTATTGACCGAAAAGGAAAAAGAATTATTAGAAAAGTGGATTCAACAGGGTGCGGCGTGGAAACCTCATTGGGCCTTTATTTCTCCCGAAAAACAAAATACACCCGATAAAAATAAAAATCCCATAGATTATTTCATAGACAGGGAGATGAAAAATCAGGGGCTTACTCCAGTAGAGGAAGCATCAAAAAATAGTCTCATTCGCAGGGTATCTTTCCTTCTTACTGGATTACCGCCGTCACCTTCGGAAGTACAATCCTTTTTAAATGA
>JAJTER010000059.1 GCA_021299835.1 Saprospiraceae bacterium | reverse complement strand
CAACCAGTAGATAGCATTGAAAATGCGGTTCATGCCACTACCCTACCTCAAATACTAAAACAAAATGGCTATTTCACTATCCATTGCGGGAAAGCGCATTGGGGGGCTATGAATACGCCAGGTGCCAATCCTCTGAATCTGGGATTCGACCTGAATATTGCAGGGCATGCCGCAGGGGCTCCCGGAAGCTATCAGGGGGAAAAGAATTTTGGAAATAAAAACGGAGATAAACAAACGCTACCCTGGGGTGTTCCCGGCTTGGGCAAATATCATGGTGATACCATAAATCTGACGGAGGTATTAACCCTGGAAGCTATTTCTGCCATCCAACAGGCTCAAAAACTTAATAAACCCTTTTTCCTGAATATGTCGCATTATGCCGTTCATACGCCATTGGAAGCTGATGCCAGGTTTTACAAAAAGTACAAAAATATGGGATTAGAGGAACCCGAGGCGCGCTTCGCCTCCATGGTTGAAGGTATGGATAAAAGCCTTGGCGATCTGATGGCTTATCTGAAAAATAATGATTTAGACAAAAACACCCTTATTGTTTTTATGTCCGATAATGGTTCCTTAAGTGCTTCAGCAAGAGGAGGAACTCTGCACAGTCATAATAAACCATTAAAAAGTGGTAAAGGATCGGCTTATGAAGGGGGCATCAGAGAACCCATGATGGTCAAATGGCCTGGAAAAGTTAAACCCGGCACTGTTTGTAACCAACCCATTATCGCAGAAGATTTTTTTTCTACCCTGTTAGACTTAACTGGCGTCAAAAAAATAAATACCGTTCAAATAATAGATGGCATGAGTTTCACTCCTTATCTATTCCAAAAATCAAAGGTTCAAAAAGATAGAACGCTCGTCTGGCATTATCCGAATAAATGGGGGCCTACAGGCCCTGGTATTGGAACAACCAGTACTATACGCCATGGTAACTGGAAATTAATTTATTGGTATAAAAACGGAAAGAAGGAACTTTACCGAATAGATGAAGATCTTAGTGAAAATAATGACTTGGCAGATAAATACCCTGAAAAAGTGGACGAATTATCTGCTTTACTCGGGGAGTACCTAAGGAAAGTAAGTGCAGACAGACCTCATTTTAAACAAACAAATCAAGCCGCTCCGTGGCCTGATGAAAATTAAAACTACATCCGTTTAATCAATATCAATATGAACCATTACATGTATTATTTAACTATTCTGTTAGCTGTTTTTATGATTTTTGCAGGCATTATGCATTTCGTAAAGCCCCGTTTCTATAACCGGTTTATTCCAGATTTTATTCCAAAGTTGTTTGCCAACTATTTGGCTGGCATTATTGAAGTTTTGCTGGGTATTGGACTTCTTATCCCCCAATATCAACAGATGGCGGGAAAAGGTATGTTCTATTTAATGTTATTTTTCTTACCCATCCATGTTTTAGATGTATTCAAAGAAAAACCGGCGATAGGAAGCAAGAAACTGGCTATCATTAGAATCCCAGTCCAATTTATCTTAATTTATTGGACCTGGCATTTAAGTAAATAGATAAAAAGGTTATGACTATTTTTATGAAAGTGATTTAAAAATATCATAACCTTCTTAAGTATAAATGATTATATCAATTAATATGCTCTGAATCTACATAACCATAAGCCTTATTCAGTTCAAAAACAGATTCGGCTGTAAAGTCATTGTTATGAATGAGCGCTAATTGACCTTCTAAAAGCTTTCTTTTGGTAGGTAATAATTGAATATTTCTTTCCCTTACTTTTTGGGCGGTATCATTACTACTTTCACCATATAGGCTTAAGGTATCGATCACCTCTTCCATCTGAATAATGACAGCCATAATTTGGTTAGGTATCCAGGAGGTTATAGGTGTTCCACCCGTTGCTTTAGCGTACTTGGTATTTGACATGATATATTTTTGGACAAATTGCCAGTGACCATTTCTAAAATGATAAATTTCCTCTAAAATTCCGATGAGGAAACAAAGGGAATCTATATCCTTTCTATCTTTTAAAAGACCCAACAATCCCTTTGGATGAATTTTTTCCATTGTTTCACCTCATTCCCTTTAACACCCATTATAAAAATCCTAAAATCGTTATAGTGTTGCCATCTTGAAGCCTTCCACATCTCCTTTCTTCGCTCATTCATTTTTTTCATGGTTAGCCAGTTAGCTTCCAAAAAATCATGAACTGGTTTACTTTCATCTTTGACAACTTCTAAAGTGTGCATAACCGATCCTACCAAACCAGGAGAAAACCTATTGATATCAACATGAAGCATAATAAATCCAACTTCATCAGATTGGCCAGAAAAACGGTTACACATGGTAATATTTTCCCAGTTCAGGTCCTTATTTTCATCCAATTTCCTATAATTCCCCAAAGAATAGGCATAATGATAATCTAACCAGGGAAAAACGCCTAATTTTTCTGAGACATGGCAAAAAGGTTGTGCAATATTTGCTGGTAGTACATTTCTTGCTTTTCCATAGGTACCATCCAGTCGAAATTGTTGATAGGAAGGCTCCAACAGATAGGCGGAAGTTAAAAATCCATACGAACGGAAAAGAGCTTGAATAACAAAAAGATCATCCTCCTTTTTCACCTCTTCCAGATGATTTTCAAGCGCTTCAATGGCTTTCATGATTTTACCTTCATGATGAAGCAATCCATGCTCACCATTCGGCAAAACTACAGGCATATCATCCAAAATTTTTTGCACATCGGCGTAAGTAGAAGGTAGCGAAACGATTGGATCTTTTACGGGCAAAAAGCCATGCTCAGCACATACGTCAAAAAAGCCATCCTTATAATGGTTCTGAAGTTTCATAGATTTGGTATTTGGTTATTTGGCAAAATAGAGCGACAATATAGTATAAACATCGCCCAAAAACAAATGATATATGGTTTTATGGCAAGCTCGATTTAGGTAAGTCAGGTTTAATATCCAACTTTTAGATTGGGATGAAGGGGCACTATAAAAAAAGAATTAATTTTATCACTACATTGTCATCAAATAGCACTGATAAATGTCACTTACTGAAAATAAAATATATCGCATTTTAGGTGTCGATCCTGGAACGGTGAAAATGGGTTATGCCTTATTAGAAATTAATGGAAGTCAGATGAAAAGTGTGGACATTGGGGTTATTTTCCTGGATGCCCTCAGCGATCACCCTACGAGGCTTTTGAAAATTCTGGAAAGGTTACAAAGTATTATTATAACTTATAAACCAACTATAATGGCCGTTGAAGCCCCATTTTACGCTAAAAACGTTCAATCTATGTTGAAATTGGGAAGAGCTCAGGGGGTTGCCATAGCTGTTGGAATGGACAAAGGATTAGACATTTTTGAATATTCTCCCAGAAAGATAAAACAGTCGGTAACAGGCAATGGTAATGCAAGCAAAGAACAAGTTGCTTTTTTGTTGCAAAGTCAACTGAAAGTTGATCTGGCGGGACAGCTCTTAGACGCCACTGATGCCTTAGCTGTTGCCGTGTGCCATTTTTATCAAAATGGAAAAATAAGCACATCCACAAAGAAGACGCCGGTAAAAAAGAGTAAAGCTACCTGGGAAAAATTTTTAGCTGACAATCCAGACAGGTTAAAATAAAGGGATAACCTTTCAATTTCATTCATAAATAATTTAAAATCATGGAAAATTCATTTAATAAAAAAGTAGCACTGGTAACCGGAGGAAGCTTTGGTATTGGCCGGGCCACCGCTTTGGCATTTGCCGCTCAAGGTGCCACGGTAGTAATTACCGATTGGGAAGACGGTTCAGAAACCTTAGATTTAATAAAGAAAAATGGAGGTACGGGTATTTTTATAAAATGCGATATTTCGAATGTGGAACAGGTAAACCATTTAATGGAAACCATAGAGAAAAACTATGGAAGGCTTGATTTCGCTATAAATAATGCTGGCATTGAAGGTCATAGCAGTCCCATAGATTCTTGTACCTTAGAAAATTGGCACCATGTACTCAACGTGAATTTGACAGGTACTTTTTTATGCATGAAAGGTGAAATTCCAATGATGTTGAAACAAGGTGCAGGCGTTATTATCAACATTGCTTCTGTTGCCGGATTGGTTGGTTTCGAAGGTATACCAGCTTATGTGGCATCAAAACACGCCATCGTAGGATTAACTAAAAATGCGGCGCTGGACTATGCAACAAAAGGAATAAGAGTCAATGCCATTTGTCCAGGTGTGGTTAGAACGCCAATGATCGACAGATTTACAGGAAAGGATAAAGCTATCGAAGCGCAGTTTGCTAAGGTACAACCTGTTGGAAGATTAGGAGAACCCGAAGAAATCGCTGATGCGGTTCTATGGCTATGTGGCAAAGGAGGATCTTTCGTTACTGGAGCGGCCATCCCCGTAGATGGAGGATGGGTTGCAAAATAAACTTTATAATTTATCGTAAGCGGAACGAATGGAAGCAGCTATTGCTTCCATTTCTTCTGCCGAAAGATTTAGCTTTGTGTTACTAAAATTAATATCCCCCATACTGTTTAGTGGAACTAAATGTACATGTGCATGGGGTACTTCCAAACCGATGACACTCATTCCTATTCTAAGACATGGTAGTGAGCTGCGCAAGGCTGAAGCTACCTTTTTTGAAAATAGCATGATACCCGATATTTCCTCGTCCGATAAATCAAAAAAATAATCCGTCTCTACTTTTGGAACGATCAAAGTATGTCCTTTCGCTAGTGGTCTTACATCAAGAAACGCCAGGAAATGCTCCGATTCTGCTACTTTCCATGCAGGAATTTCTCCATTTATAATTCGGGAAAAGATACTTGGCATACCTATGCTAGATTGAAATATTTTCAATAACAAACTCTAATTTGCCATTAGGTGTATCCACATGAGCTTCATCACCAATTTTCTTCCCCAACAGCCCTTTACCCATGGGCGAACTAATCGAAATACGTTTAGCTTTAAGATCAGATTCTGATTCTGAAACTATTTGATAAGTGATTGTGGCATTATTAGCCTTATTTTTAATGGTTACCTTAGAAAGAACGGTAACTTTAGACGTATCTACATCGCTGATTTCCAAAACCCTGGCATTAGCAAGTTGTTTTTCTAAGTCGTTAATTCTTAGTTCCAGCATTCCCTGCGCCTCTTTTGCCGCGTCATATTCTGCATTTTCAGATAAATCTCCTTTCTCACGAGCTTCGGCAATAGCTTTAGCAGCTTCCGATCTACCTCGCGATTTCATATCTTCTAATTCACTATTTAGTCGTTCAAAACCCTCTCGGGTCAGGTAATTGATACCAGACATAACATTAATTTTTTGAGCTTTTTGGAATGATTAGGGTGATAGACTTTAAAAAACAAAAACGATATGAGAATATTCCCAAATCGTTTTCAATCATTATTTTAACAAATATAGGAGAATATTCTTACATTTTCAAGAATAAATGCCTAATTAAATATCACCCTTATAAAAAAGACCTAGAAATTGAATCGAAGGGAAATATTATGTGTCCCTGTCCAAACCCGGGTTGCCTGATAAGCATAATCTAAAGCAATCTTATTTTTAGAACCTTTAGATAATGGAAAATCAATACTTCCTCCCGCACTCAAGCCAGTATTTACAGGCCTTTCTTCCAAAGAAGAAGCACCAAGATCATATTTATAAGCTCCTCTCAGCATAAAAGAATCCCAAAGAGCATACTCAATACCTGCCCCTATCTGGTCTCTACTGAAAGAATTTGAAGTAAAGTTGCCAATCAAACTAATCCTGTGAGGTTCGCCCAGAAGTATATCGTAGGACAGTCCAATATTTAACATAGACGGCAACTCGAAACCTGCTGCGCGTTGATCAAAAGTAAGTTGATAGCCAGCTTTATTGGGAGTATTTCCCTGGAAAGAAAGACCTTCCCCATTAAAAACCATCCTTGAACCAACATTACTCAGACTAATCCCGAATTTAAATTCTTCTTTATCACCTGTTACATACTGAACCCCCGCGTCTATAGCTAAGCCAAAGGCGCTTACATTAGAAAGGGATTCCGAAATACCTCTCATCAAAATACCAACAGACACCTTATTTTCAAAGGTATATGCATAGCCCAAGGCTATATTAAAGAAATTAGGAGAAAAATTTGCCCCTGTTCCCTCTGGCTGGTCTTCTGTCGTTACTTTGTTTTCACCAAAATTCAGCGATGTTAGACTAAGACCTAACGCAGCACCATTTTTCAACTTTCGGGAAATTCCGAACGCATTCATTCGAATGCCCGTACCTTGTAAGTAATTAGCACCCGAAAGATTGATTTCCAGGCTATTTATACGCGGTAAACCAGCAATATTAATTCTCATTGCTTCAACCCCTCTGACTGAAGCTGTATTAATATGAAATAAACCAGAACTTCTTGCCCAGGGATTCAATAGTAGCTCATAAGCTCCAGCCTCACCCTGTCTGTCGGGATTTCCAGCCTTTAAAAAAGGTAGGAAAAGAAAAGTTAAACTCCCAATAATAAAAAAAACCTTAATCCTCATTTCATTAAATTATTCATTGTTTACAATCCGGAAGGATCAAATTTTCTGTTTATACCAAACCACTTTATCGTTTTAGACCCCAATTCGCCCGCATCAATATTCATCAAATAAACACCACTTGCGACTGGAATTCCACGGTTATTTCTTAGATCCCATTCCAAATCAGGCGTAATTTGATTATTCGTAATGGCTCTGTTGTTGCCTCGTGGAACCGCTCCTACCTCATCACGTTTGTATTGCCTGATAAATTTACCATCCAAAGAATAAATGGTAACCGTACAATTGGCGGGCAGATTAGTAAACTTAATGGTCGTAGTAAATTGTGAAACCTCATAGTCGGAGAAACCGTAATAAGGATTAGGAACTACGTTTATTGCATCTAAAGCAGCATTGTAATTACTTGCATCCCGCTTTTCTGCTTCTTTTTTATCAAATTGAAAGCGATAAACAGGGTGGCCATTATTTTCATTTCCTGCCAACGAATAAGGATTATTCACCCGAATTTTTACTACAGCGTCATTTGGAATCAAGCCATCTTTATAAGAAAGAAACGGAGTTGTAGATTGATTGAAAATCAGACCAGACCAGGTAATCTCTTGTAAGGCAAGAATCTTAGCGACAGGCGCTGCATTTCTCAATGAATTTCTAATAGCCCTGCATTCATCATACGTTTGCTTCGTAACATAAACAAAGTGCTGTCCACCAACAGGGTAGAATCCAAGATTTCCGTTACTTACCCCGGCTAAACGAACTAGATTATCTGGGTTAAACATCATATCGGCACCCAACTTATAGTTTTCCAATACGGTACCATTATAAACAGAATTTTCGCCAAAGAAAATATTTAGCCTTCTACCCGTTTCCACATCTATGGCATAGCCTGGGAACCATCCAAATCCTTCTGTTAAATCAGCTGTATTTGGGTCCGGTAAACCATCACTATTTGCATCATCTTTTGTTACCCCAGGCCTGGCCCTTAAATCAAAGTGCCTGCGATTTCCCTCTGTATTAAACCCTTGAGTACGATAAAATCTGTTAGCAGACTCAATGATAACACACTTACTCCAAAGACTCTTATCTCTTGTGAAAACAATATCCACATTATTCAAATCGGCTAATTTCATTCGTGTTCTAAGAATGGAACTAGCGCTATTATCAGAAATAGCGGGAGAAATATAGGCAGGATCTCTCTCCCCTTTTACTCTCCAATCGGCAAGGAAATAAGGGGTAAACTGACCGGCACCCATTTTTGAAAAAGCCTGGGTTGGATCTAATACCGCATCAACTTGCCCGTCACCTGTTGAAATATAATCGAAAACGGTTGCGTCAAAGTTCGTGGGACCTGCACTAAATCCGTCATTAATAAATCCCAGCCATTGCGCACCATTTTTATCTTTGTAAGTAACTTCAATACCAATAGCCCCATTTTTGGCATCTTTTAAACTCCCTGGTTCCGAAACCTGACCTATTACAATAGAGAAACCAAACGCTCTGATGATCTGTTCGTTCAACTGCTCAATAGGTCTTTCTGATCTGATAACTGGACTATTCGGATCTCTAAGATTTCTTAACTCCCAGGTAACAGGAGATTCTAAAATCCCGTTAGTAGCATTATTATCCTTAAACTTAAGTTCAAACTGTCCGTCCTTTACTTCCAAAGGATTAAAAATTTTCACTTGAATGGGCGCTCTTCCGGGAAGATAAGTTATCTGTCCATTGAAAGAAGTACCCAATATAGCAGACCTGGTCGCATCAGAAATATCAAGAAAATTAGCACCTGTTCCAGCTCCTGAAATACGGGTAATAACCGTTCCTTCGCCATAACTGGCATTTAATATTTTATCAGTGGTTGGATGAGGTAATACCGTATAAAATGGATTTCTACCGTCTCCAATATTTCTTCTCCCCTCCAAATAAGGCTTTCTTTGTCCCAAAACTGCCTTGGGATCAAAAACTCTATAATTATTATGCGCGTAGGCAACCGCTACGAAATAATATTTCTTATGATTTATTAGTCTGCGATCGCCTTCTGAAAATTGATCTTCCTTAATCTTAAAAGTATGTTGAATACCATTATTCCCACCTTCAACTTTTAACTCAGGAACATAGTACTCCTCTCCTGTCGGATTATCAATGGTTTTCCAATTGAAAATTCTATTTATGTTGTTTTTTAAATCTACTTGATAAATCAATCGTGATTTATCAGGATTTTCTAAATCTGCAATCGTTACTGAAGAATTGGATAATTGATACAATTTGTACCCTTCAAAAGTATATAAACTATCCTTTGCACCAGCTGGAATTTGCAAACCACGCTGAGCATAACCTTCAAAAGCATTATTAGAAGTAATGCTATCATTTGTAAATACAGCAATAATCTCTCTATCCAGCTCTATAAAATCAATATCCGGGGCATCAGGTCCATCCGTTAATTCAAAACAATTATCAAATAATGCCTGAGCGATATCATCCGCTTCGAGTAATTTTGAGATATCCGGGCAGGGATATGTTTGATCTGCTACCCAAACTACTCCGATGATTAGCTCATTTACAGCACCCGGATCTAAACGAAAAGGGCCTGAGGCTTGTATGGTACGACGATCACCAAAAGGAAGATTTGAAGTACACATTGACCAGCCTCTTGAATTATTTGGTGCATCTGAAAAAGCGTATTTTACCTTAGCACCATCTTGATAGGCATCATCACCGAAAGTGAAAGGACTACCGTCACGCCAGGAACCAGATAAATAGTTAAAGTACTCTTGAGCGGTAGCAGGGTCTGTGGTACCAGGTGCCGGACTTCCTACACCACCATTATTATAATAAGTAAAAGAAGACATACCAATTTCTTCCCCATTTTCGTCTAAGGGGCCTCTAAAATAATCCACCCCTAAAATGGGAACTTCGTCACAATAGGTATTGACCCCTTGAGGGCATGCACAACCCGTTTGACCATCTAAAGCATCTTCATTATACATATAACCAAGACTTCTGGAAACATCACTTCCAACATAATCATCTGTAAAACAGCCTAAGTCAGCATCTACCCACATAGCAAAGAACATGGAATCAATACTTTCAACGGCACGGTTAATGAGTTTATACCGTTGAAAAGTCATATCATTTATTTCGTCATTGGTAGCATAAGAAAAGGCTTGCACCTGTACTTCCATCTGAATAGGGTCACCTCTTGATTCTGAGTGGATATTACCTGCATCATTATAGACCCAGAAAATCATTTCGTCCGGAAATTGCGGTTTAGATACACAACCTCTTATTTCAATTACTGGAAAATCACCTCTGTCCGGGTTATATAAGCCATCTCCATCCTGATCCCAAAATGCAGCAAGGCCTTGCGAGGTATTAGGTAATTCAAAATTATGAATATCGAAGAAGAATTCATTCCCACGAGCTGGCCAACCTTTTATATCTCTGGGAATATCATCAGGATTATAAGCTACCCCACTTTTCTCTGCCAGTTGAAACTTTCTGATATGCTCTCTTATATTTTCTCCTTTAACCGAGAAAAAACGGTCCCAACGGGAACAAATCGCTTGATTAGTTTTTCCTGTTTCAGGATTAAGCGGACCTGGCCAGAAGTCAAAATCACCTGAACTACGACCATACGTTTGAGCAGCTACCTTTAAATTACCTGCGGGGTCAACGCCACCAAGCCATACTGCTCCGGCAAAAATTGAAGAAACCTCGGGCAAACCAGCGGGCACCTTCGGTACAATGTAACGACCGTCATTACTGTCCCACCAAACATCCCCTCCAGTAGTTAATCGTGCTCTAACATTGTTTATGGCCTGATCAATCTGAGCTACCGCATTATTACAATTTTCAGCAAATCGTAGTTTTACTGTCGTATTGCCTCTTCTTTCTTTTAACAAAGGATTATTTCTGGCAGCCATTGAAATGGGAGATAAAATAACCCCCATTAAAATGCTAAAAGAAACGATGCTAATTAACCTTTTATATACCATCCTAGTCATAATTTCAATTTAAAAATCCATAATCACCCCGGCAAAAATCCTTCTCGGCAAACTAAATAATCCAGGATTTAACAATGCCCACTGGTAAGACGCCAGATAAGCGTCAACCACCCTATTTGAATTTACTATGTTTAGTAGCTTGTCCTGACCATTTGAGGAAGCAAGAAATCCATCATCCTTTGGTGATCCTGTGGAAGAATAAACATTTAAAATATTTTGTTGATTGAGCAGATTTGACACCCTGCAATAAATATTCATGCTTAAACCTTTACTTACTTGCACCACTTTATCCACTCGCAAATTAATGGTATAGTTCCATGGTTTGCGAGATCCGTTAATTGAACCAGCCGTTTGAGCCCCACCTAATTCAAGAGGAGTGATTGTTGCCGTGTAAGGACGACCAGAAACAGCAATGGCCTGCAAACTCAGACCTGCATTGGCCAGGATATCAGAACCAAAAAGATTAGGTCCATTGTAAAATTTTCCTGCCCCGAACCGGTAATCTAAATTCATATTTACGCGATGTCTTTCATCAAAATTCAAGGGAAACAGGGTCCGAAGATTGCCTCTGCTCGTTAAACCCCTCTGCGAATTAGCATCAGAACCTGTACCATCAGCAAACTGAAGGGTATAATTGGTGACTAAAGAAAGGTTTCCCGTTCTACGCATTTCATATTCAAAGGAAAAACCCTTAACGGTACCAAAATCCAAATTTCCGTAAGTCGTATATTGGTTAACTATGGGCACCGGGAAATAGGTTCTTTGCTGAATCATATCTCTCAATTCTTTATAGTATGCTGCGATTTTTAACTTTGAAGTTGCTGATAACTTTTGTTGAAAACCAACTTCGTAATCTATCGTTCTTTCCGGTCTTAGATCTGGATTGTTTCGAATAACCGACGGGAAATCAGTGAAGTAAAAATAATCTAATGCTGTGGCCAAAGTATTTGAAGGCGGCCGCTGAATTAGTACATCGTAGTGTGCAAAGAAGTTAGCATCATCAGAAATAGGAAAAGAAAAGGCTAGTCGAGGCATAAAATTTACCTGAACTTCATAATCCTTGAAAGAAACAGAGGGGTCAAATGCCCTATCTTTGATGTAGTTATTTATACTTTGTGCCCGGGGATCTTTGTATTTTGGAAATACTAATCCTCCTGAAAAGATATCTATCGGACTATTGACAGGATTACCATTTGACCTATACCATAAATCACCATCGCGATAAGCCAACACGTCCGTTCCACTGTCATTTAAATAAACTTTGTAATCATCGCCAATACTCCCTGGTTTTTCAGATTTTGTTTCCGGAAGGTTATGAAATTCTGAAGCCTCCATAATATCATACAACGAATATGGGTCTTTTAATACCCTGGTATTAGCATCATATCTATCCATACGTACGCCTAACCTAAAGATAATATCTCTGAATGTAAATTTATCCTGAATATAGGCTGCAGAATAAATGGGTCTGTTCGGAGCTACGGGAAAAGTTCTTACCCCATTTTCGTCAACCGTAGAAAAAAAATCTTCAAACGTACCATCGAAAGGGCGTCCTAAATAATCGTGGCCAAAATAACTTATAGCATTTTGATCATTTAATTCCTTTGCCGAAAACATATCTAACCTCAACTGATCGGGATCCAACCCATCTACATTTACAAAAGTAGTTAGGGGTAAACCTAATTCCTCTCTGATAGATTTGTAAAACTTGTTGTCCTCACTATTCACAATAGATAAAGCGCGAAGAGGTGTTTTTGGAAAATTGGGTAAATCAATATAACCTATGGTATCTGCATTGGGTGCAATACCTTGAATATGATTATTTGCCTGCTGTCTGGCGATGTCCCAAAGACCTCTCGGTATAACCGAATAATTTCTATTTAAACGCTCTTCATAAATAAACCCTATTTGTATATTATGTCGGCCATTTTTCGAGCTCCCTGGAATCCAGTCAAAATTAGTTCTGGCATTAAATGAATATACATCATTTGTGGACCTTCCTGCCGTATTATATACCCAGCCAACATTGGTATGAAAACCCCATGAGTTGTTATAAACAGGGGATATAAATCCGTTGGGTGCTATAAAGTTGCCCAAGGAAAGTAAATTTTGACTATTGAAAAAATTAGATAATATATATTTTCCAACTTGTGGATTAATACCTTCTCCCTGATTAAGGTCGAGCGCATTATTATAATTTGAAAGAACAGGATTTTGCTCTCCCGGGGTATATTTTCTAAGTACCTGTCTGTAATCTGTATGTTGCATCGCTACGCCTTGAGAAGCTGGGTCAAAGGCAAGCGCAAAGGTAGGTACCCATTCCAAATCAAATTTTCCCACATACCCATAATCAAAATAATTAAATCCATGTCGTTGGTCAGCTTGTTCTCCTGACGATTTTTCGTAACCTCCCTGCAAGGTATAAGAAGCATTTTGAATAGCCCCTTTTTCATTACCGGCACCTCCGTTTGCACCAAATCTTTGTCTTAATCTAAAATTTGCTCTATACGTTCTACCTAGACTAAATGGATTATTTTTACTATTCAGAACGCCCCAACCACCTGGCGTAAACTGATTTTTAGCATCGGTAAGTGCTCCGGTAAGCGTCATATCAATAGATTCACCTAATCGCGCATCAATTTTACCTGTCAGATCAAGCCTTTCATTCGTTTCATTATTTCTGGCTTTCAAAATGTCAACATCATCGGCAAGCAAGTTATCTGCGCTTATGATGAAACTTGACCCTAATGCGGTTACTGGATTAGCTTCCAATTCAGCTAATTTATCCTCTTTAACTCTGAAAATAGAAGTAGCTGGTGGATTATCCTCGTACTGATGGGTATATCTTCCCGAGAACCTATAACCCAGAATAGATTGACCCTTTTTATTTTTCAAAATGGGACCACTCAGGTTTACACCTATTAAACTGTTACTGTATGGATCAAGATATTTTGATGATTCAACTTCTACTCCCCCGCTAAATTTATTTGATGGACCCTTTGTTGTGATGGAGATAATTCCTCCGGTCACATCACCATATTGAGCTTCAATACCCCCGGTAATTACCTGAAGCTGATCTATTTCCGATTCCGGAATGAGGTTACCTTGAATTCTGATACCGTCGATGTAGTAGTTTGTAGCATCGGAACGAGAACCCCTGATAGTTATCGCTTTCCCTTCATCAGCAGCGGCTAAACCTGCCGTTGTAGCAGCCAGGGCATTAATATTTCTAGTAGGTAATGAACGTATTTGATCGCTTGTAATAACCGAACCAGACGTAGTATTATCTTGCTCAATCAATGGCACTTTATATTCAACTATCGTAATTTCCTGTAATACTACCCCTCCATCAGAACCAAGTTGAATATCTAACTTAGTTGACTTTCCGGCCAAAACTTTTACTCCCGTGATCCTCCTTGATTTATATCCTAAGTAACTGGCTTCAACGTCATAAAGACCTGGATCCATGTCGGGGAAATTAAAATATCCCTCTACATCTGTCTCCGTTCCAGTGACTAAAACCCCATTTTTAAATAGAGCAATAGTGCCGAAAGAGATGGGCTCTTTTGACTCTTCATCGATTACTTTCCCCCCTAATGAGGTTTGAGCCTGAAGAAAAACAACCGATAAACAAAGTAGAATAAAAGAGATAAATAGAATTCTTTGCATCTGAGCCTTATATTTTTTCAATAGCTAAAAATAAAAGTGCAAGTTAATTAAAATGTACTTTAATTAACAGCAGATTAATGAAACTTATAAACAAAATACTATATTTTTAGTCTTTTTGCTTATTCAGTAGGTTGGAAATAATACGATGGAAGTGATGAACATTTATTTCCATGTTAACAGAATACCTTCCCCTACTATAATATCGGCCCTGCACTCCCATTTGAACAGATTCGACCACCTCTTCGTCTTCTAATTCAGTGACATCTAACTGGTTTTTTTCTCTATCGAATGAGGTTCCCTCAAAATAATATGAGCGGAATTTCACCACCGTCATTTTATGTCCTTTGGGTTCTACAACATTTAAGGATAAACCCCAGGGATAGAAATTGAACATCAAATTTGGGAAAATCCAAAAATAATAGGCATATATTTTCTTGCCCTCATCCACATGACCTTTTGGTGTATTAAAATATGGTTCATCGTCGGCGGCAACACCTATTTGTAGATTACCCCATTCAAATAAGTGATATTCATATTTTTCAAATTCAATGGCCTGATTCAACGCTGGATGCACAAACGGAATATGAAAACCTTCCAGATAATTGTCAACATATAACGCCCAATGAGCTCTTACATCGAAATCTTTGGAAGCATCAGGATTAAAGGTGAGGGTATGTAAAGGTAAAAATGAAACTCTATCCAACATGGGTTGAATGAAAGTGGCAAATGAAGCAAGTGGATTAATGGACGTGAAGTACAAAGGGAAAAAAGTGGCCAGCGGCAGTTGTTTTAAATGATCCCTTTCCGTTGGGAAATTTTCTGTCTGGTCAAATTCAGGCATACTTTTAAATGTCCCATTTAGTCTGAAACACCGTCCATGATAACCGCAACGAAGTATCCGCTGTCCGGAACAGGAGGAAGAAACTACCAATTTACCCCTATGTGTGCAAACGTTCGATAAACAATATACCTCCCCATCTGAATCTGTAGAAAGGACAACAGGTTCATTTAAAACGTCTGGTAATAAGACCATTGGCGTTAAAGTGCCAACCGGATTCTGATCGGTATTATCACCTATAAAAATCCAACATTTTTCCCAAATTTCAGATATAGAACGTTCAAACCATGCCCTCTCTCTATAAAAAGATGAAGGCAGTGTTTCTGACTTTCTAATATCTTCATCAATATGAAAAATCTCCATGCCACTTATGAATTATGGCTGAAAATACTATTATAATCTAAGAAATAAATCATTTTCACTGAAATAATATTTCTTTGTGGGTTTTCAAATAATCCATCCAGATTTGACCAATAATCAAGATCCGTCCTTTGTTGATTTTCCAAAATGCTATTTTTCCAAACAACGTAAAGATCGCTGCCAGGTGCAAACCGCCATCTGTAAATCATATCAATATTAAAGGCATTGAAATTGGCATTATGATTACCCTTATAATCTGTAGGAGCCAAGGTTCCATTTAGATTTAGCATAGCAAAATTATCATAAGACACTTTGGACCAATAATGCCTCATTCGGAAGGTCAGAGACATGGTTGATGTAAAATTATAAGCGGCAAACAAAGCGTTTTCCACCGTGGAAATGTCTCTTACCCCAAAAATGATATCCTTCTCACCCGCATTTTTCGATACCTTATTTACGAATCCCACATCATTTGAAAAGAAATTAACCGCGGTATTAAATGAAAAATTGAGTTGGTCACTCACTCTCCAACGAGGTCCTAATGAAAATCTGAAAGTGCTTCTATCTTCTTCATCAAAATACCTAAATCTAATATTTGTTGTCAATAAAACCTCCTTACGACTATCAGTGGAAAGAAATATACCCACCCCTCGGTTGGTTGGATAGTGATAAAAACGGCCTGCGGTTCTGGGTTCGAAATAATCAAAAGTTACCCAAGGTTCCAGAGAAACCCACGCATTCATTTCCCAGAATTTCTTAGTTTGTCCCCAAACATATACATTGCCACCTGCGTCATTAAAAACAAAAGGTTTATATAATCTCATATATCTCAATTCAGCGCCAACACCATACCTGTTAAATATTCCCCAGGGCTTCAATACCTTATAGTTCAACTCCCCTTGAAGGCTTCTCTCATTATTATTAAATAAAAATCCAAGGTCTTTCGGGTCGTAAGTATTGCTCTCTTCGTTATAAGTAATATCAAAGGTAAATGCTCCTCCATTTTTTGCTAATTTAAAAGCATAGGTATGCCCAAAATCCGCTTTTCCTATGAAATATTTTTGAGAAAGCGCCCCATTCCCACTAAATGAATAGGCATTATCTTTTGTCCTCAGGTCAAATTCCATGGCAGATACATTTGCATCATAGTCTTTTCCAAAACGATAAACGGTGGTATTAATAAAACTTAGATATGAGTTATTCTTTAAATTCTGGTCTAACACAAAAATATTATAATTTGTCAATGGATCCGTTTCTACATTCCTTTCCTCCCCATTTTGCCTTTGAATAGTTGCATAAGATTTCAAGGACGTAGCATTAAACAAGCCCAATCCCAAGCCAGAAGGGGTTCGCCCTGAAATTTTTGTTGCATTCACTATTTTCCCTCTTTGAGGATTATTAATTACTTTTTCACCTGGCAACAAACCCTCATAAGCATTACCATAATTTAAAGGGGTGCCTCCGATTCGCCGAGAGTAAAAAATATTCCCTTTGTTGAATAACTCGGTTCCTTCAGTAAAAAACTGTCTGTTTTCGTCAAATCTTACTTCAAAAGGCGTCAGATTGAGCACTTGATTATCTGATTGTGCCTCCCCAAAATCAGGAATCACCGTCATATCTAAGGTAAAAGCATCATTGATACCGTATTTAATGTCCATACCCCCATTAAATGATGAACCATGGACATTTTTTTGAGCTGCCGCCTTGTCTGTAAATTGTTGTCCGTAAACCGCAAAAAATGGCGTGGCCTGCAAACGTATTGGCGAAGAAATATTTTTTATACCGGTTAAAATACCTGATTGATTGAGGAAACCGGAAATTAGCGGATTAATTGTACTCCAGGATGATTTTTCCTGTTTCCTTTGATATAGCCTGAGGAAGTTAATATGCCATTCCTGGTTTTCCTGTTTAGGAAATCGGATGGCAGAATAAGGAATTTTCATTTCAACAATCCAACCTTTGTCAATGAAAGTCACTTCACTTTCCCAAACAGCATCCCAACCGCTATCTTCGCCGTAAACGGAATATTTTACATCAAGCTGAACACCACTTGCTGATACGATAAAACCAAGACCATTGTTTCCATCCTTGTAAGTATCTAAAATGACTGCAAACCAATCAGTATTTTGAATTTCATCTCGCTGCGATAACTGTTTTGGAATAGATGCAGGATCATTGTCAGCTAGAAATGCACCTATATAAAATCCTTCATTATCGTATAAAACGCGAATTTGTCCATCTTCTGACGCTTTCAAACCAGGAACGGGCTGAAAAGTAACGAAACTATCGGTAGCGACAGCTGATTGCCAGTCGTTTTCATCTAATTTTCCATCTATAACTATTTTTCCTTCAACCCGCTTAGCTTCCAATATTTTTTTTGGTTTAGGCTCTGCATTTTGAGCAAAAAGCATGTTGGAAGTGAATAAAAGGATAATGATTTGAATTCTAAACATAAAGTTTTTTTATCATTTTTAAATAATCCCACAAAAGACTATAAAAAATATATTTCAGATGCACTTAATCGACCAATGGTTAAAATAAAAGGTAATAAGACCTTAGAAAGGTTACAAGTAAATAAAATCATTACTTTTGCATCAATAATAATATTGTGAGCATTATTGTACCCGACTTTATACTTGACGTATTTAAAAAAGAAAGATTCCATGGAGATTTGGATTCCTGGATCATGTACATTGATCTCACGGGATTTACCCCTCTAACGGCTTCCCTTTTACAGGATGCAGGTGCAGGGGCCGAGGAGGTTTCCGATTTATTAAATGATGTTTTCTCTCCTTTGGTAGATATTGTCTATCAGCACGGAGGCTTTATCCCTCACTTCGCAGGGGATGCGTTTTTTGCCATTTTCCCAAAATCAACCACTGATATTTATGTTTTCACCGTGGCTGTTAAAAAAGTTCACGCATATTTTAGGACAAAAAACGCAAAAAACAGATCACTTCCTGTGAGTGTCAAGATTGGTTTAGACGTTGGAATACTCACTTGGGGAATTGTAGGAAAGGAACCCTATTCTTACTACTTTAGTGGGGAAGTTCTCAGAAATAGTGCTATTTGTCAGCAAAAAGCAAGATTTCAGGACGAGGGCATCGTTTTTACCTCCAGTGTACGCGATTATTTTGAAAGCATTGATCTTCATTCCGAGTCCATTGAAGAAAATTTTTATACTTGGAAGTCGTCGGAAATAAAGAAAATCAAATTAAAAGAGGGATTAATAAAGACTAAAAAAAATACATCGCTTCCTGTTTCTGATAGTTCTCCCTTTCTATCTCCTGTTTTTTCCCGACACATTCCTTCAGGAGAGTTTAGGTCCTGTATTGCTATTTTCATTGGCTTTACTCCTTCTGGGGACAAACAAATTTTTTCAGATTTCCTTAGTCAGATGGTCAAACATATCAATGAATATGGAGGCTACTGCAAAGAATTTGATTTCAGCGAGGAAATCCCTTGGTTAATTACCTTTTTCGGTGTTCCCCTCGCATTTGAAAATCAGCTGGAACGAGCATTAAATTGTATTCACAGTCTTTTTCGTGACTTAAGAGAAATGTATGCGCCATTTGGAATAAAAATGAAAGCTGCCGTGACCAGCGGTACAGGCTATACTGGATTTATTGGCGGTAAGGAAATGCAACAATATAGTGTGGTCGGAAATTTTGTGAATCTTGCTGCAAGAATGATCAATCAGGCTCAATGGGGAGAAATAAGAACAGACAGGCAAATAGCACAATCGGACTTTTTCCTATTTGAAATAGCAGGTGAAATTAGTTATAAGGGAATGCTTGAACCTGTAGAAACATTTCTTTTAAAAAATCAAAAACCTGAAGGATTTCAAAAATTTCTGTACCCGCTGGTGGGAAGAGATCAAGAAATGCAGGTCCTCCAAACTGAATTCAACAAACTTTTATCGACCAAAACCGGTCAGATTATTATTATTTCCGGCGATCCCGGGGTAGGTAAGAGTCGTCTTGTTGGCAGTTTAAGAGAAGAAACCATAAGAAATGGCAAGGCAAATTGGTTTTTCTGTCCTTGTGATGCCGTTATAAAAAAACCATTCAATCCATTTATTCATCTTTTAAGGCATTACTTTAGTCAAAACATCAGAGGTCTTTCCAATCGGCATTATCAATATCAAAGACAATTTAAATCACTGATTAATAAGTTACATGTCATTTCCAGCACTGAGGGTTTTTCGTCTGTGGCTGCCAAAGATTTGATAGAAAAACTAAACCATTCCGATAATGCCTTTCGATTTCTGTTAGGTCTAAGTCTTTCTACACCCGATTGGGATGATCTGGCCCCTCAAAGCAGGTATCAAATGGCAAAAGATGGCATTATTTCACTTATTTTAGCAGAATCTTTGTTACACCCTGTTTTATTACAAATTGAAGATTCCCATTGGCTGGACCCTTCCTCCAAAGAGTTACTTGTTTCTCTTTGTCAGCAATTACCTGCATTTCCAATCATGCTCGTAGTTACGTCCCGAACCGAGGCGTCAACAGAAATAAAAACATTTTTACCTACCAATTCCTCTTCACAGGTTGGTGTTTTTATACATCTTGAAAATTTCACCAGAAAAACCTGTGCTCAATTTACCGAAATAATTCTTGGGAATGAGGCCAATGAGGCTCTGTTAGATTATGTGGAGGTAACTACCAACAGAAATCCGTTTTACCTTGAGCAAATGGTAGAATTTCTAAAAGAAAAAGATTGGCTGACAACTTATCACGGCAAATGGACACTAAACACAGGAGAAATTGTAACCCCTGAAAAAATTGGAAATCTTCTTACTACCCGTATTGATAGCCTGAACCCTGAACTACGCGAATTATGCAAAGTTGCTGCTGTGATAGGAAGGGAATTTGACCTGACTATTTTAGAATCTGTTTGGAAAGCACTTCATACCGACGCAAATATTCTTCTGACGCAAATCGGTTTTATAGAAAATCTTATTAAAGCCGGGACAAGAGAGAATATTTGGCGACCATTAACTAAAAGACGATATTTATTTCAACACGCTTTACTTAGAGAAGCTGCTTATAATATTCAGCTGCCTGCCACCCTTCAACAGATTCATTTACTTGTGGCTGAGGCTATTGAACTCCATTTTAAAGACCATATTGAACTAAAATTACAAGAACTAGCCTACCATTACGAGCTGGCAAATCATATCCAAAAAGCCAGTGAATTTTTATATCTCGCCGCAGTTCAGGCAAAAAATAATTATTTGAATGAAAATGCCCTTGGTTTTTTAGAGAAACTATTGAAAAATATACATTTAAATCAGCACCACCCATACCGATTAAAAGCCCTTATTTTACAAGGCTCCATTTTAGAGATTACCGGTTATTGGGAAAGAGCAGAAAAAATATATCTTCAGGCTTATTCTTCCCTAAATGAAGGTTATTCCG
>JAJTER010000177.1 GCA_021299835.1 Saprospiraceae bacterium | reverse complement strand
GTATTATTTCCTACCGAAGGCAGCAAACCGACCCGTCTATTCTTATAAACTATCAATCATACATTTTTGGGCGCTCATATTCATATACATTTGGGCAGGTCCTCACCATTTGTTGTACACGTCCCTACCCGATTGGGCCCAATCGCTGGGCACCGTATTTTCTATTATGCTGATTGCCCCATCCTGGGGAGGAATGCTCAATGGATTACTAACCCTTAGAGGTGCCTGGGATAGAGTGCGTCAGGATCATGTATTAAAATTCATGGTAGTGGCCATTACCGCTTATGGCATGGCTACTTTTGAAGGGCCCTTGCTTTCCATAAAATCTGTAAATGCTATCAGCCATTACACCGACTGGACCATTGGGCACGTACATATTGGCACCTTAGGATGGAATGGATTTCTGACTTTTGGCATTCTCTATTGGTTGATCCCACGTCTATTTCAAACAAATATCTATTCCCAAAAAGCCGCAAACGCTCACTTTTGGATTGGCACTTTGGGTATTATTTTCTACGCCATCCCACTCTATTGGGCAGGTTGGGTACAAAGTCTCATGTGGAAACAATTTACACCTGATGGATTTTTACAATACGGAAATTTCCTTGAGACCGTCGCACAGGTTTTACCCATGTATGCCATTCGCGCTGTTGGTGGCACCTTATACCTGAGTGGTGCAATACTTATGGCCTGGAATTTGTTCAAAACCATGCAGGTAGGTGTATTTCTTGGCGATGAGAAACAGGAAGCGCCATCCCGCCTAAGCACTCATGGAGCTCATGAAGGGGAACATTGGCATCGCTGGATTGAAAGGCGTCCTGTTCAAATGATGATTTTTGCAGCCATTGCTATCCTCATCGGTGGTATTGTTGAAATTTTTCCAATGGCTATGATTGAATCTAATATTCCTAAAATTGCATCGGTGAAACCCTATACGCCATTGGAACTGGCGGGAAGAGATTTATATATCAGAGAAGGTTGTTTGAGTTGCCATTCACAAATGATTCGTCCATTCAGATCGGAAACCGCACGCTATGGAGAATACTCAAAATCAGGGGAATACATCTATGACCGGCCCTTCCTTTGGGGGTCAAAAAGAACGGGCCCAGATCTTCACCGCGAAGGTGGAAAATATCCCGATACCTGGCATTATAATCACATGTATGACCCACTAAGTATGTCCCCTGGCTCCATTATGCCTGCCTATCCATGGTTAATCAGGGATAAATTGAATGTCGATCAAATACCTAAGAAAATTAAGGTATTGAGAACCTTAGGTACACCTTATCAAGAAGGTTATGAAGATATAGCACTGGAGGATCTGGAAAAACAAGCCGCTGGCAATGCTCAAAACCTAAAAAAGGATGGTATAAAGGATGAAAAACTAGCGCAGAGAGAAATAATTGCTATGATTGCCTATTTGCAGCGACTTGGAACAGACATTAAGGTAAAAGCACCCGCCAACTAAAATCAAATGCTATGTATAAACATATTTTAGAGAGCGCAGGAAATATCAATTGGATGGCTATTGGGGCCTTAATCACTTTCTTTACTGTATTTGTGGTCAGTGTCATCCTGGCGTTTAAAAAAGATAGTTCCTACCTAAAAAAAATGTCGGAAATGCCTTTGGATAAGGTGAATTCTTCTACTATTAATCATGAATATTATGAAAACTAAAATAGGTATTTTATTGCCCCTTTTCATTATCATACAACTCCAATGGTTGTATTCACAAACCACTCAAACTTTCCCATTTTATGATAATTTCCTCAAAAATGGATGGGTATTCTTTACCTCGTTTGTGGTTCTTGGTGGATTTTTAGCCCTTTTAAATTTATTGAAGGTTATTCTGAAAATGCAGCAAATCCAGATTTACAAGGAAATGGGTAAGGAAGCCTTTGAGGAGGCAGAGACGCAACCTTTTTCAGCTATCTTTAATCGATGGTATAAAAACTGGACCAGAGTGGTTCCCCAGGAAAAAGAGCATGAAATCATGTTCGACCACCAATATGATGGCATAAGGGAACTGGACAACAGTTTACCCCCTTGGTGGGTAGCCATGTTTTATGTTACCATTATATTTGCCGGTGCCTATATGGTTTATTACCATTTTACGGATATGGGAGTTTCCAGCCAGCAAGCCTACAATATAGAAATAAAGGAGGCCAATGCTGAAGTAAAAGCCTATTTAGCCACTCAGGCAAATAAAGTGGATGAAAATACAGCCATTGCACTCATGGATGAAGCCTCTTTATCGGCAGCAAAATCATTGTATGGGGTACACTGTGTGGCTTGTCATGGTACCATGGGCGAAGGAGGTGTAGGTCCAAATTTCACAGATAATTATTGGATTCATGGCGGAGATATCAAAAGCATTTTCAAGACCATAAAATATGGCGTTCCTGAAAAAGGAATGATTTCCTGGCAAGCACAGTTGAATCCATCCGATATGCAAAAATTAGGTAGTTACATTCTTTCCATGAAGGGGACTAATCCTCCTAATGGCAAAGAACCACAAGGTATTGAGGTAAAATAAAAGGTCTATTCATGCAAAACGAACCTATCCACTCCCTTTATGATGAAGAAGATTCATTTAGGGATCATATAGCCACTGTGGATGAAAAGGGAAAACGGAAATGGATTTTCCCGAAAATGACAAAAGGAGCTTATACCCAGGCGAGAAAATACCTGGCCTGGGTATTAATTGCCATCTTATTTATAGGTCCCTTCTTAAGATATGATGGACAGCCATTTATATTATTCAATATACTTGAAAGACATTTTATCCTATTTGGCATTGTTTTTATGCCGCAAGATTTCCATCTTTTCGTACTGGCAATGATCACTTTTGTTTTGTTCATTGTCCTTTTTACCGTTATTTGGGGACGATTATTTTGTGGCTGGATATGCCCCCAAACTATTTTCATGGAAATGGTCTATCGGAAAATAGAATATTGGATAGAAGGCGATGGACCTCAGCAAAGAAAATTATCCTCCGCCCCATGGAATATGGAGAAAACAACCAAAAGAACCATAAAATATACCCTTTTTTATTTGATTTCATTTTTAATTGGAAATACCTTCCTTGCCTATATCATTGGCAGCGATGCGGTGTTAAAAATAATTCAGGAACCAGTAAGCAACCATATCGCTGGATTCTCCGCAATGCTTCTTTTTTCTGGTGTTTTTTTCTTTGTTTTTGCTTATTTAAGAGAACAGGTTTGTACAGCCATTTGTCCTTATGGTCGCCTGCAAGGTGTGTTACTCGATGCCAATAGCATAGTGGTTGCCTACGATTATGTGAGAGGCGAACCCAGAACAAAATTAGCCCGGGAAGTGAAAATCGGTGGAGATTGTATAGATTGTAAACAATGTCTTTATGTATGTCCTACAGGTATCGATATCAGAAATGGTACCCAGTTAGAATGTACCAATTGTACCGCTTGCATAGATGCCTGCGATGATATCATGGTTAAAATAAACAGACCCACGGGATTAATCCGATATGACAGCCATAATGGTATTCTTTCTGGAAGTAAAAATTTATGGACAAATAGGGTCAAAGCATACTCTTTACTATTAATTCTTTTACTCAGCGTTTTAGGTTTTTTATTAGGTACAAGAGGTGATGTTGAATTGACTGTTATGCGAACCCCTGGAATGCTTTTTCAGGAAAATCCCGATGGACAAATCAGTAACCTATACAATTTTCAACTGGCCAATAAGACCAATAAACCTATTCAAATAAAAATGATCACTAAAACGGAAGGCGCTACCATTAAAATAATAGGAGCCTTGAATCTATTACCAGCGTCAGAAGTAAGCAAGGGATCCTTTTTCATTTATCTGCCAAAAGATAAACTGGAGGACCGTAAAACCGAAGTCAATCTAACCATTATGCAGGGCAAAAAAATATTAACTTCAATGAATACCAATTTCATGGGACCTATCAACTTTAAATAAATGAACATGAAAATTTCCTGGGGAACTGGCATAGCCATTTTTTATAGTTTTTTCGTTATCGCAATGCTCGTATTTGTCTTTGCAGCAACAAAACAAGATAACAGCTTAGTTTCTGATACCTATTACGAGGAAGATTTAAGCTATCAGACAAAGATGGATAAAATGCAACGGACAAATCAATTAACGCATGTATTTGAATTATCCATTGAACAAAATTCCAAAGGTATTTCTGTGACTATTCCGGAAGAACTACCTCATTTTAAGGGCAATATGACCTTATTTCACCCCGTTTATGCTTCTTTGGACCAGGAATATCCCATTGAAAACAATGCGCAACATAAACAGATAATACCGGTTGAAAAGCTGAAAAAAGGTCGGTGGTTGGTGAAAATTGAAGGAGAAAATGAGGGCAAGAATTATTACCATGAAGCCTATCTTATTGCGCCATGATATTTTATTTATCCGCCTTTTTGATTGGTCTTGCAGGTAGTGTACACTGCGTAGGTATGTGCGGACCACTGGCTCTGGCCATACCACCTGCTGGAAATAGCACAGGATATTCCCTTTTATTTCGCAGCATAGCCTATCAATCTTCCAGAATAATAGGTTATGGTGTGTTGGGTTTGGTGGTAGGCA
>JAJTER010000058.1 GCA_021299835.1 Saprospiraceae bacterium | reverse complement strand
CTTTACCTTCGCCAAATAAATGATCCACCAAATCTAAACGGCAAGCTGTTAACTTTCCAGATTGTAAGACAGCAAAGCCAGTAGCTTCAAAATCGAGTTGCGCTGCAATTTTTATAATAAATTTTTGGAAATAGGTTTTTACGGAACTTTTTGGAATTCGGACTTCATCTTTCTGTAAAAATGGCTTAACCATATTTCCATTGATTTGAGAAACTCTATACAAAACATAATCTACTAATAACCAACCGGGTGAATTTAAAATGGGTGTAACATCTTTATCCTTTATTCGCCAAATAATCCCATTATTTGATAATCTCATTTGATAGGTTACCCCCAAATCATCTCTATGAAAAGTCAGGTGAGGTTGTAAATAAGTGGTATCTAGTTTTACTATAAAATCTTTTACTAATACTCTCCGATCTATAGCCCAGGTAAGGAAAAAATTATTTTTAACTAAAATAGTTAGAAATTCATCCATTCTTCTTTGTACAAATTGAATGATTTTAGGTTGCACACCCTCATCAGCCATTAAGACTTCCAGGGATTTAATTTTCTTTTTTGGGGGAGAATATTTTTTTTCGAGCTTATCAGGTAATAATTCATTTATAATCTGAAAAAGTCTGTTTTGCGATTCATTAATAGGTAATTTGAAACTTACCACAGTTTCTGGGGTAGCTTTTTGTTTGATATGTGCTAAATTCCCTAGTTTATCTTTGCTAACAACATAGGCATTTGGCAAATACAAACCTGGTAAGACCTCGGCAATATTATAAACTATATCAACATTTCCTTCTATTTCCCTCAATTCATTCAACATGCAGGTCGAGCTTAAATAATTTTGAAATTTTTTGTGTCATAACGTAGGCATGCCTTGGCACAGATTCATAAGATATACCTGCTAGATGCGGATTTAAAATGACATTTTCTGCCTTTTTCAGATACTGGAAAGGGGGCGGTAAGGAAGAAATATCGAGGGCATTAAATGATTGTTCTTCATATTCTATGACATCCAGTGCAGCCCCTTTTACCTTTCCTTCTTTCAACTGTTTAACTAATCCATCCGTTTCTACAACGCCTCCCCGTGCCGTATTTATTAGGAATATTTCTTTTTTAAACTTCTTTAAATAGGCATAATCTATAAAATATTTGTTAGTCTCATTTAAGGGAATATGAATAGTTAAAATATCCGTTTCACTAAAAAATTCATCGTCCTCAACCTGTTTAGTATATGAAGGAACGGTTAGCGTAGGAGAAATATCCCGTATCAATATTTCCACCTCGAATCCTGACAATCTTTGGGCGACCGCGCGGCCCATATTGCCAAAACCTAGTATTCCAACTTTTTTACCCTTTAGTTCTATGGCTCTATTGGCATTTCGATCCCATATATTTTGACTAACTTCCCGATCTGCTTTTCCCAATTTATTTAGCATCATCAGCAGAAGACCGAGGGTATGTTCAGCCACGGTATCTTTACTGGCTTCAGGTGTAGTGAAAATAGTTACCTTATTTTTTCTTGCACTTTCCTCGTCAATATGTTCAATACCTACTCCCAATCTGCCAATAAATAAAAGATGAGGAGCAGCCTTGAAAAAGGCAGCGTCAAGTGTCCAGCGACTTCTAAGAATCACACCTTGATACTTATATAGTTCCGATTGAAGTGACGCGAAAGACGATTGAGTATCGAGTGTAACCGTAAATCCATGCTCAGTTAAAAAATGAGTTAGTATTGAATCGGCTTGATCCAGCATTAAAATATGGCCGGGTATATTTTTCATGAATAAATTAATTCCTGTAAATATTGGAAATGATTTCAATGACCTTATCTACTTCTGCTGAAGTATTGAGGTGTGAGAAGGAAAATCGAACGGATATGTGTTGATTTTCAGGATAAATAGCTCTTAGAACGTGCGACCCGGTATCAGTGCCAGAGGAACAGGCACTGCCTCCACTCGTACTTATGCCTTCAATATCGAGATTAAATAATAGCATGGTTGCTTTTGGATTTGGTGGAAATCCAATGTTTAGTATTTTAGGATGGCTATTTTCGAGCCCCGGACCATTTATCTGAATCCCTGGAATGTCATTTTTTAGACCATTAAATAATTGTAATTTCAGTTTTTCCAGGTGAGCAAACCGCTCTGATTTTTCTGACATGGCAAGATCGAGAGCAAGAGCCATGCCAACAATTCCTAATAAATTTTCTGTTCCACCCCGCATATTTCTTTCCTGGGAACCACCATGTTGAAAAGGGGGAATGGCATTTTCATTCCTTATATAGGCAAAGCCGACGCCTTTTGGACCGTTAAATTTATGAGCTGAACCAACTATAAAATGTACAGGAATATTTTGTAAATCAATGTCATAAAATCCTACAGACTGAACCGTATCGCTATGAAACAAAGCGTCATATTTCTGGCAAATGGCTCTGACATTTTCCCAATCTAACAGGGTGCCCGTTTCATTGTTGCTGTGCATAAGGGAAACGAGCACTTTTTTATTTTCTTCCTTAGCTAAATGTTCCTCGAGGGAAAGGATAGATGGATTTCCTTCTTTATCGAGGGGTAAATAAATTACCTTGATTTTTCCTTCTTTCTCTAAAACTTCAATGGTGTGAAGAACGGCATGATGCTCCGTTGCTGCCGTAATGATCGTTTGTACCCCTAACCCGCTGACAGCACCCTGAATAATCATATTATTCGATTCTGTAGCGCCGGAGGTAAAAAATATTTCCCCGATAGAGCAATTAAAATGATTCGCCATTGTCTTTCTGGCTTTTTCAATCAGTGCTCGGGAGGTCCTGCCTTCAGCATGAATGGACGAGGGATTTCCATAATTACTCAGCATGGTTTCATGCATCAAATGTATCACCTGAGGATGCAATGGCGTAGTGGCCGCATGATCTAAATAAATTCGTTGTTGCATTAGAAGGGCGTTTCTAAACAGTGTATAACAGGATCTTCCTTTTCATTTGCTATAAACTGATGATGAACAAATTCGTTTGTTTTTGGGTGATAATCATAATCTTTAGACCACTCCTCTTTATGTAAAACCACTGATTCAATCGCATCAAGAATAAAGTTAATTTCTTCATTTGTTTGCGTTGGGTGAATACTCATTCTAATCCAGCCAGGCTTTCCTGTCAAATCTCCTTTATTTATTTTATCTGTAATGTTTTTTGAGTACTCATTTTCAACATGAAGTAAATAATGCCCATAAGTACCAGCGCAGGAGCAACCGCCTCTTGTTTGAATACCAAATCGGTCATTTAACAGACGCACTCCCAGATTATAATGGAGGTTTTCGATATAAAAAGAAATCACGCCAAGTCTGTGGGTATGTTGACCAGCTAAGATATGTAAACCCTTAATACTTTCTAATCGAGGCATGATAATAGCTAAAAGCTCTTCTTCGCGTGCCAGGATTTTAGCGACGCCCATTTGTTCTTTTAGTCGGATAGCCAGGGCAGCCCTTATAGTTTGTAAAAATGGAGGGGTTCCACCATCTTCTCTGGCCTCAATTTCTTCAATATATTTATGTTCACCCCACGGATTTGTCCAGTTGACTGTTCCTCCACCGGGATCATCAGGAATTTCATTTTTATAAAGAGAAGGATGAAAAACTAAAATACCAGAAGAACCAGGACCACCTAAAAATTTGTGTGGAGAAAAATAAATGGCATCTAACTGTTGCTTTTTATTTTCCGGATGCATATTTATGCCGATATAAGGGGCAGAACAGGCAAAATCTACAAAAATGAGACCATCATGAGCATGCATAATTTCAGCCATTTCGTAGTAAGGTGTGCTTATGCCTGTTACGTTGGAGCAAGAGGTGACTGCGGCTATCTTTAGTTTTCGATGTTTATACTTATCTAATAATGAGAGTAAATTTGCCGGGACCACCAAGCCGTCTTCATCGGGAGGAATAACAATGACTTCTGCGACGGTTTCTAACCAACTGGTTTGGTTAGAATGATGTTCCATGTGCGTAACAAAGACGACAGGCCTGTTTTCTTCATCTTCCTTAACTAATCTATCTTTATATTTTTCGTGAATCTTTAGTCCTAAAATTCGTTGAAATTTTGATAAAACGCCAGTCATTCCAGAATGGGAAGCGATGAGAATATCTTTTTCATCGGCACCTACATGATTTTTAATTATGTTCCTTGCCTTTTTGTAGGCAGTAGTCATGGCATTTCCCGTGTAGGTTGTTTCGGTATGGGTGTTGCCAATATACGGAGCGATATCTATTAATAACCTCTCTTCCAAAGGTTCATATAAACGACCGCTGGCAGTCCAGTCGGCATATACGATTTTCTTCTCACCGAAAGGCCCATGGAAATGATGATTATTTCCCAGTATATTTTTTCTGAACGGTTCAAAATAATCTTGTAAACTCATTTTGCTAATTGATTTAAAAAGTCACCTTTAATTTTTTCAGCTAAGGCGGTTGCTTTTTCTACGGAATTAGCTTCTGCATATATACGAATAATAGGTTCGGTATTGCTGGCGCGCAGATGAACCCAGGCATCGTCGAAATCTATTTTCAGGCCATCTATTCTGGATACATCGGCCCCTTCGTAAGAACTTGAAAGTTGGTCTAAATTCGCCGATAAATCAATCCCTACGGGAATTGACATTTTACTTTTTATGATAAAATAGGAAGGATAGGTTTTTTTTATTTCTGAGACAGGCATATTTTTGGTAGCCATAAGCGAAAGAAACAAAGCAATGCCAATGAAGGCATCTCTACCGAAATGCAGATCTGGTACAATGATACCACCATTACCTTCACCACCAATCACGGCATTTGTTTTTTTCATGACCTCCACTACATTGACCTCACCTACGGCACTGGCAGCATATTGACCACCATGTAATAAGGTAATATCTCTCAATGCCCTGGTGGAGGAAAGATTAGAGACAGTATTTCCTTTTTTGAGAGATAATACATAATCAGCTACAGCGATTAAGGTGTATTCCTCACCAAATAAATGCCCATGTTCGTCAATCAGCGCAAGTCGGTCAACATCGGGATCCACAGCTATACCCAAAGCACCTTTATCTGCTCTTACTGCATCGCAAAGATCTGTTAAATGTTCTGGTAAAGGTTCGGGGTTATGGGCAAAATCACCGTGCACTGAGCCGTGTACCAGTGAAAAGGTGCATCCTAAGGCTCTCAAAAGTACGGGCACAAACATAGCTCCTGTTGAATTTATCGGGTCTAAAACAATATGGAATTTTTTAGACCTAATGGCATCTACCTGAACAAGTGGATGTTTTAAAATAGCCTCAAGGTGGTAGTCAAAGTGGGATTCATTATATTGGGTTAATTTACCCAGTTCATCAATATTTGCATAGTCTATAATTTCTGGACGGGCCGAAATATCCAATATTGTTTCTCCATCTTTTGCGGATATAAATTCCCCCTTGTCATTTAAAAATTTTAGCGCATTCCATTCCCGCGGATTGTGAAGCAGCGGTCATAACGACAATATCAATGGCAGTTAAGTTGTCACCTGGTCGCCCACCAATGGTTCCCCTGGTTCCGGAAATAGATTTTATTAAAGTCACCTTTTTTGATTTTGTAGCAAATATACAAAATAGCAAGCATCTCTTATCTTTGTAAAAAAAAGGCTTTGGAGAAATACCTGGGAATCGATAAAATGATATTCCTTTTTATTCAGGAATATTTGCGTAATCCATTGCTGGACATGGTATTGCCTCTATTGAGAAATAAATTTATATGGATACCTCTGTATATAGTCATTCTGATATACAGTTATCAGTGGGGTAAGAAAGTTTTTTTCAAATATCTTTTGTTTTTGATAGGCCTCGTTTCAGTATCTGATATGGTAAGTAGCCGACTTTTAAAGCCTGTCTTTCATAGATTAAGACCTTGCAATGATTTTCAGCTGAACACCTTGTTTGACCCATTAGTGTCTTGTGGAAGTGGTTTATCTTTTCCTTCAAGTCATGCAGTAAACCATTTTGCCTTAGCTGCTTTTTTTTATTATACTGCCCACTTTATACCATTTAAGTGGCGCTTTTTATGGTATGTTTGGGCGTTTTCTATTTGTTTTGCCCAGGTTTATGTGGGTGTTCATTATCCATTAGATGTTTTTATTGGTGGATTAATAGGATTTTATTTTGGCAACATTGTTGCAAAAACGTATCTTCGCGTTCTGAATAAAGAAAAAGAAGTAAAAGGTTAAAAATGGGTCAATCTTGGATAATTTATGTTGGGCTGATAATGGTAGTGTGGTTAGGGGCTATTTTACCTTTTATTTTAAGGAGAGGGGAGTTGTTTCTCTCGAGAATTCTTCTGTTTAGTGGTGCCTATTTACTGGGCATTGCTATTATTGTTTTTGTTCCTGATATTATTAGGATAAGCCCCGAAAAAAGTCCCTGGATACTCATAGGTTTTTTTATTCAGTTATTAATTCAAAAAATTTCTGGAGGTAGTGAGCATGGGCACATTCATACTAACACTTCTCTGAATAAGCAAACGGCTTTACAAGTTTTTGTCGGACTAAGTTTTCATGCCCTGATGGACGGGGCTTCCGTTGGCAGTTATAATGAATGGTCTCACCTACATCACGAAACGGGTGGACACGAGCATGGTTTTGTTTACGGTATTCTAATGCATAAGATAGGGGAGGGATTTGCCCTTGCCTCATTATTTATGTTGACAAAAACGAAATCGATTCATGCGGCAATAATCATCCTTATTTTTTCTTTGATGGCACCATTTTCAGCCTGGATAGTTTCATTATTGCATTTAACTTCAACCATTATCACTATATTAATGGCGATGGTTGCGGGATCATTTTTACATATATCTGCGAGCATATTACTGGAAAGCTGGCACAAGAAAAGTGATAAAGATACAGATCGTTATAAATGGGTGGTTATTTTATCAGGATTTACGTTGGCCATATTAAGTTCCTGGCATTAAAAAAGCCATCACCGGGAATCCCAATGATGGCTTTATATGAATTATCTTAAAAACGATTACATCATTCCTGGCATTCCACCTCCATGAGGCATAGACGGAGCAGATGATTCTTTTGAAGGTTTCTCGCTAATTACACATTCTGTAGTTAAAACCATACCAGCAATCGAGGAAGCATTTTCCAATGCGATACGAGTAACTTTAGTTGGGTCGATAACACCAGCGATTTTTAAATCTTCAAATTTGTCTGTGCGTGCATTGTATCCCATATCTCCTTTAGAGTTTAAAACTCTTTGAAGAACCACGGAACCTTCAACCCCTGCATTTTCAGCAATAGTACGAAGAGGAGCTTCCAACGCCTTACGAACGATATTAACACCGATATTTTCGTCTTCGTTAACCCCTTTGAAGTTTCTTAGCGCAGCAATAGCGCGCACTAAAGCAACTCCACCACCTGCTACGATACCTTCTTCAACAGCGGCACGAGTAGCACTTAATGCATCGTCAACACGGTCTTTCTTTTCTTTCATTTCCACTTCTGTTGGAGCACCAACATAAAGAACGGCTACACCACCAGCTAATTTAGCTAAACGCTCTTGTAACTTCTCACGATCATAATCGCTGGTAGAAGCTTCAATCTGCTGCTTTAATTGTTGGATACGCGCTTTAATATGAGATTCTTCGCCACCACCGTTAACGATGGTAGTATTATCTTTATCTATAGAAATTTTCTCAGCATTACCAAGGTGCTCTAAAGTAGTATTTTCTAATTTATAGCCCTGCTCTTCAGAGATTACCGTTCCACCTGTTAAGATAGCGATATCTTCAAGCATTGCTTTACGACGATCACCAAAACCTGGAGCTTTAACGGCTACTACCTTAAGGCTTGCACGTAAGCGGTTTACTACTAAAACGCCTAATGCCTGACTTTCAATATCTTCAGCTATGATTAACAATGGTCTTCCCATGCCTACAACTTTCTCTAAAATAGGGATAATATCCGCCATGTTAGAGATTTTTTTATCGTAGATAAGGATAAACGCATTATCATATTCACTTACCATGTTTTCTGTATCCGTTACGAAATAAGGAGAAAGATATCCTCTGTCGAACTGCATACCTAAAACTTCTTCCATGTAAGTTTCAGTACCTTTTGATTCTTCAACGGTAATAACACCATCTTTAGAAACGCGTTTCATTGCCTCTGCGATAAGTTCACCAATCGCTTCGTCATTATTCGCTGAAATACCTGCAACCTGTTTGATACGATTGAAATCAGAGCCAATATTTTCTGACTGAGATTTCAAGAAAAGGATAACCTCTTTCACTGCCTTATCAATACCACGCTTTAAATCCATTGGATTTGCACCAGCGGTAACGTTTTTAAGACCAGCGTTTATAATAGCCTGAGCCAAAGCAGTAGCGGTTGTTGTTCCATCACCAGCAATATCAGCTGTTTTGGAAGCTACTTCTTTAACCATTTGAGCACCCATGTTTTCGATAGGATCCTCCAGTTCAATTTCTTTAGCAACGGTTACCCCATCTTTAGTAATTTGAGGAGCACCAAAACTTTTTTGGATAACCACATTACGACCTTTTGGTCCAAGGGTTACTTTCACGGCATTGGCCATGGCATCGACACCTGCGCGTAATTTTTCCCGGGCGTCTCTATTAAAACTAATTTCTTTAGCCATCTTTCGATTTCTCTTTAAGGTTTGAAATGAAAATAATTACAGAATGACCAAAATGTCATCTTCGCGCATGATTAAATAATCATACCCTTCGAAATTCAATTCCTGACCAGCATATTTACCATATAAAACGGTGTCGCCTACCTGAACTGTCATTAGGTTACCGTCTTTTCCTGGTCCTACTGCTACTACTTCACCTCTTTGAGGTTTTTCTTTAGCGGTATCAGGGATAATAATTCCTCCCTTCGTCTTTTCTTCCGCAGGAGCAGGCTTTACTACAACACGATCGTTGATTGGCCTCATATCTCTTTATTTTATTAGGTGGTTAAAAAATATTTACTGAATCTCTATCACTTTATGTGCCAATCTTCAATATCTGCCAAAATTTCATGTTTAATCCCTTTTATGTCAGATTTTAAGAACAAAAAGGCAGTTAACACTTATTTTCCACCTCTTTTTGACTCAAAATTACGTTCTCCAGCCCTTATTGAGAGATTTAGATGGTTCTCCTGAGGTGGAATTGGGCAGTTGAATCCTTCATTATAGGCACAGTAGGGATTATACGCTTTATTAAAATTTAAAATGATCTTCCCGTCCTTAACAGTACTTATTCTAACATCCATATAACGGCCCCCTCCATAACTTTCCGCACCGTTGGTGTCATCTTTAAAGGGTAAAAACAGGTAATCTTTATATTGGGGTTGCCGTATTAATGTCATATTTTGGTATAGAAATACCGTTATTTTTTTCTGTCCACGGGTAAAGGTAGCAGTGGCAAATTTTCTATAATCACGGGTAATTCCACTGTAGGTAGGCATTTGAAATACAGGTTCCTTATCTAATGGAACATATTCGGCAATAACTTCCTTTTTTGATTGGGAAATCAATGGAGTCGACAATTGCCAAAGCAGTAAAATAGTCAGGATGATTCTTAATATAAAAGCGTTTTTCATATATTTTATTTATTGAGCTACTAAAACAAGTTTATTTTCACGATCGTTAATTTCCATTCGGGTAATTTTTTTTAATGGAAAATTAGATATATCAACCAAAAGTTCCCAATTCGCATTTTTGTCAGGGTGAAATTGATAAATTTTAGCTCCTTCTGCCATAATTAAGGTACCGTCTTTTAAAATGCCAAAATCTTCCTGTTGGTTCAATGGCATGATGATAGGTATTTTGGGGCTTTCAGTGGAGTAAATAGCTTTTGTTCGATAAATGAAGGATGGTTCTCCTGGTTTAGCCTTCTGAATATAGTAAAGTTCCCCATTTTCAGTAACGCGAAAACATCTGCCTGGCGAGGAGGTTATCACTACGGAAGCGCTTTCATCTAATCGTCTATACCACAAGGTTTGTGGATTTCCGAGTTCAAAGGTAATTACCCCTTGATCGTAAACCCATCTAAAATAACCTATATTCGTTTGATTCGTTAAAATAGGTTTTCCTTGATTTTGTCCGTTTAATGGCAGTGACCATATCCTCTGAAGGGTATCCTTTGGCCAAAACTCCATTCTTAAAACACCAATGTCCCTTTTATTAGGCATGGTTATGGCAGAATATTCACCTTCCTTAGTATCTGTGAAGCGCACTAACTTACCGCTGGAAGTGTTCAGTTTGTATATGTCAGGATGAGAGGCGCCTTTGGCGGCACTACTGTAAAATAAAAGACTATCTCCTGCTAAATGGGGGTGATTGTTATAACCCTGTGTATTCAATGAGGTTAAAAGGGTAAGATGCTGAAGTTTGATGTTTCCCTGAGCATCTTTTTTTATTTCTAATTGGAAAATATTACTTTCGGGTAGTTGAGCAACTAAGGTGACCTTTATCAAAAACAGGTAAATGAACAATGTTAATGTTCGCATATAATCGAGGTTAGAAGGATTAAAAATTGATATTAATGCAATAATATAGCCATTAGCTTAAATTGTTGATTATTTTTCCTTACTTTTTTTGGAATATTATTGAATTATCCTATTTTTACAATATTAAAACATATAGGAATGAATTTTTCAGTAGCATTTTATTTTAGTGGTTTCTGTTTTTACGTTTTGCCGTAAAGGGACGCTATGATTGCTATAAAATTATTTCTGCAAAATAGAGTCCCGGCATCGGGACTTTTTTTTTGGTTAAAAATGAATTATGATCGCTCAAACGTTACTTGAAAAGAAGTTAAAAAATACCCAATCGCTGGGCGTTGCCATACAAGGGGTGCCTGGTGCTTTTCATGACATTGCTGCAAGACATTGTTTTGAAGGTCAGTCTATTGAAATTATTCCCGCCATAACTTTTGACCAATTAGTGGAGCGTGCTCAAAGTGATACCAGGGTGGATGTTGCGCTTATGGCTATTGAAAATTCTATTGCAGGAACTTTGTTACCTAACTACAAAAGGGTTCATGATTCTTCTCTCTCCATTGTGGGTGAGGTGTATTTAAGGATTGTTCAGAATTTAATGGCTTTACCAGGTCAGTCAATAGCCGATTTGAAAGAGGTTCATTCTCATCCCATTGCCATTGAACAATGTCGCGAGTTTTTCAGAAATTTTCCTTCTATTAAACTTATCGAAAGTGAAGATACTGCCCTTTCAGCAAAGTATATTAGAGACGGACAATGGAAGGGTATAGGTGCTATTGCCAGTAGTTTAGCTGCAAAAATGTACGATTTAAACATTCTTGCGCCAAGTATTGAGACGAATAAAGCCAATCATACCAGATTCTGGGTTTTACAGCCACAGAAAATGGCCATCATCGATAATCAGGCCAATAAAGTTTCCATAACATTTTCAGTGGATCATACTGTTGGCAGCCTGTATAAAGTATTAGCTGTCTTAGCTGCCTATAATATAAATGTCTCTAAAATTCAATCTACCCCCATTTTAGGTAAACCATGGGAATATCAGTTCTATCTGGATTTCATTTCAGAGGGATCGGTTCCCATTCAATCTGCCATAGATGCCATTAAACCATTGGCAAATAACATGCAGATACTAGGGATTTATAATCAAGGTAAACATTTTGAGGAATGAAAAGCGAGCCCATCATTTTGCCCGCCTCCAGAATGGGGCAAGTAGAGGAATACTACTTTTCGAGAAAGTTAAAGGAAATTGCTTCTTTACGCGCTGATGGTAAAAAAGTAATCAATCTGGGCATTGGAAGCCCTGACCAGGCGCCCGATGAGGAAGTTATTCAAACTTTAATCAGGGAAAGTAGTAAAAAAGAGGTGCATGGTTACCAATCTTATTTAGGTTTACCTGAATTACGGCAGGCTTTTTCAATGTGGTATAAAAAATATTTTAAGGTTGATCTTAATCCTAATACTGAAATTCTGCCGTTGATTGGTTCCAAAGAGGGGATTATGCATATTTCTATGACTTATCTCGAGCCGGGTGATGAAGTTCTTGTGCCCAATCCTGGCTACCCCGCGTATTCCGCAGTAGCTCAGTTGACGGGGGCAACCCTGCGCTATTATGCCTTGGAAGAGTCAAAAAACTGGCAGGCAGATTTGGATCTTCTCGCAAAAACCGACCTTTCAAAGGTCAAGTTAATGTGGCTTAATTATCCTAATATGCCCACAGGCGCTCCCGCAGATATGGATTATTTTACAGCGCTGGTTCAGTTTGCCAAACAATACCATATATTATTAGTGAATGATAATCCATATACCTTTGTGTTAAATCCTGAAAAACACAGTCTTTTATCTGTTCCAGGTGCTATGGATGTTGCCCTGGAGTTAAATTCTTTAAGCAAAGCGCATAATCTGGCAGGATGGAGGATAGGCATGTTAGCGGGTAGAGCTGATTATTTAGCTGAAATCTGGTGATGGATTTATTGGGCTGTGTCTATGCAAATAATCAGGTAGGTATGTTTTTATGGGCAAAAATTCCAGATACATTTGAAAATGCCTATCAATTGGCCGATAGACTGCTCTATGAAACCAATTTATTTATTACGCCAGGTGGTATTTTTGGCAGCGGCGGCGATCAATATCTTAGAATTTCTCTTTGCAGTCCTGTAACAGATTTTGAAGAGGCTTTGGAAAGAATTCATTTATCAGAACTAAAAGTTTAATAATGATTGTAGCCATTATTGGATTAGGCTTAATTGGTGGGTCTTTAGGAATTTCCCTTAAAAACAAAGCGGGAATAAATCATATATTGGGTATTGACAGTCAGTCTGACAATGCAGCTAAAGCTTTAAAACTTGGTCTGGCAGATGAGATAGTAACCTTAGCAGAGGCGGTTAAAAGAGCGGATCTTTTTATAGTTTCCACCCCAATGGATAGTATGGTAAGAATTATCCCCGAACTACTTTCAAGTATTACCGATCTTCAAATAGTAATGGACGTTGGTTCCACTAAAATGCAATTATCTGAGGCTGTTCGCTTGCACCCGAGAAGGAATAGATATGTTGCTGCTCACCCAATGGCGGGCACTGAATTTTCAGGACCGGAGGCAGCTATTCCTCATTTGTTTGAAGGCAAATACACCGTTCTCTGCGATGTTGAACTTAGTGCGCCCGATGCACTCGCAACGGTTCGGAACATTTTTTCTTCATTGAATATGAAGGTATTAGAATTGGATTCGAAATCGCACGATGTACACACCGCTTATGTTTCTCACATTTCGCATATTAGCTCATTTGCCTTAGCCTTAACGGTACTTGCAAAGGAAAAAGATGAAAATAGAATATTTGAATTAGCAGGTTCAGGATTCAGCAGTACGGTACGTCTGGCTAAATCTTCTCCGGATACCTGGATACCCATTTTCAAACAAAACAGGGATAATGTTCTCGATGTTTTGGATGAACACATTAACCAATTATCGCAATTTCGAAGTTTACTTATAAAAAACGATTTTGATACATTTCACACACTTATCGAGGAAGCAAATGCTATAAAACGCATTATTTCCTGACTAATTTAAAGGAATATTCATGGAAATGACATTTAGCCCCGTTTTGGCACGTACGGAAAAACGTCCAATTATTATTGCCGGCCCTTGTAGTGCTGAATCAGAAGAACAAGTACTTCAGGCGGCACGCGGTTTAGCTGCTCTCGGTAAAGTGGATCTTTTTAGAGCAGGAATATGGAAACCAAGAACCCGTCCCGGGGAATTTGAAGGGGTAGGCTCTATTGGTTTGCCTTGGCTTAAAAAGGTGAAAGCTGAAACTGGTTTGCCTGTTACAACGGAAGTGGCCAATACCCAGCATGTTTTTGAAGCCCTGAAAGCTGGTGTCGATGTACTTTGGATAGGTGCCCGTACGACGGTAAATCCTTTCTCCGTGCAGGAAGTGGCCGATGCCTTGAAAGGAGTGGATATTCCTGTGTTGATTAAAAATCCGGTGAACCCAGATCTGAAATTATGGATCGGTGCTATCGAAAGGGTTTATAATGCAGGTATCAGAAGAATTGCCGCTATTCAAAGGGGATTCTCTCATCATGGGGAATCAAACTATAGAAATATTCCCCGCTGGCAAATTGCCATTGAATTAAAAAGATTATTTCCAGATTTAGAAATTATTGTGGATAATAGTCATATATGTGGACGCAGAGATACTTTATTAGCGGTAGCTCAAAAGGGATTTGACCTTAATTTTGACGGCCTTATGACCGAAGTTCATCCTCGTCCCGATGAGGCCTGGAGTGACGCTGCCCAGCAAATTACCCCGGAGGTGTATGGTGCAGAGCTTTATAATAAGTTAAAGTTCAGGCTCGCTACGACAGATAATAAGGAATTTCACAATAACATTGATCATTTAAGACATGAAATTGATGAAATTGACGATGAATTAATGAATTTATATGCCAGAAGAATGAAATTGGCAGAAGGTATCGGCAAATTTAAGAAAGACAATAATATTGCCATCCTTCAAACAAACCGTTGGAACGAAATTTTGGAAAGAGGTCTTTCCTTAGGTACTAAAAAAGGTTTGAGCGAGGAGTTTGTAGAAACAACGCTAAAAGCGATCCATCAGGAATCGATAAATCACCAGGAAAAGGTGATGCAGGGAAATTAAGCATTTCAAATCAAGAGGCTGTCTAAATAGATGGCCTCTTTTTTTTGCTACTTTTTAGGTTTTATAGGTAAAATTTACCTGCTATCACCCGGTTTTGAATCAGGATTTTAAAGATTACTTGATTTCACGGATGATAGTCATTCCATTATTGTAGGGGCGAATTGCATTCGCCCTCCCATGATTTAGATGCATTTCCCTATTTTCAGAATGACATCATGTAGAGACGTGATGCTTCGCGTCTTTTCCCCGTCAGGATTCAATATAAATTTCACCTGCTTTCACTTGGTTTTGAATCAGGATTTTCAGGATTTTCAGGATTGCAGAGGACGTCTTCGATTTAGCGCAATGGTTATTTGTAGAAGAATACTTTCTCGTTGCTTACTACATCACATAGGGGCAGAGCCCCGACATCTTCGTAACACCCCACCGCTAGGTCCCACCATCAAATCAAGCTAACAATTAACCGCTAGGATCTCCAACTCATCATATAAAATTCTATAAATCCTGATTCAAACATCCAGCTGCTGCGCGCATAATTTCCACCAAAGAATGGGTGAAAATGGGTCACTCCTCAACTTTCAATTAGACAGCCACCCTTTTCATACAAGCTTCTTTGGCTTTATCATGGGCGTATGTGGAATACCATCTTCCAGATATTCTTCGCCAGCCTTGTAAAAACCAAGGAATTCGTAGAATTTAATTAGATAGGATTGCGCCGATATTTTGATTTCAATATTTCCATACATGACCTCCATTTCATCTATCGCTCTGTTAACTACCTGTTTACCAAGATTCTTTTGTCGGAAATCCGGATCAACAACGACTCTTCCAATCGAGGCGTATTCCGGAAAGACAATGCCTTTCGGGATAAGTCTGGAATAACCTATTAATTGTTCATCCCAACCATAAAATAGCAAGTGCCAGGCATCTTTATCTATATCATCCGCATCTAAATAGGGACAGTTTTGTTCTACAATAAATACTTTTTGTCTCAATTTCATTATGTCGTAGAGCTGATTTAAACTTAAACCAGCATAAGGAAGACAATTGATTTTTAGTTGTACAGGTAATTCGAGAGACATTTAGCTTCATTTTTTTTTAAAATGCAGTTATAAATCTAATGCTTTTTATCCAAATGATTTGTAATTTCTCTGTTATGAATGATTTTTTAGATGGTTCTAAAATCAATTCTCTTTACAATTCAATGAATATAAAAGCATTTTGGCAACAAATTCAATGCTTATTTTATACTTTTGCGCTAACTAATTAAATATAATGAGGTCATTTTGTTTATCGCCTTCTTTACTTGCCGCTGATTTTAGCCAACTTCAGGAAGAAATTTTGTTTTTTGACAAAAGTCAGGCAGAATGGTTGCACCTGGATATTATGGACGGACATTTTGTTCCCAATATAAGTTTTGGATTCCCCGTTATATCATCATTGAGGCCATTGACAAAAAAGATTTTTGACGTTCATTTAATGATTTCAAATCCAGACCAATACTTAAAATCATTTTGTGAGGCGGGTGCAGATAGAATCACTGTACATTATGAAGCTTGTCCTCATTTGGTAAGAACGCTTCAACAAATCAAAGAATTAGGAGCTTCCCCTGCGGTGGCGGTAAACCCTCACACGCCGGTTTCTTTGCTGAAAGACATATTTCCTTATGTAGAAATGATATTAATTATGTCTGTAAATCCAGGGTTTGGTGGACAAAAATTTATTCCACAGACCATAAATAGGGTTAGAGAGTTAAGAAATTTATTGGATGTCTCCTATCCAGATGTTATCATACAAATTGATGGTGGGGTAGATTTGAATAATGCTGCACAACTCATAGAGGCAGGCGCTGATAATTTAGTGGCGGGCACCTCGGTATTTAAAGCATTACATAGAGAGGACACCGTGAATAAATTTTATGAGTTAGCAAAAAATGTTAATAACGGGCAATATTAATGCTTAATAATATGCAGAAGTGGTTAATTATTGTTTTATCGGTTTTTTTATTAAATATTGGTAAAAATATTGCTCAATCCTCTATCAGTGCTAAAATCACGGGTACGGTAACCGATGGATTAACGGATTTACCTGTTGAGTTTGTAACCGTTTACCTTAAGGGCTCCTCCAATGCGGTGGAAACAGATGCTTCTGGACGTTATAATATTAATGTCCCAGCTCAAAAGGCTTTTGTTCTTGTTTTTACTCGTATTGGATATAAGGAAAGTGTTGTCAATGCAGATGCTATGCCCAATGGGAGTAGCAGGCAATTTGATATAACATTGGCACCCACTACTTCTGATATAGAAATTGAAATTCGAAGTTCGCGCATTCAGGAAGCAGGTATGGTTAGAGAAGGGGTTGAACAACTCCGTTTGTTACCTAGCACTTCTGGTAATCTGGAAAGTTTACTTCCTCATTTAGCACTAGGAGCAAACAGTGGAACGGGAGGGGAATTAAGCTCTCAATATAATGTGAGAGGAGGAAATTACGATGAAAATTTAGTCTATGTTAATGATTTTGAAATATATAGACCCCAGTTAATTCGTGCGGGGCAACAAGAAGGGCTGAGTTTTCCAAATATTGATTTAGTAAGAGATTTATCGTTTTCATCTGGTGGATTTGAAGCTCGGTACGGGGACAAACAATCGTCAGTGTTAGATATAAAGTATAAACGACCGGAAGCGTTCGGCGGCTCTTTTTCAGGAAGTTTTTTGGGGGCGACCGCTCATTTGGAAGGTAGTTTGCCGGCAGGTAAAAGTGATTTCAAAAAATGGCGCTATTTAGTTGGAACCAGATATAAAACGAATAAATACTTGTTGGGCTCATTGGATGTAAAAGGTGAATACGTTCCAAATTTTACCGATTTGCAGGTGTATTTAACTTACGACCTATCAAAGTCTCTCCAGGTAGGATTTCTGGGAAATTATAACAATTCAAGTTATGAATTCACACCTACCACTCGCAGTACGGCTTTCGGTCTCATTAATTATGCCTTGCAATTGTATAGTGTTTTTGAAGGGCAGGAAAAAAATGTTTTCACCACAGGAATGGGCGGAGTTTCTTTGACCTGGTTACCGGAAAACAGAAAAAATCCATTGTTTATGAAATGGTTATTTTCCGGATTTGGTTCCTATGAAAAAGAAGCTTTTGATATATTGGGCAGCTACAGCTTACGTCAAATTGAATCAGATATAGGTAGTTCCCGTTTTGGTGAGGTTTTAGAAGAATTGGGTTCAGGAACCCAACATCAATATGTGCGAAATTTATTACAAACCAGGGTAGCAAATATTGAATACAAAGGAGGTCTGGAAATTCAAATGACAGAAGATGGTTCGTCGAATAATTTTTTGCAATGGAGCTTAAAATACCAGTTTGAGTCCATTTACGATAGAATTAACGAATGGGAGAGGATTGATTCAGCGGGCTATTCTCTGCCATATAGTGCCGATGAACTGCAACTTTCACAGGTTTTAAAAACAGAAAATGAATTAAATTCGTCAAGGTTAAGTGGCTATTTTCAGGACACTTACACCTACAGAAAAGCTGGGAAAAGAGAATTGAGGTTATCCATGGGATTAAGGGCAAATTACTGGACGATAAATAAGGAGTTTCTATTTTCTCCCCGTGTTCAACTACTCTATAAACCTTTAGGTATTAAAAGCGATATTTCCTGGAAACTTGCTTTTGGTTATTACATGCAACCTCCTTTTTACAGGGAGTTGAGAAGGCCGGATGGACTGATGAATTTAGATCTTTTAGCTCAAAAGTCGTTTCACTACCTGGCTGGTTTTTCTTATGATTTTTATTTGGGCAAGGATAATCCAACGAAATTTAAGTTAATCGCGGAAGGATATTATAAAAATTTATGGGACCTGGTTTCTTATGAGGTTGAAAATGTTCGTATTCGGTATGCGGGAGAAAATAACGCATCTGGTTACGTAACCGGTCTGGATGTCAGGCTAAATGGTGAATTTGTCAATGGAGCAGAATCATGGATAAATCTCTCTTTTCTTAGAGCCAGGGAAAGACTAAATGGCATTGAGCATCTGGAAAGGGAAGTTGGAAAGACTGAGGCGACGGTGGTAAAGGACGTTCCCAGGCCGTCGGATCAACTCGTTACTTTAGCATTGTTTTTCCAGGATTATCTGCCTAAAAATGATAATTTTCGGGTTCACCTTAATTTCACCTTAGGCACAGGTTTACCTTATGGTCTTCAGGGTAATAACACGGTGTACAGAAATACATATCGTCTAAATCCATACCATAGAGTAGATATAGGTTTTTCATTTTTACTCTACGACAGAGAAAAAAAATCACTTATTAAACCTGACCATTGGCTGAGGTTCAGTAAAAAAACATGGATCAGTTTAGAGGTATTCAACTTGCTTCAAGTTCAGAATCAAGCGGGGAATACCTGGATAAAAACGGTTTTTCTACAGCAGTATGCTATTCCTAACTACTTGACCAGTAGAAGGATAAATCTTAGATTCCGTTGCGAGTTTTAAGGACGGATTTTTTTATTTTGATTAAGAAGTAGGAAATCCAGAAAAAAGATTACTTTTGTGCTGTTAAAACCTACCTGGTTCCTTAGGGACGTAGGGTTGGCTGGCATTCACCACATAAATTTTGACAAGTGGCCGTAAAAATTAGACTTCAGCGTATGGGGAGAAAAAAATCTCCTTTTTACCACATCGTTATTGCAGATGCACGTGCTCCCCGTGATGGACGTTTCATCGAAAGAATTGGAAGTTACAATCCAATGACAAAACCTGCAACCATTGATATTGACCGCGATAAAGCTTTCGAATGGTTAAACAATGGCGCGCAACCTACTGATACTGTTAATGCTATCTTAAGATTTAAGGGAGTTCTTTACAAGAAACACCTTATGAGGGGTGTTAAAAAAGGAGCACTTACCTTAGAGCAGGCAGACGAAAAACATACTTCCTGGGTTGAACAAAAAGAAGCAAAAATTGCGGATAGAGTGAGTCAGACCAAGAAAGAAATTAGTGACTTCCATGCAATGGTGTCAGGTGTTGCTGCACCAAAAGTTTCTAAGAAAGTCGTAGTAGAGGAAACTCCTGCAGAAGAAACCAACGAGGAAACTCCTGCAGCTGAATAAAATTCTCCTGGAGGAAATTTAATATCTTTTAACCTGGTAATGCTGAAAAATGCATTATCAGGTTTCCATTTAAAATGATGACCATGTACGAATTAAACGCGGAATACCTAACACAACTTGAAGAGCTTGCCGTGGGAATTCAAGATTCTCCCGCACTCGCTGCTTATCTTAATTCAGAAGAAGAGGTCGATTATAACGAACTAAAAAGTAATTTTGAGCCCTCTATTGCTGAAATTTATCAAGATGTAGCTCAAAATTCACCTTTGCAGTTAATTGCATTAGAGCAAGTTTTGATGGATCCTGTGTTTGAAGGTCTATTCTTACCTAAGTTACTTGGATACGTCGTTTTACGTGGAAATGTTAATAATGATTTTAAATATATCCGACCACAAGAACATTTCAAAGATTTAATCCTGGCTATTTCCAGCTCGCCTAATTTTGAGTTGTTAAGAAAAAGAATAGGTATGTCAGTCCAGGTCGGCTTTGCTTTATGCAGTGATATATGGATTACCAATGTTCTTGAATCTATTGAAAATAAAAGAGTTAAGCAGTTTTTTCAAAATCAGAAAAATGAAAAGTTTGTTCATTTAGCTGAAAGAAAATTAGCGTATTCAAGGTTTTTAAAGCAATTCCAAAACGATGTTTTCCTTTCAGCTGAATTTCCTTCTACCACAGGGGAATTGGTTGTATTTTTTCCCCAACTGAAAAGATTCTTGTTGTCAAGGGTTGATAAGCCTTTACCTAATGAAAGTTTGATTACCCCACTTTCTGAATTTGTCATAAACGAAGATTTCTGGGGAACGGCGGAACATCAGGAAATCATGTTTATTTTTGGTCTGTTTTTTGAAACGCCAGAAATAGATAGAATTAATCTGCATAAAACCATCAACAAAATAAGAACAGATAAAACGGAGGTTTTTTCTCAGCGTTCTTTCTCCATCTTACTTGATTTGCACCAGGATGGACATGGTATTCTTAGTCCTGAAGCAGATTTAAGATTATCGGCTATTCTTGATAAAACCATGAAGGATGAACTAGCCGCTTATTATACCGTAGTGGATAAAATTCATAAAGCTGGTTATACAAACGAATCTGTTCAAGAGGAAATTCGACAATTTCACTCAAAATATGATGGCTTATCTGAAATTAATGAGTGCCTAAGATTAACAGTCTCTCAATATTTTTTAAAATTAATAAAGAGTATAGAGGAACAGGATTATATGGAGTTTTTCGGTATTTTCACCCAGTTGTTCCCAACTTATCAGCAGATATTTAATAATCAGCACTTCAATATGAGGATTAGAGAAGCTGCTTTGGCTTATATTGATCGGTTACAAGATACTTTTCTCGATAAAAGAGGAAGAGATTATCAGGAAGTTAAGAAGTTCGTTGGACGTACTTTCGTTGAACTGGAATTTGTTACTGAAAAGGAGTTTGTTGAGCGGTTCAAGACAGTTAGGAAGCCTAAGGAGGTTTAATTTGGCAGGTTAAAAATGAATTATGACTAGGCTGGTAATCGTCTCCAATCGTTTGCCCGTAACTATTCAGAAGCAGGGCGATGTATATGTTAGTTCAGCCAGTTCAGGCGGATTGGCTACCGGATTAAGTGCACTTCCCGATTCAATTGAGAAAATATGGGTTGGATGGCCGGGTTCTCACTTCAGTGAAGCAGAGGAACCATCTGTCACCAATCTCCTCCAACAAAAAGCTCTCATTCCTGTATTTTTGTCAGAAAAGGATATAGATACTTATTATTCAGGCTTTTGTAATCGTACCATTTGGCCGCATTTCCATTACTTTACTCAATACACTTCCTATAAAGAGGAATATTGGGATGCTTATGTAAAAATAAACAATAGGTTTGCACAGATTTTATCAAACTGCATAAAACCCGATGATACTGTTTGGATCCACGACTACCAGTTAATGTTATTACCAGGAATTCTTAGAAATAATTTTCCTGATTTATCCATTGGTTTTTTCCTACATATCCCCTTTCCCTCTTATGAAATTTTCAGAACCCTTCCTTGGCGTTCCGATTTACTTTTAGGTATTCTTGGAGCTGACCAGGTTGGTTTTCACACCTACGGCTACATGCGCCATTTCTTGAGCGCAGCATATAGAATTTGCGGTTTTGAACATCATATAGGTAAGGTAACTACTACAAACAGAGTGGTAAATGTTGATGTTTTTCCAATGGGCATAGATTATAATAAATATGCAGCCCTTCCCTCCGTTTCTGAATTGGCCGACGAAACAATGAATATTGGTAATCTTGGTAAGGGAAAAAAAATAATTATTTCATTAGATCGCTTAGATTATACAAAAGGTATTCCCCAAAGAATACAGGCATTCGCCCGTTTTTTAGATCTTCATCCAGAATATATTGGGCTTGTTACCCTTGTTTTAGTCGTTATTCCCTCTCGTTCTCAAGTTACTCAATATAGAGATTTAAAGAAGACGCTTAATACGCTGGTCAGCGAAGTAAATAGTACTTATGGTAGTTTTGGTTGGATACCTATCCATTATTTATACCGGAATTTGTTACATACCGAACTTTTAGCTCTTTATCAAGTGGCTGATATTGCGTTAATTACTCCATTGAGGGATGGAATGAATCTGGTGGCAAAAGAATATATAGCGAGTAAAAACGATACAGGTAAAGGCGTACTCATTCTCAGTGAAATGACAGGAGCTGCCACAGAACTTTCTGAAGCCATTTTGGTGAATCCACATGATACCTATGACATTGTAAAAGCAATAAAGTCTGCTTTAATTATGCCAGAACAAGAACAGGCATTGAGACTTAAAAATATGCAGGCAAGGCTAAAAAAATACGCAGTGGATTATTGGGCAGCCAATTTTTTGAAGGAACTGGATAGACATCTCCATAATAGACGTCAGTTTCATATCAATAAATTAGAGGATGCAATTAAAACGGTAATCTTTGACTCGTATCAGAAAAGTAAAAAAAGATTAATTATCCTTGATTATGACGGTACGCTGATGCCTTTTCATGTGGATCCCCTGGCTGTTTTTCCAGACCACCATCTTATAGATTTATTATTAAGACTCACGCTGGATCAAAATAATAAGTTGGTGATAAATAGCGGGAGAGATAAACAAACTTTAGAAGATTGGCTGGGGCATTTGGGCATTGATTTCGCGGCGGAACATGGGGTTTGGTTAAAAGATTCAAAAGAGTGGCGAAGAACCCCAGGTTTGTCTAGCGATTGGAAAAATGATGTTAGAGCGGCCCTTGAAAATATTGTCGAGCGGACGCCCGGCTCATTTATTGAAGAAAAAGAGTTTTCAATTGCCTGGCATTATAGACAAATAGACAAAGATTTAGGGGAGAAAAGGGTGAGAGAGTTCAGAGATGTACTCCTTTATCTTACCGCAAATACAGAATTACATGTACTTGAAGGTAATAAAGTGGTGGAAGTCAAACATGCCGGGGTAACTAAAGGTAAAGCCACCTTAAATTGGTTGCAAATGGATGAATGGGATTTTATTTTAGCTATCGGTGATGATAAAACGGATGAAGATATGTTTAGAGTGCTACCCCCTGAAGCATTTTCAGTGAAAATTGGCATGGAAAATTCAGAAGCTAAATATCACTTGGTTAATACCCTGGAGGTACGCGGTTTTCTTACTCAACTATCTCATTTGTAGAACCAGAAGGATAACTAAATTTGTAACCAATGCCTCGTATGGCATGGAAATGAACAGGTTCTCTTGTGTCCACTTCAAAATTACGGCGAAATTTTAAAATGAAATTGTCTATGGTTCGGGTACTGGGATAAACATCGTAACCCCATACAGATTGTAAAATTTGTTGTCGTGAAACTACCTGGTTTTTCCTGTCGATAAGTAACTTTAAAAGCATGGCTTCTTTCTTTGTTAAGATAAATTTTCCTTCATTACCCATCGCTTCGAAGGTGATGAAATTTATCTGATTATTGCCAAAGGAAAAAACCGTTGCGGTATTTTCTGGTGTCCGCGCACTTCGTTTAAGTAAATTATTGATTCTTAAGAGTAACTCTTCAAAAACGAAGGGTTTTACAATATAATCATCCGCGCCATATTTCAGACCTTGTATCCGATCATTTGACCCTTCTTTTGCCGTTAAAAAAATAATGGGGGTTTGAAGATCACTTAATCTGATTTGCTCGCATACCTGAAATCCATCCATTTCGGGCAACATAACATCTAATAAAATGAGGTCGAAATGTTGACCAGCGGACAATTTGAGTGCATCACGACCATTTTCGGTGGCGACCACTTCAAAATTTTCGAGCTCAAGGTTCAATTTAACCAACTCTCTTATATTTTCCTCGTCTTCTACCAGAAGAATGCGCATTTTGAAAAGGGTTTTATTAGTTAAAAGGTAAGAAAATATTGAAAATAGTTCCCTTTGGCTGATTTGAAGAAACAGTTATGGTTCCGTTATGGGCTCTTACAATCTGGTCCACAATATATAAACCTAATCCTGTTCCTTTTGTTTTTCTTTGATCCTCATTTCCAACGCGATAAAATTTTTCAAATACCTTCTTTCTTTCACTTTGATCTATCCCGATACCCTTATCGGAAACCTCTATATTACATCGCTCATTGGTTGAAGTCAACCCAATATTTATTTCTGGTACACTGTCACTATATTTTACAGCATTTTCAAGTAAGTTAATAATTACAGAACGAATAGCTGAATAATCAGCAAGTATCTCAGGGATTTCCTGTATTAAATTAACTTTTATGATAGCGGAGGGGAATTTTTGTTTTAAGAGTTGAATGCATTCTTCGATTAAAATTTCTAAAGAAAATAATTCAGTATTAAGTTGATAAGTTGATTCTAATCTGGCAGAGAGAAGAAGATCGGAAACCAGATTGTTTAGTCTATCCGTATCATTTATTCCATTTTTAAGCAAAACAAGCGACTGTTCCTCCGATAATTTCTTTCGTTGCAGCGTTTCAAATCCTAATCTTATAGAAGCGATCGGAGATTTTAACTCGTGGGTGATGGATAACAAGAAATTACTACTTTGTTTAGCAGCGAGTATCTCTTTATGGTAACCTCTATTTATAAAAACGATACCAATGAGCAGGCTTAACACAAAAACAGAGGCTTCGCCAAGTATCATCCATTCCTGGCGTTTATAAGCATCTCTTAGTTCAATATGAAAGGAATTCTTAAGGAACTCCTCCTCATTTTTTATTTCATTTTTCGCAATTAAGCTTAGTTTTAATAGTTCATTTTTTGCTAAAAATGCGTCTCTGTTTTTAGTATGGAGAAGCACTGTCCACCAGCTAAATGCCAGTAGCATGTAAAAAATAACCAAGTATGAAATGATACGCAACTGATTATTTAGCATACAATGAGTTATAGTTCACTAAATACTTGATCCATGGCCCAATTGATTATCTCCGCTGCCTCATCTAATACTTCCATGGTATGTGCCGAACTGACAAAGCCTACTTCGTAGCCTGAAGGACCCATATAGACTCCTTTTTCAAGGAGGGCGGCATGTAACAGTTTAAAGAATTTCATGGAAGCGGGATCAATTTGATCAGCCCTTTTTATGGGCTCTGTACTAAAAGCTATCCAAAAAATAGAACCTACTTTGGGGAAGGTAACACTGTATTTGTTTTCTGTGGCGTGGTCAGTCAGGTTTTTTATAAAATGATTGGTTTTATGATCCAGATCACAATAGAAATTGGGGGATAATAATTGATGGCAAGCGGCAAGTCCGGCGGCCATAGCGACAGGATTTCCCGAAAGGGTTCCTGCTTGATATACAGGTCCGTCAGGTGAAATAAATGCCATCAATTCATTACTTCCACCATACGCCCCGACGGGCATACCACCGCCAATGATTTTTCCGTAGGTAACTAAGTCAGGTTTAATGTCATAGTAACCAGCTGCACCAGCGAAATGCACTCTGAAGCCGGAAATTACTTCGTCAAAAAGAAGAAGAACCTTATGCTCTGTTGCTTTTTGTCTAAGATATTTCAGGAAAGAATAATCTTGCAGTAAAAGTCCATTATTGGCGGGAATAGGCTCTATGATTATACAGGCAATGTCATGGCCATATTTTTCCAGAGCTTCATCCAGCGCAGCCCGGTCATCTAAAGGAATAACCAATGTTTCAGCGGCGAAAGACGGTGGAATACCAGCAGAGGTTGATTCCCCAAAGGTAACCAGACCAGAGCCAGCTTTCACCAAAAGGGAGTCCAGGTGTCCATGATAGCAACCTTCAAATTTTAAAATTTTTGATCTTCCTGTAAACCCCCGGGCCAATCTGATGGCAGACATAACGGCTTCCGTACCAGAACTTACAAATCTTACTTTTTCTAAATAAGGATTATTTTTAACCAGTAATTCACCAAGTTCCAGCTCATTGAGGGTAGGGGTGCCAAAAGAAGTTCCCGAAGCAACCGCTTCATAAATTCTTTCTCTTATTTGTTCATTATTGTGTCCCAGAATTAACGGTCCCCACGAGGCGCAAAAGTCAATGTAGCGGTTGTCATCTTCGTCCCAAACATAGCATCCATCTCCCCGTTTCATGAAAAGGGGAGGGCCACTTACCGATTTAAAAGCCCTGACAGGGGAACTCACGCCGCCTGGAAAAACGGCTTTCGCTCTGGCAAATAGTTCAGCTGATTTTTCACGTCGTGGAAAAGAGGTTGCTTCCTGCATAATATTTATTTGATGAAACGGGTTATTATAAATCAAATTTACGAAACGAATTACCGTTATTCCACTATATTTGTAAACATGACAAAATAATTACCATTTATGCAAATAGATCTTTATCCAATTATCCAACCTTTAATATCCAGCTATCATCGATTATACGTCTCTGGTTTAGGTACTTTTTCTGAAAAATACATTCCCGCTAAAGAAGATTCTATCAATGGAAAATTATTGCCACCAGAAACGCTTATTCTATTTGAGCCAGGAGGAAACGGAGATAGTACGCTTTTTCATAATGAGGTAAAAAGAAGATTTTCAGTGGATGACACGATGGCTTCAGAGGCTATCAGGCTTTTTTCTAAAAATATTCACGACGCTTTAGACTTACACAATAGTGTCGAATTACCCAACTTGGGCAGATTATACTATGATGTGGAACATAAAATAGCCTTTGTACCCAGATTAAAAGTTTTTGAAAATGATTCCTTCGGTTTGCCCGAAGTGCCATTTGTTGAAAATTCACCAACTCATACTCAGGTACAGAAAGATTCAGGTACCAATATGATGCCACCGGTACCACCGTCAAATCCAATGATGAAATTTGTTGTTTTTAGCCTTATTTTTGTTTCTCTGGCTGTTGGTATTTATTTTATAGTTACTACCCCCTTCATAGAAAATAAGCTGGTCAAAGTTAAAGAAATGTTCGAGGCTTGGAATGACAATGCAAATGAGGAGAAAAAAAATATTGATCCTGTCGTAGATATAGTGGATTCAAGTGAGCAAGTGGTAGATTTTCCCGAAAAAGAAGAAGAGGTGGAACCGGTCATTAAGTCTGAACCAGTGAAAACGGAATCTGCTGAAAAAACGTCTTATGTTAAAATAGCGATTGGTGTATTCGGTAATCCCGATAATGCTGCCAGGGTAGTAGCCAAAATAGAAAAAGCAGGTTTTATCGCTTTTTCTGAAAAGGTTGGATCACTTACGAAAGTTGGTGTTAAACAGGAGTATAAGTCCGTAGCGGAAAAATTAGAAATTTTAGATAAAGTCAGATCCGAAATTGAAAAAACAGCCGTAATAATAAATTGATTTATCTGGTTATTTTTTTTGCGTATTTATCCTAGGAATCTATTTTTTACCTATATTTGCGCACGTTTAAAAAAAGTTCTTTTGACATGAAGGATTTAGTTCCCTATGATATTCGCCTGAAAGGCCTGAAAGATGGGGTTCACACATTTGATTTTACTTTCGACAGTGATTTTCTACCTTTTTTTGAAAATGCACCTGACGATATAGTAACTGGAAGTGTAAAGGTATTGTTAGAAAAAAGGGTTGGTTTGATTATCATGCAGTTTAACCTTAATGCTGAGTTACATGCACCTTGCGATCGATGTTTAGCAAATATTAAAATACCTCTTCAAAGTGACTATAAGCTATTGGTAAAGTCAATGGAACATCCAGAGGAAATAGAAAATGAAGATGTTATTGTTCTTCATCCCGAAACGCCCGTATGGAATGCAGCTCCTGTGATTTATGAAAATATTTTACTCGCTATACCAGTAATAAAAAGATATGATTGTGAGAGTGATTTAAATCCTCCTTGTGATATGGAAATGATTAAAATCCTTTCTCAGGGAATAGTTGACGAAACGCCTGAAGATGAAAATTTTTCCCCGTGGAAAATACTTCAAAATTGGGATAACAAAAAAAATTCTTAATTCCTGTTATTATTAAAATAACAGATAAACGTTGAAAAATGGCACATCCAAAGAGTAGAATTTCAAAGCAGCGTAAGCACAAGCGTCGTACGCACTATAAAGCAGAAGTTCCAACCCTTTCTACCTGTTCAGTAACAGGAGAAACCCATCTACGTCACCGTGCTTACACTGATGTAACTGGTAATCTTTATTATAGAGGTCGTTTATTTAGTGCTTCTGCGACAGAAGAATAAATAGTATCGTCTTCCTATTGAAAATCTGTTTCTATGAGTAAAACTATAGTAACAAGTAAAAATGCCCCCGCACCCATCGGTCCTTATAATCAGGCTGTTTGGTACGGGGATGTTTTATTTGTGTCCGGGCAGATTGCCTTAGATCCGGCGACGGGTGAGTTAGTACTTGATTCTATTGAAATTGAAACAGACAGGGTGTTAAAGAACCTCGAAGGTATCCTGCATACGGCAGGATTAACCTTTGAAAATGTGCTTAAATGTTCTGTTTTTGTTACTGATATGAACGATTTTTCAAAAATAAATGCCGTTTACGGTAAGTATTTTAAGGAAGAAACGGCTCCCGCCAGAGAATTGGTGCAGGTCGCCGCGCTACCGCGTTTTGTTCATGTGGAGATTTCACTCATTGCGGGTAGACAGTAATTATCTATTCGTTTCTTTTTTATTGTCTTAACTCTTATTGTGGCTACAAAAACAGTCCTTTCTTGTATCCAGCCTACGGGTGATATGCACTTCGGAAATTATTTCGGAGCTGTAAAAAATTGGGTAGATATTCAACAAAAATATGATTGTTTCTATGGTGTTGTAGATTATCATGCTATGACCATGCCCTACAATCCAAAACAGCTTCAGGAAAATACCTGGGAGCTTATTTTTAATTTGATAGCTGCTGGAGTAAAAACGGAGAATCTTTTTGTGCAATCTCTCGTTCCTGAACATGCTGAATTATCCTGGATTTTAAATTGTTTTGCTTCCTACGGACAGCTTACCCGCATGACGCAGTTCAAAGATAAAACCCAGCAAGTAGAGGAAGGAAATGCTGATGGTTTTATTTCAGCGGGTTTATTAGATTATCCTGTTTTGCAAGCTGCTGATATACTCATTTACAAAGCCGATTTCGTCCCTGTTGGAAAAGATCAGGAACAACATCTGGAACTTACCAGAAATATAGCCCAGCGTTTTAATAATCAGGTTGGAGAAGAATATTTTGTGTTGCCCGAACCTTTATTTACTGAAACGCCGAAGGTGATGTCTCCTGCAGACCCTATGAAAAAAATGAGTAAGAGTGCAGGGGAAAAGCACTATATTCCTGTTTTCAGTACGCCGGAGAAAATAAAAAAACAGATTCGATCGGCTGTTACAGATACGGGTGATACGCCATCCGGAGAAATGTCCCAAGGTTTGATTAACTTGTTTGAACTGTTAAAAGCAGCAAATAAAATGGATCAGCACCATTCCTTAATGTCTGATTATCAGTCTGGTGTTCTTAAATATGTCCATCTTAAGGACACGGTTGCAGAGGCCTTAACAGAAATAAGTGTCGCAATGGTTGATCGTCGAAATCAACTGGATGAAAATAAAGAGGAGGTAAAGGAAATGATTAGAAATTCCTCCGCTGACATTAGAAAAGTGGCTCAAAAGACAATGAATGAAGTCAAATCCTTAGCGGGACTCATGAACGTTAAAATGTAACTCTACAATCATGAAAATTATTTGTATCGGACGTAATTATGGCGCTCATGCCAAGGAACTTCAAAATGCTGTTCCTGATGAGCCTATTGTTTTTATGAAGCCACCAACCGCTTTATTAATAAACAATAAGCCTCTTTATTATCCTTCTTTTACAAATGATTTGCACTATGAGGTAGAGGTAGTTATTAAAATCGGTAAAAATGGAAGGCACATTGAACCCCAATTTGCTTCTGATTATATTGAGGAAATTGGGTTAGGTATCGATTTTACAGCCCGGGATATCCAGGCTAAACAAAAAGCGAAAGGATTGCCCTGGGAAATTGCCAAAGCATTTGATCATTCAGCTGTGTTAGGTAATTTTAAACCACTTTCTGCCTATCCAGATACTTCTGCTTTTGAATTCCAGTTGCTGAAAAATGACGAATTAGTACAACAAGGTAATACTGCAGATTGTATTTTTTCTTTCGAGACCTTAATTGTTTACGTGTCAAAATATTTTAAGCTCCAAATGGGAGATTTCATTTACACTGGTACCCCAGCAGGAGTTGGACCTGTGGCCATTGGTGATAAATTAGAAGGGAAAATGTTGACAAACGAAGGATGGGAATCTTTCTTTACCTGTAACATTAAATAATTTAATTCCTATATTTGATTATATTTTCAATCCATTATAAAATTTATATAAACCTGTAATATGGCTTATCTTTTCACTTCAGAATCAGTATCGGAAGGTCATCCCGATAAAGTGGCCGACCAAATATCTGATGCACTTGTTGATCATTTTCTTGCTTTTGACCCTCAATCGAAAGTTGCTTGTGAAACCTTAGTTACTACAGGTCAAGTTATTCTTGCCGGTGAGGTTAAATCAAAAGCATATCTTGATGTTCAACAAATTGCTCGTGATGTTATCAAACGTATTGGTTATACCAAGTCAGAATATATGTTTGAATCTAATTCTTGTGGCGTTCTTTCCGCTATTCATGAGCAATCGCCCGATATAAATCAAGGCGTCGAAAGAGCGAAAGATGAAGATCAGGGAGCGGGTGACCAAGGTATGATGTTTGGTTATGCTACCGAGGAAACGGAGCATTATATGCCTCTAGCGTTAGATCTGGCACACAGAATTTTATTGGAACTGGCGGAAATTCGTAAATCTGCGAAGGCAACTGATGCCATGAATTACCTCAGACCTGACGCAAAGTCTCAGGTGACCATTGAGTACGATGATAACCATAAACCTATTCGCATAGATAGTATTGTTGTCTCTACGCAACATGATGATTTTAATGAGAATGAACAGGTAATGTTAGAGAAAATTAAATCTGATGTTATTCAGTTACTCATTCCAAGAGTTAAAGCAAAATTAAAACCTGAATTACAGGCTTTATTTACCGATACCATTACCTATCACGTC
>JAJTER010000057.1 GCA_021299835.1 Saprospiraceae bacterium | reverse complement strand
TTTATCTGTAACTGTTTCGGGCGATTTACACATTGATGAACATCATACCATCGAAGATACCGCCCTTGCTTTAGGTGCCGCATTTAAAAAGGCATTGGGGGATAAAAGAGGAATTGAAAGATATGGTTTTTTTATTTTACCCATGGATGACGCTTTGGCTCAGGTGGCCATAGATTTTAGTGGAAGACCCTGGTTGGTGTGGAATGCCTCTTTTTTAAGAGAAAAAGTAGGTGATTTTCCAACGGAAATGGTGTATCATTTCTTCAAATCATTTTCTGATGCCGCAGCTTGCAATATTAATATTTCGGTGAGTGGGGAAAATGAACACCATAAAATAGAGGCGCTTTTCAAATCTTTCGCCAAAGCTATAAAAATGGCAGTGAAAAAGGACCCGGAAAACCATGCTTTACCTTCCACAAAGGGTTTGCTTTAAATTGATTTTATGAGCCAGCAAATTGCCGTTATTCAATATAATGCAGGAAATATACACTCGGTATTATCCGCCTTACATAGACTCGGTTTTAAAGGTATTCTTACCGATAATCCGGAGATTATACAATCTTCCGATAAAGTAATTTTTCCCGGAGTGGGTGAGGCCAGGTCAACCATGAATCATTTAAGGAAAAAGGGATTGGATGAGATCATTAAAAATTTAACCCAACCTGTCCTGGGAATTTGTTTGGGAATGCAACTTCTTTGTAAACATTCAGAGGAAAATAACACAGATTGTTTAGGAATTATTCCCCTTGAAGTAAAAAAATTTATACCCCAACAGAGGGAAAATGTTCCCCATGTTGGTTGGAATACCCTATTGAATACCCAAAACTTACTCTTTGAGGGTCTTCCTGAAAATTCTTTTGCCTATTTTGTACATAGTTACTATGCAACGTTGGGTCCGGAAACCATAGCACAAACAGATTATATTTTTCCTTTTAGTGCAGCGGTTCAAAAAGATAATTTTTACGCAACGCAGTTCCATCCTGAAAAATCTGGATGGGTTGGAGAAAAAATTCTTGGTAATTTTTTAAATATCGCTCCCTAATTCATTTCTTAAAATGCATATATGATTATTATTCCTGCCATTGATATTATAGGTGGAAAATGCGTAAGGTTAACGCAAGGTGACTATAATCAAAAAATCGAGTATAATTCCAATCCATTGGAAGTGGCGAAACTTTTTGAAGGAAATGGATTAAATTATTTGCACGTCGTTGATCTTGACGGTGCTAAGGCTGGTAAAATTGTCAATTATCAAATCTTAGAACAAATTACTCATCGAACCAATTTAAAGGTTGATTTTGGGGGTGGATTAAAATCAAATGACGATTTGAAAACAGCCTTTGAATGTGGTGCCAATCAAGTTACAGGAGGTACTATCGCTGTAAAAAATAAGGCTTTATTCTTGCATTGGCTGGAACAATTCGGTCCGGAAAAAATAATATTAGGCGCTGATTTCAAAGCTGATTATATAGCTACGGACGGTTGGCAGGAATCTAGTGATAACTTGCTTTTACCCTTCCTGGAAAGTTATTTTAAAGAGGGAATTAGGTATGTCATTTCAACAGACATAAGTAAAGATGGCCTCTTAAAGGGTTGTTCTTTAACTAAATACGAGGAAATAAGGCATGAATTGCCTGAAATAAAACTGATAGCCAGCGGGGGAGTAACAACGGCAGACGAGTTAGACAAATTATTTGAACTTGGTTGCCATGGTGCTATCATTGGTAAAGCGCTCTACGAAGGTCACTTTACAGCCAAAGCCTTAGGTCTTCTTCAGGAAACATATTTTTCAAAACATGGGAGCTAGTTTATTTGTTTAGCTATTGTTTCCAATCCCAAATTTGCAAATAAACTGGTTTTATAATGGATATATCCAACTCACCTGAAGATTTAAAGCAGGAATTTATAGAGATTATTGGTGCGAGAGAGCATAATCTTCAAGGTATTGATTTAAATATTCCCAGAAATCAACTCGTTGTTATTACGGGTATCAGCGGCAGTGGGAAATCTTCCCTGGCTTTCGATACGTTATATGCCGAAGGGCAACGTAGATATCTTGAAACTTTTTCAGCTTATGCGAGACAGTTTATAGGAGAAATGGAGCGACCCGATGTGGAAAAAATTTCCGGATTGAGTCCGGTCATTTCAATTGAACAGAAAACGACAGGTAATAATCCTCGTTCTACCGTCGGCACAGTGACTGAAATCTATGATTTTATGCGTCTTTTATTTGCCAGAACAGCAGAAGCTTTTTCCTATGTTACAGGGGAAAAAATGATTGCTTATAGCGAGGAACAAATGAAGGAAAGAATCCTTTCCGATTTTGAACAAAAGAAAATCATGATTCTTGGTTCCCTGGTCAGGGGTAGGAAAGGACATTACAGAGAATTATTTGAACAGGTTAGAAAAACAGGATATACTAAAATCAGGGTCGATGGGGAAATGCTGGATTTAACGCCAGGTCTGTCTGTCGATCGTTATAAAGTGCATGATATTGAGGTGGTAGTGGATAGAATTCAAGTGACTGAGGACAAATTGCCCAGAATAAATGAAGCGCTGCAAATGGCGCTTAGACTTGGTCATGGTTTATTAATGATTCAAGATACAGATTCCGGGGTTACCACCACATTAAGTAAATTTCTTATGGACCCGGTTGGTGGTATTTCCTATAATGAACCTTCTCCAAATTCATTTTCGTTTAACTCTCCGTATGGCGCATGTCCGGCGTGCAATGGACTTGGCGTTCTAACCAGGGTTGACATAAATAAGATGGTGCCCGACCCCCAAAAATCAATCAATGAAGGAGGTATTATTCCTCTTGGGGAGCCTCGGGATAACACCCTTTTTAAACAATTAAGAGAGCTTTCAAAGCATTTCAAATTTAGTTTCTCCCTTCCTATTTCAGAATTACCAGCTGAAGCCTGGAAAATAATTCTTCACGGTACAAGTAAAATGAGTAACCAAAAAGAAGAATTTACCTATGATATTGTGGCGGAAGGTTTAATTAAAATGATGATGCATTGGTATGCTGATACCTCTTCTGAAAAGGTTCGACTCTGGGCAGAAGAATTTATGGTGGTAGATACCTGTCAGGAATGTAATGGCTACCGTTTGAAAAAGGAATCTCTTCATTTTAAACTCGCCGGTAAGCATATTGGAGAACTTTCTGTTATGGACATACAGTCCTTAAAAAACTGGATTCAAGATTTGCCGCAAAATTTAGAAGAAAGACAGGTGACTATTTCGGAACCTATACTGAAGGAAATCGAATTGAGAATTGGCTTTCTTTTAAAAGTTGGACTTGATTATTTAACCTTAAACAGACCCGCGCGGACCTTATCGGGTGGAGAATCACAGCGTATTCGTCTGGCTACACAGATTGGTTCCCAACTTACAGGTATAACTTATATTCTCGATGAACCAAGTATTGGTTTGCATCAAAGAGATAATCAACGATTAATCGATTCGCTTAGACAATTGACCGATATAGGTAATACAGTACTAGTCGTCGAACACGATAAAGATATCATGATGGCTTCCGATTATTTGATTGATATGGGGCCTGGTGCGGGTAAGTTGGGGGGAAGGATAGTAGGGGAAGGTATTCCTGCCTCTTTCGCTCAAAAAAACACGCTAACTGCAGATTATTTAAGTAAGAGGGTCTCTATCGAAGTACCTCAAAGCAGAAGAATTGGCTCAGGGAAATATTTGCATTTAGAAGGTGCATCTGGTAATAATTTACATAACGTTTCTATAAACATTCCGTTAGGCATATTAGCCTGTATAACAGGAGTTTCAGGTAGCGGAAAATCAACGCTTATAAATGAAACGTTGTATCCGATCTTAAGGCAACATTTCTTTAAAAGCCTGAAACCGCCCATGCCTTATCAATCTATTTTAGGACTGGAGCATTTAGACAAAGTAATCGATATTGATCAATCTGCTATTGGCAGAACACCTCGTTCTAATCCGGCAACCTATACGGGAGTTTTTACTGAAATAAGAAAGATATACTCGGATCTTCCGGAATCAAAAATACGCGGTTATCTTCCGGGTCGGTTTTCGTTTAACGTCAAAGGGGGACGCTGCGAAGAGTGCCAGGGCTCTGGAATGAGGGTCATTGAAATGAATTTTCTCCCCGATGTTCACGTTCATTGTGAAAAATGTCAGGGGAAACGCTATAATAGAGAAACCTTGGAGGTGGTTTATAAGGGTAAATCTATCAATGATGTGCTCGAAATGACAGTAGCTGAGGCTGTTGGCTTTTTTGAAAATATACCGGCCATTTATCGCAAAGTAAAAACCCTGGAGGAGGTTGGGCTCGGCTATATTTCTCTGGGCCAACAGGCAACAACCCTGTCCGGTGGCGAAGCTCAAAGAGTTAAACTCGCCGAAGAATTATCAAAAAAGGATACAGGGAATACCATGTATATTCTGGACGAACCTACCACAGGACTGCATTTTGAAGACATTCGACATTTGTTGGTCGTCCTTCAAAAATTGGTCGACAGGGGAAATACCGTGTTGGTTATTGAACATAACATGGATGTTATCAAAGTGGCAGACTATGTTATTGACATGGGCCCTGAAGGTGGAAACCGTGGAGGGGAAGTTATAGCGGTTGGAACACCAGAACAAGTGGCCGCAGTGGATAGAAGTTTTACTGGCCAATTTCTTAAATTAGAATTGCCGGTAATTAATGCTAATTGAGATGGAACGCTTTGCAAATGGATAGTAAAGGGGAAAAGTTTTAATAATAATGGTCTGATGAATTACTCCGAAACTTTAGTTATTTAAGTATCTTTATCCAATAACGATGTTTATGCGCCATTGGATAAATAGTGTTTTTAAGCTTTATTATTCCCGCAGGTATCTGTACTTTAATTCTATTTATAGCAACCCTGAAAAATTACAAGAGCATTGGCGGTCGTATTTAGTTCGTAGGGCTGAAAATACCAGCTACGGAAAAGCGTTTAATTTTTCTCAAATCAAAGATTATCGTTCATTTTCCGAGACAATTCCCGTGGTCGATTATGAGCCTTTGAAACCTTTTATACATCAAATGATGTTGGGGCAACCAGATGTATTATGGCCCGGAAAAGTACGCTGGTTCGCTAAATCTGCAGGAACTTCCCAGGATAAAAGTAAGTTTATTCCAGTTTCAACAGAGAACAGACAACAATGCCATCTTCGGGGTACATGGGACACTATGATGTTTTATTATAGTTTGCGTCCCAATGCCAGGCAGTTTGAAGCTAAAACGCTCTTGATGGGCGGTAGTATTTCTCCTTTTAATGAGTTTCCGCAGTCACAGGTAGGTGATATTTCTGCCATAATGATTAAACACCTTCCGTGGGTGGCCATACCTTTTTTTGCACCAGATATCCCTACCGCGCTTATTGCAGATTGGAATGAAAAGTTAGAGAAAATAGCTCAACATGCCGCTAATCAATCAGATATTGTTATGGTTGGGGGCGTCCCAACCTGGACTTTACTCCTTTTTCAAAGGATATTAGCCATCACAGGAAAAAATCATATTCAGGAGGTCTGGCCCAATTTTCAACTTTACTCCCATGGTGGCGTTAGTTTTTTACCCTATAAGGAACAATTTAAAGCTCTTTTTCCTCTTCCCGGCGTGCAATTTATTGAAACCTACAATGCAACGGAAGGTTTTTTTGCTGTCCGCGATCACCCCGATGAAGATTCAGGTATGCGCCTTCTGCTGAATAATGGTATATTTTATGAGTTTATTCCTCAAGATGCTCATAATGAGTATAATAAATCTCCTATTCCCTTGTCGGAGGTAGCGCTAAACATTAATTATGCCATGGTCATTACTACCAATAGTGGTTTATGGCGTTATAAGATTGGGGACACTGTTTCATTTACCAGCTTGAATCCTTACAGACTAAAGGTGACCGGTAGAGTTCAACAGTTTATTAATACCTTTGGAGAAGAGGTAATGGTAGAAAATACAGACAAAGCGCTTGCTATGACTTGCCAGCAGTTTGGTGTTTTTGCTATTGAATATACTGTAGCTCCTAAGTTTTTAGCTCATAATCAAAAGGGTGCCCATGAGTGGATTATAGAATTTGAAAATCCTCCCTCGAATGTGGAACATTTCTCTGTCTCTTTAGATAAAAACTTGCAAACTATAAATTCTGATTATGAAGCCAAGAGATTTTCAAATTTAGCCTTAACACCGCTCATTTTGCATAGTGTAAATAAAGGGACATTTCACCAGTGGATGCGATCAAAAATGAAATTCGGAAATCAGAACAAGGTGCCCAGATTATCTGAAAATCGTATAGTTTTAGAAGAAATATTGAGTTTTTTTAAATAATTATCGTACTTTGTGTATCGTAGTTTAAACAAAAATCAATATTTGATGTTTTTAGTGTACATTTTAGATATTAGATGATAGTATTAATATCATTTCAGGCGTAAAATAAATTTTAGGTTAGTTAATAGGGTTTTAGGTGTTTTTTCGGGTCGGCGTTTTATCGCTGACCTTTTTTATTAATGCATTTCTCTCGTCCTCAGAAAATTTTTGTGCTATTTTTTTTCTATCACAATGATAGGTATGGTTATTTTTCCAACCTATATACATTGTTGTTAACCAGTTCTTTAATCCCTTATTTTCACTATTTTGAAAATAGCCTTCCGTTTGGTAGCAAGATAAAATTCTTTTCATCTCCGTTTCCAATACCCCATTTGTTAAAACCAGAATAGGTCGTCCTGTATCTAAATATTCAAAAAGCTTGGTGGTTAAGATGCCTTTTTGAATGGAGGTACTCCAGGTTAGTACCAGATTTATCGTTGCCTCCCGCTGCCTATTCCGTGATTCTGAAAGGGGTAGAAATGCTTTAATGTCTATCTGTTCTTTTGCGAAATGTGGAATGAGCCATTGCTCATATTGGCATGGATGTAAACCGCAATAGGTCCAGATGATATCTTGTTTATTCATTATTCCTTTCTCAATTAACGATAAAATAACTTTAACTAAAGGGGATAAGTCCTGATAATCAGGATAAATAGAGCCTGTGTAATTTATGGTAAAGTTTGGTGATATGATCGTTGGACGTTGTACTTCTTCAGAAGAAATAGAGCCTGAGTATATATTAATCTTAGTATATAATTTTTCTAATTCGTTAGCGATGCCCTTCGAAACGGTGATGACAGCATCAGCTTTTTTTAGTAAATGTTTAAAAAAATATTTACTAAAGGTACGATTCAAATAATGGGGATATTTAAAATCTGCGGGCAAGTCCCTGAAATCGGCCATCCAATGAAGGTGTGGAAAAGTACATTTTAATAAAAAAGCGATAAAATGGTCAACCAAAGGGCTATGAGAAGTGAAAATATGAGTGATTTTATAGTTTTTTATCCATTTTACTGCCTTGAAATAAGCTATCCAAAGGTAAATTAAGCCACCGTCTCCAATGATAAGATTGAATGGAATGCGGTTTCTAAAAGATAAAAGCGACGATATAAATACCTTCTTTTTCCACAAAAGGGGTAAGGTATAATGAGTTAATATGAAATTTGACAACAATCGCCGCAGGCCAAAAAGGGGTATATGGTAAATGTTCGAAATAGGTAGATTAATGGTCTGTTCTCCTGTTATTTTCTTTTGGAATTTTCCGGTAAGCACAGAAATAGTAAATCCGTTGGCAATAAATCCTTCAAAAAAATGCCTAATTCTAATCGAGGAACTAACCTGGACAGGTGGAAAATAATAACTCAGGAAGAGCAAATTTTTAGTCATATAGTTAGTTATAGTTCGCATTTTTTTATTCATTTCATACAAATAATCTTTTCAATGGAAAGGGCATAACCCTGATGAATAGACAGATTGAAATAGCGGGGTGGAATACTGCCTGGCGATTGTTTTGCCATAGACAAAAGTTTTGAGTAGGGCATGAGCAGTATTTTTTTGAATAAAAGCGTTAACTCTTTTATGTTATCTGTTGGAAAAAGCCAGCCATTTTCTCCTTCTTTGATTAATTCCGCACAACCGGGTGCAGTCGAAGAAACTACAGGTCGGCCGCACGCCAGAGCCTCTAAAATAGTTCTGGATAAGCCTTCTCTTTTGGAAGGTTGCACAATCATATTCGCAAGGGCAAGTAAAGGTCGCACGTCGGAATGATTACCTACATATTGTATAATGCCCTCTTTTTCCCATTCCAACACACTGAATAATGGGATATCTGTGGGATGGCCATTTCCTATTTTACCTGCTATAATACACTTGAACGGAATATTCTCATTTTTAAGACATTTTAAACAGGCTATTAAACATTGTAAGCCTTTATCGTATTGAATGCGACCTAAATATAGAATTACTCTGGTTTTTGCACATTCAGGATAAGTAATAGGCTGGTAATAAGTTGGGCAAATGCCGGAACCAGCGATAAAATTCATTTTTTCAATATGAATCCATTTGTTCCTGAGAAAATAATGACCATCCTCCTTATTCTGAAAAAGGATCACAGGACATTGCTGAAATATTTTTTTTAATAAAAAACCTGATACATTAGCAATGATTTTCTGATGCATAAATAAAAAGCCCAAGCCGGTGAAAGTTGGAATTAATGGTATGTGTAATGCCCTGCAAACGATGGCAACGGCAATGGATATTTTAAAAGTAAAGGAAAAAACAGCCGATGGCTTAGTTTTCAACAGTATCTTTCTAAGTTCCAGATGTAGTCTAATTTGTTTGAAACCATTGAATTGATAAGCATGAAAAAATGGTAAAAAGTAAGTGTTGTAATCTGTTGGTAAGTCATTTTCCAAGGCATTATTGTCTAAAGGTACAATGATGCTAACGCGATAACCCGATGATGCAAAAAATAGGAGGAGGTGTTCATAATAATGATGTAAAAAATAAGCACTATTTGCAATGAAAAGGATAGAAACCGGCTTTGATGATACATTCATTAGCATATTGTTAGGTTGGACTTAGAAAAGATTAAATATCCTATCATTTTATGGGAATCACATCGTTTTACCCACACTAAGGAAGGACAAAACACCGGATTTGTCGACCTGCTGAAAACATTCGATTTATTATATTTGTATCTTTGTATAAAATTAGAAACTAGCTTATGCGAATCTTGTGGCTGGTCCTCAGCATTTTTTTTCTTTCCAACCTTCAGGCCCAGGAGAAAAAGACCCTTCTTATCAATGGAGATATATTTGAATATATCCTCGATGATTGTGGTGACACCATTGTGCTGGCAAATTTTGGTGACATGACGGTAACCTCAAGAAGGGAATTCGCCAGTATGGACGAATATAATAAGTACCAAAGATATAGGAGGTATGCCTATCAGGTATATCCTTACGCGGAAAAAGCGATTCGAATTTTCAAGGAAGTTCAACGGCAAACAGCGGAAATGAGAAAGGGAAAAAGAAGAAAATATACCAGGGAACTTCAGGATCAACTGAAAAATGAGTTTGAAACACCTCTGCGAAATTTATCGAAAACCCAGGGCATGATTCTTATGAAGATGATTGAAAAGGAGGTGCAAGCGCCTATTTTTTATCTGATAAGAGATTTAAGAGGAAGTTTTACCGCGTTTTATTGGAATACACTCAGTGGGTTTTATGGTCATAAATTGAAGGATGGGTACAAAAGAGGGAAGGATTCCATATTGGATATGGTTCTTGACGATGTTAATCTTACCTATGGAAGTGATGAGGGACCTTTGCCTGCAAGCATAAGACTTCCGAAAAAATTAGGAAAAGAATGAAATTATTCGGTGCTCCTGGTTTAAAGGGCAGATTCTGGCGCATTTTACCCTGGATAATTGGCATTTTATGTACCTTACTCTTATGGCAATATATTCGAACCAGACGTCCTTTGTCACAACCCACTACCAGCTTTTACTACACTAACAATATCAATTTAATTCTTTAAATATGGATTTTCCCGGGAAGCTATTATCTGACATTGCGAAAGATTTCGACGGTGACTTTTTTCAAGACGAAACAACACGTATTCTTTATGCAACAGATGGGTCTGTTTATAGGGAAATTCCTTTGGCCGTAGCTTGTCCGAAAAATGAAAAGGATATTAAAACATTGGTGTCGTTCGCTCACCAACATGGTATTTCGTTAATACCGAGAACCGCAGGGACTTCTCTCGCCGGACAATGTGTTGGTAGTGGTATAGTGGTTGATGTTTCAAAATATATGAATCGCATCCTGGAATTCAATGCTGAAGAAGGGTGGGTAAGGGTGCAACCTGGCGTTATTCGCGACGAACTAAATCATTTTCTAAAACCATTTGGTTACTTTTTTGGACCAAATACCTCGACCGCAAATCGATGTATGATTGGTGGAATGGTAGGAAACAACAGCTCTGGCACCACTTCTATTAAATATGGTGTAACCAGAGATCATGTTCTTGAAATAAAAGGCTTTTTGTCAAATGCCGATGCTGTTCATTTTTTGCCCCTTAGTAAAGAAGCCTTTCACGAAAAAACGAAAGGCGATAGTCTTGAAAATGAATTATATAAGCATATTTTTTCGGTATTAGATGATGTTGAAAATAGAAGAGAAATTGAAGCCCAGTTTCCAAAACCTGAAATTCATAGACGGAATACAGGCTATGCTATAGATCTGTTGCTTCGTTCCGAGGTGTTTACGCCTGGAGGGAAACCTTTTAATTTTTGCGAGTTGATGGCAGGTTCAGAAGGCACGCTGGCCTTTTTCACAGAGATAAAATTACACGTTAATCTTTTGCCTCCGCCCGCAGAAGCCATCCTTTGTGCTCATTTTTCTTCGCTAACAGAAGCGTTGGAGGCTACTTTAACCGTCATGGAGCATGGACCTTATGCCTGCGAACTGATGGATAAATTTATCATGGATTGTACCAAAGAAAATAAGGAGCAACAAAAAAATAGATTTTTTCTTGAGGGTGATCCAGCCGCTATTCTAATCATTGAGTTGAGAGATAAAGAGGTAATTTCCTTAAATAAACAAGCGGAACACCTAATTAATGTGCTGAAAGAAAGGGGTTTTGGCTATGCTTACCCCATCGTTTATCCACCAGATACGCAGAAAGTAATGGCGTTGAGAGCGGCAGGATTTGGTGTTCTTTCTTTGGTGAAAGGAGACAAAAAGCCCTTAGAATTTGTTGAAGATACGGCCGTTGCCTTAGCTGATTTGCCAGCTTATATTGCTGAATTTCAAGAGTTAATGAAGAAATTTGGTCAGGAAGCTGTGTATTATGCTCATGCCGGAGCAGGTGAATTACATATTAGACCATTGGCAAATTTGAAAACCACAGATGGTTTAAATGAATTCAGAGCCATTGGGGAAGCATCGGCAAAATTGGTTAAAAAATATAATGGGTCTCTTTCCGGTGAACATGGCGATGGAAGAGTAAGAGGTGAATTTATTCCCCTGATGCTTGGTTCACATAATTATGAGCTATTAAAAGGATTAAAAAATAAATGGGATCCAAAACATATTTTTAATCCAGGCAAAATTATTGATACGCCTCCTATGAACGCTGGTACTCGGTATCTGGTAGATGTGGAACAACCGAAATGGCAGACTATTTTCGATTTTTCTTCTCATGGAGGTATATTGAAAGCTGCTGAAAAGTGCAGTGGATCAGGAGATTGTAGAAAATTACACGATGTTTCCGGCGGAGTTATGTGCCCTTCCTATATGGTTACCAAAAATGAAAAGGATTCCACCCGGGGAAGAGCTAATGTTTTGCGTGAGGTCCTGACCAGGACAAATCAGGGTAAAAGTGCTTTTAATAGAAAGGAATTGGACGAGGTGATGGATTTATGTATTTCCTGTAAAGGTTGTTCATCGGAATGTCCTTCCAATGTAGATATGTCCACGTTAAAAGCGGAATATCTTTATCAGAAATACAAAGAAACAGGTATTCCCTTTCGTTCCTTTATGATCGCAAATATCAGTCTGTTTAATCATATAGGTTCTTTTTTTCCTCCTTTAGCCAATTTCTTCTTTTCAAATGCTTTCTTTAGTCGTTTTATAAAAATGGCTATGGGCATTGCTGAACAAAGGAATCTCCCACGCATTGAAGGTGATTTAAAGAAATGGTTCAGATCAAATAATCCTAAGCCTAAGGGAAAATTGCTAGGTAACGTCTTGTTTTTTTGTGATGAATTTACCCGGTTCAATGACGTAGAAATAGGAAAAAAGGCTATTTTACTGCTTACCAGACTAGGTTATCAGGTGAACATACCCGACCATGTGGATAGTGGAAGGGCGGCTATTTCAAAAGGTTTATTAAAGCATGCCCAAAAATCTGCGGAGAAAAACCTTCTTCTTTTAGGTGGTAAAGTTTCTGAATTTGTCCCTCTTATTGGTATTGAGCCTTCTGCTGTACTTAGTTTTAGAGATGAATATCCAAGATTGGTGCAGGAAAAATGGAAAAATGTAGCAAATAGCGTCAAAAATCATGTTTTTTTATTGGAAGAGTTCATCGCCAGGGAAGTTGAAAGGGGAAATATCACGCAGGAAAATTTTACAAAGGAGAAAGCTAAAGTAAAATTACATGGGCATTGTCACCAAAAGGCATTAGCGTCGCAAAGTGATGTTGCTTTTTGCTTGAATTTACCTGAAAATTATGAGGTAGAAGTGCTTCCAACGGGTTGTTGTGGGATGGCAGGGTCATTTGGTTACGAAAAGGAACATTATGATTTGAGTATGAAAATTGGGGAATTGGTGCTTTTTCCTGAAATTCGTAAAAATGAAAGTGAAGTTATAATTGCCGCTTCAGGAACAAGTTGCAGACACCAGATTTTTGATGGAACAAACAGATCAGCGGTTCATCCTGCAGAAATATTATATGATGCCCTCAGATAAATTATCTTTGCAATATATTTTTTATCTTCTTGCTTTTTTTGAATAAATATTCTTTTAGATGGGACTTGAAATTTTCTTAACATTCTTTTTAGTATTCTTAAATGGTTTTTTTGTAGCAGCTGAATTTGCTATTGTGAAAGTTAGAATTTCGCAGATTCAAGTGAATAATAATCCTAGCTTTAATGCTAAAATGGCGCATAATGTAGTATCAAATCTCGATGCCTATCTCGCTGCCACACAATTAGGAATTACACTGGCTAGTTTAGCTTTAGGCTGGATTGGTGAAGACGTGGTCACCCGCATTATTTTAAATTTCATGGATTGGCTGGGCTTCGAGTTTTCTGAAAGTGCAGCACATAAAATAGCTATTCCTATTGCCTTTTCTTTTATTACCGTTCTTCATATTGTTTTTGGTGAGTTGGCTCCAAAATCGCTGGCTATAAGACATCCTAAAGAAACTGCATTGGCTGTTTCTCTGCCACTTAAGGTTTTTTATCTCCTTTTTCGTCCCTTTATTATTGTGCTAAATGGTTTCGCAAACTTTATATTGAGAATTATTGGTATAAAGCCAGTGCCTCATGGAGATATACATTCTGAAGATGAATTGAAGTTAATTATTGCCGAAAGTGCTGAAGGGGGTGCCATTGAAGCCTCGGAAAGAGAACTTATTCAAAATGTTTTCGACTTTGATGACAGAACGGTGAAAGAAGTGCTTAAACCACGAAACCAACTGGTCGGCCTCAGTGCGAATTTAACCGTGATTGACGCTATTGATATTGCCATAGAGGAAGGTTATTCCCGATATCCCGTGTATGAAGACAGTATGGATGTGATTATTGGCTTCGTTCATACCAAAGATTTGTTATCCAGCTCTAAAATAAATCCAGATAAAATAATTAAGGATATGGTTCGACCTATCCTTTTCCTTTCTGCAAACAAGAAGATTTTGCAAGTATTAAGGCTTTTTCAAAGTAAGAAAACACAGATGGCCGTCGTTGTCAATGAATTTGGAGGTACCATTGGCTTACTAACTTTGGAAGATATTATCGAGGAGTTGGTGGGTGAAATCCAAGATGAGCACGATACAGAGACGCCTATCGTGGAAAAAATGAAAGAAAATTCATTTAGGATTAAAGCGCAAAATCCCATGGACGAAATAAATGAATTTATTCCCGTTCCTTTCTTGAAAAGTGATTCCTACGTTACGCTTGCTGGCTTAATTTTGGAATCATGTGAAAGTATTCCCGTCGAAAATCAAGAAATTTTCATTCATCCCTATCAAATTAAAATTCTTAAAATGGGACAAAATAGTCCTGAAGATGTTCAAGTTACGCTCACTGAATGATATTTGGGCTGTATGGAAAAGGAACTTGTGGCCTGTGTGCCCAATTTTAGTGAGGGTAGGAATCCCGACAGCATAGCGTCAATAAAACAAGCTATTGAATCAGTCAGTGGCGTAAAAATCCTACATACAGATATTGGTTTTTCTGTAAATAGAACAGTGATTACCTTTGTTGGTCCACCTCAACAAATCGTTGAAGCGGCTTTCCTCGGAATTTTTAAAGCTTATGAACTCATTGATATGAGTAAACACACTGGCACTCATCCCCGAATGGGTGCTGTGGATGTTTGCCCTTTAGTGCCTTTGATTGGGGTAACTATGGAACAGACAATGGTCTTGGCAGAGCAGTTGGCTATTAAAGTAGCAACCGTCTGCCATCTTCCCGTTTTTAGATACGAGAAAAATGCAGTCTTACCCCATCGTATAAAGCTTTCCCAAATCCGTTTTGGGGAATATGAAGGCTGGTTTCATAAGATAAAAAATCCAGAATGGAAACCAGATTTCGGCCCAACCGAGGTGTCGGTTGAAAAGGGAATTCTGGCCGTTGGTGCCAGAGATATTATGTTGGCTTATAATGTTAATTTACACTCAAAGGATGTATCCATAGCGAATAAAATAGCTCGTGAATTGAGAGAATCCGGGTACGTTGCCATAGATAATCAAGGAAATAAAACGATTATACCTGGTTTATGTAAAGGGGTGCGCGCCATTGGATGGTTCATTCCAGAATTCCAGTGCGCTCAGGTTTCTATGAATCTCATGGATTTAAATGAAACTTCGTGGGTTCAAGCTTTTGAAACTTGTAAAAAGTTAGCGGCCAATTACGGCGTAGAAGTAAGCGGTTCCGAATTGGTGGGTATGGTGCCGGAATCCGTCATTTTAGCCGCCGGAAATCATTTTCTGGGGATTGAAAAATCTCATTTTACTAAAATAGACATAGTTTCTGCAGCCATTAATGGACTAGGATTGTCCGATAAAGTGCCTTTTGTTCCTGAAGAAAAAATTATTGAATGGAGATATAATACCTTAGCCATTTAAAATGCCTAAATTGTGCTCGATTTCATTTGCTTTTTAAATATCTTGAAAAATGATACTGAATTATATAAATTGGAACGCTAATCCTGAAATATTTTCTTTGGGAAGTATCTCTCTTAGGTGGTATGGACTTCTTTTTGCATCAGGCTTTCTAATAGGCCTTTATATGGTGCGAAAAATGTATCAGGCGGAGGGAGCACCTGAAAAATGGTTGGATTCTGCCTTCATTCATATAGTTTTGGGGGCTGTTATTGGGGCAAGATTGGGACATGTTTTTTTCTACGATTGGGATTATTATAAAGAGCATTTAATTGAAATTCCTCAAACATGGCATGGCGGTTTGGCCAGTCACGGCGGTGCATTCGGCATCTTTATTGGCCTCTGGCTTTTTTCAAGAAATGTGTCGAAAAAACCTATGGTTTGGATGCTCGATAAAATTGCGGTGCCCACAGCCCTCGCAGGATTTTTTATACGTATGGGGAACCTAATGAACTCCGAAATTTTAGGTAAACCAACCGATGTCTCCTGGGCTTTTATCTTCGTAAGAGAAGGAGATGGACTGCCAAGGCATCCAGCTCAATTATATGAATCATTGGCATATCTAGGCATCTTTTTTATCCTTTATTTTGTTTATTGGAAAACGGAAAAAAGGCATCAGCCAGGCTACCTTTTCGGCGCTTTTATGATGTTGGTTTGGGGCGTTCGGTTTTTCCTTGAATTTACTAAAGAGAGTCAGGGTGGTTTCGAATCTGCTTTGGGTCAATCACTTAGCACTGGTCAATGGCTAAGTATTCCTTTTGTTTTGATAGGTGCTTATTTTGTTTTTAGGCCCTGGGATTCATTGAAGAAAATTTGAACAAATTATTTAAATATATTTGAAGCGATATGAGTTTGATTGAAATGAGGGTGCCACCCGTCGGTGAATCCATAAATGAAGTTACGTTGTCTCGATGGCTTAAAGAAGAAGGGGCAATAGTTAAATTAGATGAGCCTATATGTGAATTTGAATCCGATAAAGCTACCCTGGAATTTCCAGCGGAAGCAACGGGTAAGTTGACTTATGTGGCAAAAGAAGGGGATGATCTTACTATCGGTGCGTTGGTAGCAACTATTGATACTTCTTTTGTCAGTGAAGCTGCTACCGTTCCAACTGCGCCTAAGGAAACCTCTGCACCTACTGTGTTAGTTGAAAAGGCAGCCCCAGCGGCGGCAAATACTTATGCTGCAGGTCACCCATCTCCAGCGGCTTCAAAAATACTGGAAGAAAAGGGTATTCCGGCAAATTCCATACAAGGATCAGGAAAAGATGGCAGAATTACCAAGGCTGATGCCGCACAGGCCGTTCCCGCAAAACAACAGGACCAACCTAGTGTAGTTAAAGGGTCTGCCCCAGCCCATTTTTCAAGAACAGAGGAGCGCAAAAAAATGTCCCGCATGCGCAGGACGATTGCGAAAAGGTTAGTTAGTGCCAAAAATGAAACGGCTATGCTAACCACTTTCAATGAAGTGGATCTTACCGCAATTATGCAAATTCGCGATAAATATCAAGAAAAATTTGTCGCTAAATACGGAATTAAACTTGGCTTTATGTCCATCTTCGCCAAAGCATGCGCGAAGGTGTTAATGGAAATGCCGGAAATTAATGCCAGAATTGATGGCGAAGAGCTCGTTTTACCTAATTATGCCGATATTTCTTTCGCTATCTCTACCCCAAATGGTCTCGTAGTTCCACCTATAAAAAATATTGAGTCTCTTTCCTTTGCTGATATTGAATTAGCACTGAAAAATCTGGCTCAAAAAGCCAGAAATGGGTCCTTAACCTTAGACGAAATGTCCGGAGGTACTTTTACCATTACTAATGGTGGCGTTTTTGGTTCTTTGCTGAGTACACCCATTATAAACGAACCTCAGTCAGCTATTTTAGGTATGCATAGTATCAAAAATAGACCTGTCGCTATAGATGGTAAGGTGGAGATTCGTCCAATGATGTATCTCGCCATGTCTTATGATCATAGAGTAATCGATGGAAGTAGCTCGGTCACTTTCTTAGTTAAAGTCAAAGATTTACTGGAAGATCCTATCTTACTTTTTATGGATCTATAATAGTTGGCTAACCTTCTTTCGTATATCTATTATCTCATTGAAGGCAAAAAATAAAGACGGTTGGTTTGAGGGTATGTCTAATGCTTCCAGCCAACCGTCTTCATTTATAGTTTCTGTTAAGTTACAACGCCTTGCATACAGTAAAAATAGTTCCTCATAGTGTTCAAAGGCAAAAAATCCTCGGACTAAATATTTTTCCCACATTTTCACTAAGTGAAATTGTAAATGTTGAGAGTTCTTTTCCGACCAGTTCAGATACGGATGTATTATAATTTTATATAAAATATGATCAGCGTCAATGGGTTCCTTCCAGTGAAGCAAATATTTCTGCGTTAATTTAATGGATTCTTCCCCTGAAAGTATGTTTATAAGAGCGGTGATTACCTCATCTGATAAAGCGCAGGTTTCAGCATATTCAATGGCGTACTGTAACAAATAAAATGCCCATTCATTGCTTTTGTAATGCAATACCGCTTGCGTAAGATGCGGTAGCCAAAGCTTAAAAACAGATTCTTTAAGTAAAATATCTAAAAATTGCTCCGGTCCTACCTGTAGATTTTCATGCCACACAGAGGGGTGGAAAATGGAAACAAAGGGTAGATAGGTCGTTGATTTTTTACTATCTTCATTGAAGCCCAGACGTCGCCATTGTTCAGGCCAAGGTGCTGGCATTTGAACCCAAAGGGTATTTTCATTGAACTTAAAACAAGCTAAAACTTCGGTTTTTAACTGTTCAATTTCTTTATCATCAGGCAGTAATTTAAATCTGATTCGGGTCGAGATCTTAATTAATTCAAAGTCATTATCTTTTCTGGCAAGGTCTGTCAAATAATTACCGGGTAGAATATCCATCTTCTCAAGAAGCAAAAAAAAATGAATTTTATCATACGAACTGTCCTCTTTCCATGTGCTGGAAAGAATGGTTTCTATCCTGTCAGGTAGGTGAACGCACAGATGAGTCAATAAAGCAATTCTTTCAGAAAAAGTGCCAACATACCATACGTTCTCATCATTTGACGGTAAAAGTGAACGCCATTTTTTATTTTTTGGCAATAAATGGTATCCATTTTCGGGAATGACCGGTTGTAATCTCTTGTAATAAAATGCATCCTGACAAGCAACATCAAATAAGGTGGGTAAGAGCAAAATGGGAACAAATCTGTTTCCTTCCTTTACCTTGTTAAACAGGGCTATCTGTAAGTCCAGATAGCTGGTGTTTTTAAATATTTTTTTAAGATAAGTAAGTTCCTGAAATGAAAGGTTTTTTTCATTTTTCGTCAAAGTGTTGACAGTGATATCATCTGAATTTTCAAGGTATGAAGGGCTCGTCTTTTCGGAAGTCAGTTTGGAAAGAGCAGGAGATATTTTTTTAAAGCCAACATGCATGGCTAAAGAAATGCGCATAAATGCGGTATCATTTAAAGCAGAATCTATGCCGGCAGATGCCCAAAGTGCTCGTATTTCAGGGGTTACAGGCAGATGATCAGTGCCAAGAATCAATATCTTTTCCCAATCGTTCATTTTGTACCTTCTTTAAAT
>JAJTER010000176.1 GCA_021299835.1 Saprospiraceae bacterium | reverse complement strand
GGCAAAGAACGAACAACCGAAAGAGGACATATTTTAGAAAACGTCGTTTTCTTAGAACTCTTACGACGAGGAAATAAAATATGGACAGGCTCCGATAGGAACAGTGAAGTTGATTTTGTATGTAAAACCCCTACAGGCGATATGGAATATTACCAGGTTGCGTGGCAAATGACCGATGAAAAAACCATAGAAAGGGAATTTAGTGCCTTAGAAAAAATAAAAGACAACTATCCTAAATACCTACTCACGACCGATGGATTTACTCAAGACCGAAACGGTATTCGACATTTGAACGTGTTCCATTGGCTTCTTACCAATAAAGAGAGCCAAGAATAATCAAATCCTCTCAATTGTGTCACTAAATACCTACATTATCCTTACTTATAAATGACCCCGTCTTTCATCACAAATTTTACCTCGCGAATCTGGGAAATATTTTCCAGCGGATTTCCCTTTACGACCACCAAATCAGCTAAAAATCCTTCTTTAATATGCCCCAGTTTATCTTGCCAATTCATAGCACGGGCATTTACTGAAGTAGCTGCCTTTAAAATATCAAGATTAGGCATACCATACTCAGCCATTAATTCCATTTCCATGACATTGTCTCCATGTGGAAAAACGCCCACATCGCCACCCATGCCAATGGTAACACCCGAGGCCAGGGCAGCTTTGAAACTTAATTTCTTGCGCACTACATTTTCTGGATCGGGATCAATGCCTTTTTTCCAGCCTCTGTATTGGGTTATTTTATCTACAGCTGCAATGGTAGGCATAAAAATGACCTGATGCTCCTTCATCAACTTTCCAATTTCTTCATCGAGAAAATCACCATGTTCAATGGTTACCGCCCCGGCCAAAACGGATCTACGGATGGCTTCTTTCGATTTTGCATGACAAACCATGACGCGTCCACTGCTCGTTGTAACCTCATTAATCAGTTTTAGCTCATCGAGGGTAAAAGTTGGCCTGTCTTCACCCATAAGAGCCCAGCGATAATCGGCATATATTTTAATAAAATCGGCACCTTGCCAAATCTGATCACGCACCACCCGAACTAACTCATTTCCGTCGGCAGGTTCAGCACCCAACATTATTTTTTGGTCATTATCATATCCTTTTGGGCCGTAAGATCCTGTCGAGACAATGGCTCTTCCTGCAACCAACATGCGGGGACCCTCGATAATCTTGTCGAGAATTGCTTTTTTGAGGGAAACATCGGCGTAACCTGCACCCTCCGTTCCCAAGTCGCGGACAGTTCTCAATGCATCGGTTTCTTTTAGCACCTGGGTATCCCAATCGGTAATATTATACGGATATAAAAACAGGTGCGCATGGCCTTCAATCAACCCCGGCAAAAGGGTTGCATTTTTAAAATCGAGCACTTTTGCACCTGGTGGAATAGGGCTTGATTTTTCTACAATGGCCATTATTTTATTACCCTTCACAAGAACAGCCTTTCCTGTCCACATTTTTTCCCCATCAAAAAGACGATCGGCGGTGAGATAAAAAACATCTTGTGCCAATGAAATATTTGGGCTGAAGCAGCTTACATATAAAATCAAACAAAAAGCGAATTTGAACAGATTTTTCATTTTAAATTGGGTATGCGATGTGAGAAAAGGATTTCCATTCTAAAATTAATTAATTTTGTCAAATTAATTAGCATAACCTGATGATTCAATTCTGCCTTCTTAGTTGGTTCACTCTTTTTTCATTTGCTTCTGATGATCCAAAAGAAATACTCCAACCCTTTTTGGATAAATTAGGACAACCTGAAGAACAAGTTCGCATTGCCTGGTTTGGAGACTCTGGTATTGAAGCCGATCTGATTACACAAACTATTAGGGATAGTTTACAAAAATGGCATGGCGGAAAAGGCGTTGGTTATATGCCTGTTCTCTCCAGAGCGCCTGGATATAGAAAAACCATAACGCATAAATTTTCGTCCAACTGGCTTTGGGAATCACTCGAGCCAGCGGCTGCCTACGAAAGGAATCCAGGCATTTCCGGACATGGTTTTTACAGTTATAGGTACGCTACCAGTAAACAAGAGGCACCCTGGGCCTTATTTCGGGCAAATAATACCTCACCACGCATTGATTCCTTCCCTCAGGTACGCCTTTTTTATGGCAAAAACAGATATGGCAGCCTAAACGCTAAGGTGAATTTTTCAACAGATAGTATTTCAGGAGAGGTAGGTTTGCGCGATACTTTCCTCGTTAATGATCTTTTATTGTATGAAAATCCAACCAAACAAATCAGGATAAGCGCACAGATTCCACCAGAAATTCCCTTGTACGGCCTGAGTATGGAAAGCAAGGAGGGTGTATTACTCGATAATTTTAGTTTACGAGGGTTAGATGGACCCCGACTGACCAAAATTCCAGTGAATATGCTGGCAGGGTTTCAGGAAAAGCTGAAATACGATTTAATCGTTTTTCAATTTGGACTGAATGTTTTAGGACCCACTCAAACGGATTACCGATACTTTGAGATTAAAATATTAAAATTAATACAGCATTTTCAACAAGCATTCCCCGGTGTACCCATCCTTATCATTGGGCCACCAGATAAATGTAACGGACCGGCCGGCGGGAAATATTCGAATCCGGGACTACCCTATCTGACTGCCAGTATGCAGAAAGCGGCAAAACAAGGAAATGCTGCTTTTTTTAGTCTGGCAGAGGCTATGGGCGGTCCTGGCAGCATGAAACGTTGGGTTGAAAAAGAAAGACCCGCTTTGGCAGCGGCTGATTATACCCATTTTACCTTTGCCGGTGCAGAAAAAGCAGCCCATCTTATACTGCCCTTATTTCAAAAATAAGGGCAGGAAATTTCTCTTAAGATAAATTCTGTTGTGTGTATTTTTTCATTTCTGCAAGCATTTCCTTTTGCAGCTTTATAACCTCATCAATTCTTAACATCCAGGCTCCAAATAATCTAATAATTAAGATGAATGCAATCAATAAAATAATTCCAATAAGTACTTCCATAATAAGTGTATTTTAAAATTTATACAAAGATATGTACTCATTTTGCCAATTAAGGTCAGTCGTTTTATTTTTTACACATTTTAAAGAAATATATAATGGAACCGGATCATCAAACCATTATGATTGACAGCTATCTGTCTTACTCTCTCATTTTTGCTATCATTGAATCGATAAAATCATTTACATTTAATTCCTTTAATTCAGCATATATTTTTTTATCCTGCTTAGCTTTTTCCGCTAATTCATATTTCATTTGTTGATATTTTAATCTTGCCCAATCATTATTTCTCAAAAAATTTCGAGATAAAATATGCCTTTCCAATGCTTTGCTATCCACGGGACAAACATATAAATGATGTTTAATTTTGTCTAAAATTTGATTAGTCCATCCAATATTTCTCTTAAAAACAGCTCGATTTTCTATTCCCTGATTTCCATTATGGTAATATCCCATGGTCAAAAGGCCTGCTTTTATTTTTTCAAAATCTTCTTGATGGTAATAAATGATATCAATGTCAATGATAGGTTTCGAATCTAATTCTGGGACAGAAGTACTTCCAATATGTTCCATGGTAAGATTTAAACCATGAAGTCCCTTTTCAATTTCACATTTTATGGACGCATAATCATTAATCCATTGTGGTGTATATTTTTCAATAAGCATATTCATCCATTTCGTCCCTTCATTTGACAAAAAAATCAAAAAGCTGATCTAAGAACTTTGCATTTACAATCTATCATATATTTGACCTGGTATTCCTTTTAAAATTATAGCTATTAATTTCCATCTTTTCGTGATATAAACCATTTTCTTTCTCTGTTTTATCGCGTTAAAAATTTGTCGTGTTGCTTTTTCAACAGAGGCAACCCAAAATTGTCCTTCGCCTTTTGCCATATCAGTGTCAACAAATCCTGGTCTAACATCTGTCACAAAAATTTGACCTTCAAGTTTCGATGCTTTTTGTCTTAAACCTTCTAAATAATTTATTTGATATGCTTTTGTAGCGTTATAAGCAGGAGCGATTCCACTTCCGCGAAGACCACCTACTGATGTTATAACAACCAAATGACCTGACTTCTGACGCTCAAAGAAATTGAAAGCCCAATTTGAAATACAAGTAAATCCAGTTACATTAGTATCTATGGTACGTTTTTCAATGTCAAAGTCTAGTTTTTCATTTAAGTCCCCTGTTCCCGAGCTAATAATCAACAAGTCAAGTCCACCGAGCTCATTTTTTAATGCTTCCAAATTCTCACTAATTACTTCTGTGTTAGTCACATCAAAAGTTTTTGTAATGAAAGAGTTTGGTTTTTGTGCTTTCAAATCTTCAAGTAATTCTGTTCGTCGGCCAGTAATTCCAATGTTGTAATCATTTTCAGATAGAAGTTTTGCCAGTCCTTTACCTATTCCGGAAGTCGCACCAATAACTATTGCTTTTTTCATTTCAATTTCTTTTTTTCCATCCTATGCTTCGCTTGGAGCCCTATTCATTGATTTCGTCCCTTCATTACTCCATCAACACCTTTACATCTTTAAATAAAAAGGGGTTATCGCTCAGCCTCAATGGCATTCCGCTCGCAGTGCTTACATTCCGGAGAATGACTTCTCTGGTTCTTACAAAAGGAAAGGTTTCCTGGTAAGAAGCATCTTTCATATTCGGATTGAAATTTGAAAAAATGGCGGGACCTTTGTAAGATTCCGGATGATTGGCATCGTTGATTTGCAGATTTTCAATCGTTATCCGTTCCGGCATATAACAGGTGTAACCGAAATCATGCTGACTGGAATTAGACCCTCCGATCAGGCTTGAATTCGCTGGCTTTCCACCGGAAGGCACGAAAACGCAGTTGCGGATTAAAACATCTCCCTGCCAGGTACTGCCATAGTCAGAGCGCAAATTTATCAAAGCATAGCCATTGATGGTCGAATTCTCCACGGTCAGCAACCCGCTGCCAATGGCATTTATACCCATGTGCCCAAGGGTAGAGTTGCGAATGGTCGCGTTTGCCACGCCCATGTGGGCATCAAAACGCGAAAAGATGCAAGAGTCATACAATAGATTTTTACTGAAGTTAGACCCCATAATTCCCCAGTAAGTTTTGTCATTGATATCATTGGTCTGCCTGCACTGAACGAATGACACATTGATGGCACGGTTTACAGAAATATCATAAGTGCCCATAGAAACGGGCTTTTCTGCCGCGCCAATGGTTATATATGTTTTATGTCCTGTGAGTATGGTGTTCTGCACTGTTACATAAGCGCAATCGCCAATATTAATGAAGCCACCATAAGGCGCTCCGTGTTCTCCTTCACCCGTGACGCGATGTTCAAGCCCTTGCACCAGCACATGGGAGCGCCTGATAGCGATATTCCTGCTATAATAATTGTACTTTGATTCCTCTTTATTGGCTATTGTCCTAAAACGCCCACCAGAAATAGTTAGCGTATTTTCATCCATCGGAATAGCTGTGATATCCGTAATCTGATCGAAGTCCCAGACAATTGGGGCATTCATATCCACGTTACCGTTTTTATCGACAACAAAAATATCCGTTTGTGACGAACCCTTATTTTGATTGAGCCCAAAACGTATAAAGCGTTTTACCTTTGCATTGGTAACCGTGATGAGGCAGGCTCCTGGCAAAGAATGATCGATTTTCTGCTGATTTCTCTTCAGGGAAGAAATCTTTTCCAGTTTAAACGGTTTCAAATCGGAGTTGACCATAAAAACCGATGCATTACGATTTTGCACCTTGGTATCATCGATGATAAAAGTTGCCTTCCCAAAATCTGTATCGGTTCGAATGAATGCGGTTCGTTCTTTTCCACTAATATAATAAATAGCGTTATCGTTGGCTTTCACTGACAGGCCGTATTGATTTGCAACGGCATGTGTCGCAGCAATGTTATC
>JAJTER010000175.1 GCA_021299835.1 Saprospiraceae bacterium | reverse complement strand
ATTTCATTACCAGGCACCTCGCCGATGCGTTACGCATCGGCGAAAAGAAGGGAGAAAAGTAATCATCTACAAATAAACATTGCGCTAAAAACGAAGACGTCCTCTGTAATCCTGAAAATCCTGTAAATCCTGATTCAAAATCAAGTGTTAAGGGTAAATTTCAAATATAAACCTGTCGGGGAGAAGACGCGAAGCATCGCGTCTCAACGATAATTTTGTTTGAAAATCTATTGTCTATAGGGTATAATCTTAAAAAATCATTCATTTTTTATTCTTTGCCTTCAGGAGGGGCTATCTTTTTAGACAGCCCCTTTGTATTTTAATGCCTATTGAATATTATTCGTTTCCTGTTCGGGGAGCCGATTCAGTTCCCATGCTATTTATAGCTTTAGCGAAGAAAATGGCGTTAGCAAATAACTTATTTGTCCCGAACCAATGTTCTCTGAAATTAGGATTATCAGCCATCATAATTATTTTTCCAGTACCGGTACTTCCTACAATAATTCCTGCAGTACCTCCCATTTTACCATTGTATTTTCTTGGTAAATAGCCACTTAGCAATGGATTTTGCGTGTAAACCAATGGCGTTGCATAAAGATTTTTTGACGGCTCAAGTAATAAATCACCATCTCTGAAAACGGGTATTTTACTTTGTCTGTAGCCAAATCCAAGAGGATGTGAAATATCTAAATCTGCTTCAAAAATAGTACCTGGAATTTCAAGGGAAAACAAATCATCTGTCATAGCGCCATAAGGCCTGCGCTTTTTTTCTCCGTCGGGAACTTCACGGTAAGTAACAGACACTAAATTTTGGCTTTTCAACCAGTTAATAGCGTTTTGGATACCTACTACGGTACCCCCACCCTGGACAAATTCCTTTATTTGTGCAGCACCCGCCGTTCCAAGTGCCTGGTAAGAACCCCCACCTAATACAATGACATTATACCTGGACAAATCAGACCTTGAGAGCCTGTTTACCTCTAATTTATTGACTACCATACCATATCTCTGATCCAGAAGATGCCAAACCTCACCTACGGTAGAAGAGGTAGTTCCCTCCCCAATGATAATAGCTACTTTCGGTATTTCAAGGGTTGTCAAACCATTACTCCCCAAATCATTTCCCTTAATGGTAAAACCAGTACTTACTGCTTCAATAACAACCTTACTTTTATTTGATGCTTCAGCAATGACAGCATGTATTTTTTCTGGCGACAATACCTGGTTTTGAACAGGAATCATAATCGTTCCCGGTTGATATTTTTTATCTCCCAAGGTCATACCCTCTCTAAATACTTTTGTTCTGATTCCCGCCTTCTGAATATGATACAAAGCTTTGGGCGCATAATAATTATCCCATTCCATCAAATAGGCATACTGAGACAATGATACAGCTGGCAGAGGATTCATATCCGGTGTTAATCCGACGATTTCCTTACCAAACAAGGCGTTATCAAATCCAGCTTTCGGCAAATAATGGTAAGCAAGATTAAATGCGTGAGGTAAAGTCCAGGTAGAGATATCGTAAAAAATACTATCCTCAAATTGATTTAACACCTGAAAAGCACCTAATATCAGCTTATATTGATCCTGTTCCATTGGAATAATGAAGGAGGAAGAAGGCTCGAACGATTTACCATCAACTGCTACTGGTTTAGCCAGATGATGAACTTTAATTTGCTGCCTTCTCAATATTTCGATAAAATGATTTACTCTGGCCGGATCAAATTTATCACCAAAAACAATGGCCTTTCTCGTATCTGCCGCTGCTTCCTTTTTTGCGATCTGGAAAAATTCCCTTTGATGCTCTAACAACTCAACGCGCAATTCAGACGCAGCTTCCAGGGAAGAAAGCGCGGTAACTACCTGATTTCTTATAGTAAAGGGAAAAGCAAGAGGTCCATTTTCCGATTGTTGCAAATGTCCTCTCGAACTGGCCTGTTCAAAAAGAATGCCGATACATCCGTTTGCATCTGGAAAAGTAGAACCTTTACCGTAGTAAAAATCGTCATATCCTTCCTCAGAATAATACAGAGAACCAATTTTATCTAAGGCCTTCACGTGGTACTGGCCAATCTTAGCAGTTAGCTGTTGATTTTTCTTTGGCGTATTCGGATTTACTCTACTTGGCACACCGGGCATAAAGAAAAAAGTTGCATTGGTACCCATTTCATGATGATCTGTTAAAACATTAGGTTTCCAGTGATGAAAAATAGAAATTCTACCCCTACTTTCCGGGTGAGCCATGGACAACCAATCTCTATTCAAGTCGAACCAATAATGGTTAGAACGACCACCAGGCCAGGTTTCATTATATTCTCTGTCTTGATTATCACCTGTTAGATTTTCATTTTTATGCATATTTGCCCAGGTAGAAAAGCGTTGAGCACCATCTGGATTTAAGCTTGGGTCAAAAATGAGGATACATTTTTCCAGGAATTTGTCAATAGACTGACTTTTGCCTGCCAGCATATAATAAGCTACCAAAGGTCCGGCATTAAATCCACTGGCTTCATTACCATGGATGGCATTTCCCAGATAAAAAACGAGCGGTACCTCCTCAAGATTCAACTTTGCAGATTGCTCCGGATTCGTATTAGCCACGTGTTTTAAACGAAGAGCTTCCAGATTTTTGTGATTCTCCTCCGAGGTAATAACCAAATGAATCAAAGGTCTTCCCTCGTACGTTCTGCCATGTTCAACCCATTTCGCTTTAGAAGAAAGCGAAGAAATGTGTTTAAGGTAGGACAAAAGCTGGTCATGTGAAAGGTGCCAGTCACCCACCTGAAACCCAAAAAATGCTTCAGGAGTAGGAATAGTTGCTTGGTATTCTATTTCAGGCAAATAATACGATAAAGGTACTTTTTGGCCTGCTAACCCACCTAAAAAAGTAAGAGACAATAGAAATGAGATAAATAGTTGCTTCATAATAATAAAATAAGGTTTGTGAAAATTAAAAGTAATAAAAATGTGTCAGAATGTAAAAAGCCTTTCTTTTTTAGATAATTTTTACCATATTTATGAAAGCGGAAAAAAACAAGTAAATAACAATGTTAAGCAAAGAATACCCAAAAAAACCATCTATTGCCATCATTGGGGCAGGTTGTTCAGGACTTACGACCTTAAAAAACATGATTCAAGCCAATGTTGGCGAAGTCATCTGTTTTGAACAAAATGATCAAATTGGAGGAAACTGGCTTTTTTCTGAAAAAGAATCTCATTCCAGTGTATGTGAAACCACCCACATTATAAGTTCGAAAACGATGTCCTCCTTTGAGGATTTCCCCATGCCCGAAAATTATCCGGACTATCCATCACACCAACAAGTATGGCGTTATTTTTATGATTATGCTACCCATTTTAATTTATTCGCTCACATTCAATTTAATACGAAGGTCATAGAGGCAAAAATCCAGGAGGATGAACGATGGGAACTCACTTTGAGTACTGGAGAAATTAAAACGTTTAATTACCTTCTTATTGCCAATGGTCATCACTCAAAACCGAGAATTCCAGAGGAACTTACCTCTTTCAAAGGTGAATTAATACATTCCCACCTTTATAAGACAAATAAACCATTTTCGGGGAAAAAAGTCTTAGTCGTTGGAGCGGGAAATTCAGGATGTGACTGTGCGGTTGAAATAAGTCGGGTGGCTGAATACACCGCCATTTCTGTTAGAAATCCTCAATATATCATTCCCAAATTTTTTCTTGGAAAACCTACAGATACTTTTAATAAGGGCATGGCCTGGCTTCCCACCTTTATATCCAATCCTCTCCGGCGATTAGCTGTTTTTATTCAGGTCGGGCGATACAAAGATTACGGGCTACCCGAGCCAGATTTTGCAGTGACTAAAGTTCATCCTACCCTAAATTCTGAACTTTTATATAAAATAAGACACGGAAAGGTTACTCCAAGGACTGGCATCAAAAAAATAGAAGACAAAGAAGTTTATTTTCAGGATGGTAAACATGAAAATTTTGATATTATCATAGCCGCTACAGGTTATAAAATTAGTTTTCCCTTTTTTAGTAAACAGTTCATTCAATGGGAAGAGGGAGATAGCGTGCCGCTCTATTTGAGAATGTTTCACCCTGATTATAAAAACTTGATTTTCATAGGTTTATTTCAACCACAAGGCGCTGTTTGGCCCCTAAGTGATTATCAGGCTAAATTAGCAGCGAAGTACATTTTGAAAAAATGGAAGCCAGAGGGTGATGTAAAAATATTAGCAGAAAAGGATGCAAATGACATTTCAAAAGAATTCCTTTCAGCAAAAAGACACACCATAGAAGTGCATTATCAGTCTTTTATGAATAAATTAAAAAAAGAATTAAGAAAAAATAAATTTGAAACGGCATGATTTTCAGAGATGATTTGTTTAAAAATAAATCTGTTTTAGTGACAGGAGGTGGTTCGGGAATTGGTAAAGAAATTGCCGTTCAGTTTCTAAAAGCAGGGGCAACAGTATTTATTTGTGGTCGAAAAGAAGCCAAGTTAAAAGAGGCCATAGAGGAACTAAGCCTTTTGGGCACTTGTTTTGAGAAAACGACAGATATTAGGGAAACAGCACAAATATTAGATTTAGCCAATTTCATTAAAGAAAAAACCGGTCGATTAGATATTTTAATAAACAACGCGGGGGGCCAATTCCTCTCGCCTGCAGAAGATATTACTGAA
>JAJTER010000174.1 GCA_021299835.1 Saprospiraceae bacterium | reverse complement strand
TGACCTCCTGTTGTGGATATTGAATATTGTCCAAAACTCGGTACAAATGATAAAACAAAGAAAACAAAAGGGAATATATAGGTAACATTTCTAGGAAATACAGATTTGTTCATGATTTTCATAATTTGAACAAACCTAGTAAAAATATTTTGTTTGTTCCATAATTTTATATTAAAGGCAGGTTTTAGAAATTTGAAATTTATCTGTATCACCGGAGGGCGAATGCAATTAGCCCCTACGCCAAATGGGAACAATTATCCGTTGAAACTGACAATTTTAACATTAAATCACCCTCATTTTAAACATTATTGTATGATCGTTCACGTAGGGGCGAATTGAATTCGCCCTGTTTTAACCAGTATCTATTTTTTTCATTCACCTATTTCCTATGATCATCCATTTAATTGATTTGCAAATACAACTTTTGTATATGAGGGGAAAAACTTACTAAAAAGAATAACTTACGTAATAATTTATTATATTTGTACGTAAATTTAAATTATGAACACGAAACTCACTTTGAATCTTGATAAAGAAATAATTAACGAAGCAAAAATTTACGCTAAAAGTCATAGTGTAAGTCTATCAAAATTGATAGAAAACTACCTAAATTCGTTAACACAAAAGTCAAAGGAAAAATCATCTGTTAGTGCGTTGGTAGAAAGTTTGACTGGAATTATTCCTAACGATTATGAAGAAAGAGATGATTATAGAAATTATATTGACAAGAAATATTCATGATGGAAAATATTTTTGTTGATACAAATATAATCATCGATTTATTAGCTAAGCGTGACTTATTTTATAAAGACGCTCAAGCTTTATTTACTTTGAGCGATAAAAAAGAAATTCAACTTTGTATTTCATCTTTATCATTTGCAAACGCATATTACTCTATCGTAAAGCATCACAAAGATATTGATGCTAAAAAATATTTAGCAAAATTTAAGGTCCTTGTTAAAGTTCTGCCTTTAGAAGACAAAGCCATCGAATTGGCGTTGGCATCTGATTTTAATGACTTCGAAGATGGCTTACAATATTTTATAGCCATGGATAACGAATCAGATATAATAATTACCCGAAATAAGAAAGATTTTAAAAATGCTAAAATTCCAGTAATGACAGCTGGCGAATATATTAGAAGGTAAACACCTTCCCAAAAAGGTGTTTAATCTTATATTGAAACAATTCCAACCACTAACCTGAAAAGAGTGCTGCAGGGTTTGCTGCAGGGTTCGGAATATAATGTCAAATAATAAGTGAATAGTATATATAAATCATTGATTTTTAACCGAGTGGTCCCGACGGGAATCGAACCCATATCTAGTGTTTAGGAAACACCTATTCTATCCGTTGAACTACGGGACCCCAAACTACAGGAAGCAGTTCGGGCGCAAATATACACAATACACTCATAAATTCTAATTAATTAGAGCGAAGTCATAAAAATACAATAGTGAGGTTATTCAACCATGGAATAAACATTGTACCCCAAATATTTATACGATAACTGCAAACAGGTATCCCTAGTGTGTATTCTATTCGCCATATTAGTGTTATATTACCTTATCAATTTGTACCCGACGTATTTTAAAACTTAAATGATGAAAATTTTCAAAATATTCCTATACATTATGGCAGCCTTTATTTTTATGATGTTGCTGCCCAGAACTATAGGATTTTTGTTTCCAGAAAATGCGCCTATCGCCTATCATTTCGAAGTACTCGATTACCTCGCTATTGGCGTGGGTCTTGAAAAACTTGCAAACCTGGAGCCTGAAATTCCAAAATCTATAGAGGAAATTAAAAATATTGAATATAAAAAGATAAATGGTAGATCGCTCCAACTAGATATCTACAAACCTCGAGATCTTAAAAAACCAGCGCCTCTTTTAGTTTTTGTTCATGGTGGCGGTTGGAAAAGTGGCAAACGATCTGATTATCTGGTTTATCTGGTAGATTTTGCAAAAAAAGGGTATATCACAGCGACCGTTTCATATACCTTGAAAAATGACAGTATTTATCCAGCTTGTGTTCAGGATGTTTCTGATGCCATGCATTTTCTCTTTAATAACAGCAAAAAATACGGATATGACCCAGAACGCGTTGCCATGATTGGTGGATCAGCAGGCGGTCACCTGGTTTTGATGACTTCGTACGATTTTAAAAATCCTACCCTTCCACTCGATAGTACCTACTTTAATGGTCCATCGAATAAAATTAAATGTGTCGTTGATATTTATGGCCCAGTGGATATGACGACACCTTATGCTCAAAATCAGGATCTTGTCACAGGTTTTATCGGTCATTCGTTCAAAGAAAGACCTGATTTATACTGGGAGGCCTCTCCAGCAAAATATCTTCGAAAGGGATTGCCCCCTACCCTCATTTTTCAGGGAACTTCCGATAATCTTTTACCACAAAGTCAATCAGATACTTTAAAAGCTAGGCTTGACCGGCTCGGTGTTCCTGCCGAATACTACAAACTCCCTCTTTGGCCCCATGCGATGGATATTGCACAACGACCAAACAAATATATGCAAAAGAAAATGGATGCATTTTTTGAGAAATATTTAAAGTGAGATGAAGTTAAAAAAAATTCTTTTGCCATTTTTAATTTTGATCCTTACAAATACGCTTATTCAAGGTCAGAAAAAAGACTTACTTCAAACAGAAGATTTAGCCTTTCTTAAACAAATGGTTAAAGATGTGATGGATTCTTCCCGTATCTATCCAAACCAAATCATTTCTGATAACTTTGGGCCTAATCAGACTGGAGGTATATTGATTCGACCTGGGGGTAGAAATTCCTATCCCGCCTTTTGGATTCGTGATTATGCAATGTCCATACAAAGCGGTTTTGTTACACAGGAGGAACAAAAACACATGCTTCTCTTAACAGCAAAAACACCATCGGACGAATTTAAATTTACAAAATGGGGCTCCTTTATTCCAAAAGGTGTTGTTGCAGACCATATCAGATTGCAGCGCAAAAATTAGCGTCCGAATATATCCAGGATTTACGCGAAGGGGATTTCAGGAAAGGGGGAGATTTTGGTGCTCCGTGGGAATGTTTTAATGGCAATGCAAAACAGAATCCTGTTTATTTAACCTCTGTAGCCGTTCCATTTATCATCTTTAAAGACAGATAATTCTCAAATTTTCCAATTTTCAAATGTAGGTAAATATTACCCCTTTTCGTGGAAAAAGGGGTAATATTGAATGATATTATTTCAGGTTAAAATATTTATCTTTGTGAAAATTTTTAAAAACTTTAACCTACCTTAGTAATGAGTGCTATCAAATATCAGTTCAGGGAAGTGGAACAAATAAAAACAACTATTTGGCCTGACGCCAGGAAAGGTTCCATTCATATTGCTCAGGTTATTGCCCAGGCCATTAAAGAAAAAGCAGCAAAGGGGGAAAATATTTTGTTGGGTCTTTCCACAGGTAATTCACCCGTTCAGGTATATAAGGAATTGGTGCGAATGCATAAGGAGGATGGTCTGAGTTTTAAAAATGTCATTTCTTTCAATCTCGACGAATACTATCCCATGCAGCCCGATGCTTCTCAAAGCTATGTGGCCTTTATGAAATATCACTTGTTTGATCATATTGATATTAAAAATGAAAACATCCATATCCCTGATGGCACCCTTCCTTTGGAAGAAGTTGAAGCTTATTGTACAGCGTATGATAAGAAAATAAGTGACTTAGGTGGCATCGACATTCAATTATTAGGTATTGGTAGAAATGGCCATATCGGCTTCAATGAACCCGGATCATTCGAAAGTTCCCCTACCCGCCTGGTTCGCCTGGATGCCACTACGAGAACTGATGCGTCAAATGATTTCGGTGGAGAGGAAAATGTTCCCTATCGGGCCATTACCTTAGGTTTGAAACCCGTTATGAATTCGAAAAAAATTCTACTTTGCGCCTGGGGTTTAGGGAAAGCAAGTATTGTACAAAAAGCGGTGGAAGGTCCTATCACCAACGATTTACCCGCCAGCCTGTTACAACGTCATAAAAATACGGAATTTTTTATAGATCTACCTGCAGCTGAAGGTTTAACCCGATTCAAAACGCCCTGGTTAGTAGCCCTTTGTAACTGGACGCCAGACCTCATTTGCAAAGCGGTCGTATGGCTTTCCCTACAATCAAATAAACCTATTTTAAAATTAACGGCTGAAGATTATAAGTCCCATGGATTGAGCGATTTATTAGTCGAATACGCAACAGCTTACGAGATAAATATTGTTGTTTTCAATCGATTGCAGCACACTATTTCTGGCTGGCCTGGCGGAAAACCTAATGCCGATGATACTACCCGTCCTGAAAGAGCCGTTCCAGCAAAAAAACGGGTCATTATTTTCAGCCCTCATCCCGATGATGATGTAATTTCCATGGGCGGTACTTTCCTTCGTCTGGTCGATCAGGGTCATGAAGTTCATGTGGCCTATCAAACCTCGGGAAATATTGCCGTTCACGACCATGATGCCTTCCGATTTATAGATTTTACCATAGATTTATTGTCAAAAGGAGAAATAAATACCGCTATTCAAGCTAAAATTGATCACTTTGAAGTGTTAAAATCTCATTTAACAAACAAAAAACCAGGGGAAATAGATCATCCTGGGGTAAGACAAGTCAAAGGGCTTATCAGAAGAGGAGAAGCCAGTGCCGGCGCGCGTTTTT
>JAJTER010000173.1 GCA_021299835.1 Saprospiraceae bacterium | reverse complement strand
TTAAAGGCTCGGTATTTTACGTTGACAAAAGAGTACGATAAAGCTTTGGTTGCCGCTCAAAAGGGAATTTCAAAGCCTGAAAATAACTTTTCATTTAAACCGATCGCTTCAAATAATCTTCAAGATAAAAATTTACTTTTCTCCTTGTTTTCTGGGAGTAGAACGGGTGATATTGGCAATAGAACCAGTTACCTAATTACTACTTTTTTGAATCCTGCTGTTACCACTTCAAGAAATAATGCCAAAACAAGAGAAGCCGCAAGAAGGTCCTTTTTGTTGCTTGATGAAAGAAATGCAGGAAATAATCTTGGTTTTGCTGCCATTACGGAACCAATGCCTATGATTACTTATGCTGAAAATCAATTAACTTTAGCAGAATGTGCTACCAGAACTCAAGGATTAAGTGCAGGTTTAACTTTTCTGAATGCTTACAGAGTCCAATTGAATGGGGGCAAATTATTTAGAAAATTAAATGCTGCTGATGAATTAAAATATGATCCTTTATTAGCTGCTGATTTTGATGCGGGTGGAATTGAAAATGTGGACAAAATTGACCCAGCAAGAGCTTTACTTCGCGAAGTTATTGAAGAAAGATATATTGCATTCTTTAATACATGGATGACCTTCAACGATTTGAGGAGATTACGTAAATCGGAAGCTGACATTTCTGTTAAAATTCCATTTAGTAAGACTACCGTTACAAAACATCCGGAACGTATTATTTATCCACAAAATGAATTAAATGCCAATTCCAATGCGGTTGAACCAGCGGAGGGATTATACTTTGTTCTCGAAGTGAACAAATAATTCATCTAAGGATTAAATAAAAAGGGAGGCTGTCTAAAAAGATAGCCTCCCTTTTTTATGATAGGGTCCATATTTGAAATTTACCCCCTTTCATCTGGTTTTGAATCAGGATTTACAGGATTTCCAGGATTACAGAGAACGTCTTCGGTTTGGAGGTAAGGGTTATTTGTAGAGGATTACTTTTCACCCTTCCTTCCGCCGATGCATTATGCATCGGCGAAAAGCCAGGAATTGGATACACCATTTAATAATAATCTTCCCAGGCCATCCAACAACGTTATGGTTAATCCTGAAAATCTTGTAAATCCTGATTCAAAACCAGTGGCTGCCGCGCAAATAATTTCCATCGACGACTTGGTCTTACTCAATCTTAGCTTCTGCCGCTGCGTAGCTTGCTTTGAACCAATTTATAAGTACCTTTTTCTCTGCATCTGTTAGTTTAGCCTCCGGGTGCATCCAGGTATAAGAATCCATAGGCATTTCACCGCTTTCAATAACCTCAAAGCCTTCTTCTAATTTATGTGCCGCTTTTTTTGCAGGATAGGTTCCAAATTCTGACATATTAAAATGCTTCTTACCATCGTCAATATGATGTTTTACCCAAAATGAAACAGGGGCAATATAGCTGTACCAGGGATACTTGGTTTTATTGGTATGACAATCCTGGCATGCTCTTTCCAGTAAATCAGCTACCTCAGCACTGGCGGGAACCAAGCTCAACAATTCCATATTAGGATCCGTTTCCTTATTCGTTTTATCGGTTTGAAAAAACTGTAGGATGACCAAAACGGCTAATAGCCCAAATCCCACCCATTTTAATTGATTTTTCATGGCTTTTGTTTGTAATTTAACATTTATTTAAACATTTATAAAGCAATTTGAGTTTTAAGATGAATAAATTTTATGTGTATGATTGCGAAACTTTCGCAGGTTGGTAAATATTATCAGGTAGGCGATCAACGAATCACCGCATTAGAACCAACTGATATGGTTTTAAATGAAGGGGAATTACTGTTGATCATTGGTCCCTCTGGTTCAGGAAAAACTACCTTGCTTTCTTTATTGGGCTGCGTTTTATATCCTTCTGTGGGGAAATTAGTGGTGGACGGAAATGAGGTAAATAATCTGAATGAAAAGGAATTGGCAAAATTAAGATTACATAAAATTGGCTTTGTGTTTCAAAATTTTAACCTGTTAGCGCCTCTCTCTGCTGAGGATAATGTACTTATGCCTCTTAAATTACAGGGAATCAAACAGGTCGATGCAAAGAAAAGGGTGGAAAAGGCATTGGAATTGGTGGACATGACTGATAGGAGAAAAAATTTGCCCAAACAACTTTCAGGTGGTCAACAACAAAGAATTGCCATCGCCAGAGCCTTAGTAACCAATCCTAAAATGATCCTCTGTGATGAACCAACGGCTTCTCTGGATAAGGATTCTCTGGAGGTAGTCATGAATGAATTGCGCGCCCTTGCCGCTCAGGGAAAAGCAGTAGCCGTTGTTACACATGATCCCAGATTGAAAAAATATGCCGACCGAATTGTTGAGGTCAAAAATGGTATCGTTTCTGAAATTCCTATCGATTAATTTTTTTACATCGCAAATAAATTTTTATGAAATATAATTTTCTTACGCTTGGTTCTCTGTTGCTCTTATTAAATTTTTCTTGTGGAAATGATCCTGAACCTAAAAATGAAAAGAAAGAGGTGCTCAGGGATGAGATGGAGATTAATCAGATTGTTGGTATTGCAACCATCGAACCTTTGGAAAGGTTACGCACCCTCAATGCCGAAGTAAATGGTGTAGTAGCTGATGTTTTAGTAGTTGATGGTCAGCATGTTGAAAAAGGTGAATCTATTCTTGTCTTGGACAGTCAAATCGAAAATGCTCAATTAGCTCAGGCTAAAAGTAAGTTGGGCACTCAAAAAGCAGCTATTTCCTTTGCCAAAAAGTCTTTGCAAACCAAAGAAATCCAATTGAAAAAAGCCTATAATGACCTGAAAAGGGATAAAAAATTATTGGATGGGAATGCCATAACCTTACAGGCTTATGAAAACACCCAATTTCAAGTGGAACAAAATGAAAAATTAGTTCAGGAGGCTATCGCCACTGTAGAACAACAGGAAATAAAAATAAATGAGTTAACGGCCGATGTTGCTTATTTTAGCACTATTCAACAGCGAAGAAATGTGAAAGCCCCTTTGTCAGGGACCTTTCTTTCGGTGAGCGTTCGCACAGGAACTTACCTCACAAATACCACTCCGCTGGGTGATTTTGCCCCAGACGGTGTTTTGATGGCGCTATCAGAGGTAGATGAATTATTTGCCAATAAAGTTAGCGTTGGGCAAGATGCATGGATTCGTAATCAGGGTGATACAGAGATCATAGCCAAAGGGAAAATCGTTTTTGTTGGTAATTATTTAAAGAAGAAGTCGCTTTTTAGTGGAAAACCCGACGATCTGGAAGATCGTAGAGTCCGGGAGGTTAGGGTTGAACTGGGAGATAAGGCCAATGTACTTATTGGTGCCAGAGTGGAATGCGTCATACAACTTAAATAATTCAACAAAATAGCACGCAATGTTAAAAACGGCCTTACAATTTATATGGTATGATAAACCAAAATCGATTGGTGCCTTGGCAGGTACTATTTTGTCGGTTTTTTTAATTGGTCAGCAAGCTGGTATTTTTATTTTTCTTACCAATGCTATGGCTGCGTATGTCCGGCTTGCTCCGGAATATATCTGGGTGGTGGACAGTAAAACAACCAATTCGGGGGCTTTAACCCCTTTAGATATTAGAGTTGGGAAAGAATTGGAAAGTATTGAGGGCGTCTATAAAGCCTATCCCATTGTTCTGGCAGCCGGTTCGGCAAAGTTTTCTAACGGAAAATCTTCTGGCATGAATCTTTTTGGTGTTCAATATCCTGAATTTGCAGGTTTCCCAAAATCTATTCCCTCCGATAATCCTACTCTGCTCATACAGGATGGCGCTATTTTTACAGACTTTTTTGATAAAGATGCCTTGGGCGGAGTTAATAAGGGCGATTATTTTGAGTTAAATGGCAAGAAGGTTTTTATAGCGGGAAATACGAAGGGGTATAGGACTTTTGGTGGCGTCGTCGGTTTCACAACCATCGAAAGGGCCAGAGCTATTGGAAATTTGCCAAATTATAAAGTCAGTGCTTATCTGGTAAAGAAAAATCCTAATATTTCTGAAGCGCAAGTCATTCATTTTATTAATAATAATTTGAATGGGGTTAAAGCATGGGGTAGTTCCGATTTTAGAAAGGAAACCGTTATAACCGTGCTTTCTTCCAGCGGTATCGCTATTTCTTTCGGTACACTCATCATTTTTGCTTTAATCGTCGGATTTGTCATTATTGGTCTGACGCTCTATTCCGCAGCGGTAGATCGGCTTCGTGACTATGGCACGCTTAAAGCCATTGGTGCCACCAACGGGTATATTGCCCGCTTGATTATTACCCAGGCTATGATTTTTGGTGTCGTTGGATTTGCTATTGGATTTTTCCTCGTAAATGGTTTCAAAAATGGCATTGCCAATGCAGGTACTATTTTTGAATTTCCACTTTGGCTGGAACTCACTTTCTTATTGATTACTCTTTTTATTGCCCTTTCGGGAAGTCTGTTTGCTGTTAAAAGAATAACAGGATTGGAACCTTCTGCCGTGTTTCGTGGCTAATCTTTTAATTTTATTTTCTATGAACCATTCTATATACCTTCTTTTCTTTCTTCTTTTTTGCTCTTCCATTCAGGCGCAAGATGTAAAGACCCTATCATTAACAGAGGCCCTTGATCTGGCTATCAAAAACAGAAAGGAACTCTCTATCCAACAACTGAAAGTTGATCAGGCTCAGGCAGATATAAATATTTTAAATGCCAGAAGGTCTTTCCAGATAAAAGC
>JAJTER010000056.1 GCA_021299835.1 Saprospiraceae bacterium | reverse complement strand
GTTCCTCAAAATTCTCTTTGTGATTTCTTCTAAATCACTCAGAGAATTTCGAGGTTAATTAACCTTAACTTCGTAAGTAGTCAAAGCAACTTACACAGTTAGTGTTATAGTCCCTCATCAGCGCCAGACCTATTCACAACTTGTATCATTTCTTCATCCAGCGGAGTAGCATCAATAATTTATTGCTGTTCTGTTTTCTTTCAATAATATTTTGACGGCGAAAGCAGTCGCTTCTTCTTCTTTCTCTTGGTCTATTTCTATTCCATCGCAGGTACCATCCTGAATCGCCTTGTATTTAATTCCCATAGAACAGAATTAAATGGGGATTCCATGAGGAAAAAGAAAAAATTAAAAGGTTAAAATAAATTACTACTTTTAATCATATAAATGTGTTGTGAATAAGACAATTTATTAAACATTTAAAAGTGGCACTATATCACCGGAATATGCAGCGTATGGCAAAAAATAAAAAAATACAAGTTAAAGGAATTGAAATAACTATTATTCAAGAGGATAAGGAAGATTTTATTTCACTTACCGATATGTTAAAAGCTAAAGATGGCGACTTTTTTATTTCTGACTGGCTTAGAAATAGAAATACTGTTGAGTTTCTGGGTATTTGGGAATCGGTGTACAATCCAAGTTTTAATTATGGCGAATTCGCCATAATTAAAAGCCAAGCTGGGTTAAATAGTTATAAAATAAGCGTAAAAGAATGGGTTGAAAAAACGAATGCCATTGGATTAAAAGCCACTGCTGGCAGATATGGTGGCACTTATGCTCACACTGATATTGCTTTTGAATTTGGTATGTGGATTAGTGCCGAATTTAAAGTTTATTTGATCAAGGAATTTAAAAGACTCAAAGCCGATGAAAACGACCGCTTAAAACTTGAATGGAACCTGCAACGTACTTTAGCTAAAGTAAATTACCATATTCATACCGATGCTATTAAAGAAAACCTCATTCCAAAAGAATTGAGTAAAACCCAGGTAAGCTTTGTGTATGCCAACGAAGCCGATTTACTCAATGTAGCTTTGTTTGGTATGACTGCTAAACAATGGCGTGAGGCTAACTCAAAAACGGCTGGCAACATTAGAGATGAAGCCACACTAGAACAATTAGTAGTACTTTCTAATTTGGAAAGTATAAACTCCGTTTTAATCAATCAAGGTTTAGCGCAGTCTGAAAGATTAACACAACTTAACCAAATAGCTATTACACAAATGAAAGCGCTTGTTGCTAGCAAACAACTAAAGAAACTGAAATGAGCTTAACCAGAACAGATTTTTCTAACTATATCAAGGCGTTCAACTTTCGTGAGCTTCGTAATTATCCCCTGTTGGAACAGGAAAACCAGAATAATTCAAGTTTTTAATTGTGATTAGGGCTTTTTATGGATAATCCAGTTGTCAATTTTCTTTGGGACTCCTGAACTCATTTGGACTTATCCCCACTTTTTGCTTAAAAAGTCTTGTGAAATGCTGGGGATATTTAAATCCGAGTTGGTATGATATTTCACTAATGGATTTCGTTTTGTCCATTATTTTTTCTTTGGCATATTCCAATAATTTCAGATGGATATATTCTATGGTAGACTTTCCCGTTTCCTTTTTTATCAAATCACCAAAATAGTTAGGGGATAGGTTTAACTTCTCAGCAAAAAAAGAAACGGTTGGCAAACCGATTTCCTGTAATTTTTCGTGCCTAAGGTATTCATTCAGGTGTTGCTCAAATTGTTCAATGATTCCCTGACTAATAAATTCTCTGGTAATAAATTGTCTGTCATAAAAACGGGTACAATAATTCAAGAGTAATTCAAGATTTGAAAGGATTAACTTTTTGCTATGCCTGTCTATATGCTGAATAATCTCATTTTCAATATTATCAAAACAAACCAATATTTTTTCTCTTTCCTTATTAGATAAATGAAGCGCTTCATAAGATGCATAACTAAAAAAAGTATATTCATGAATATGCTTTCCCAAATTAGTTCCTTTTATTAAGTCGGAATGAAAAATCAAGGCTTTTCCGTAAGGTTGAAGGATTTCTCCTTCCGGTTCTTGTTTAATGATCTGATTTGGACCGATAAACACCATAGTCCCTTCATCATAATCATAATATTGATTTCCATAACGGATATCACCACATCTTGTTTCTTTTATGAAAATGGCATAAAAGCCTAACATGAATTGGCTTCTTAACATTGGAAGTGATTTATTTAAATCAACATAAGCAATGAAAGGGTGAAGTGCCTTATTGTTGAATGCTTCCGCATATTTTTTTATGTATCATAATGAATCATAGCCCAAATTTGTCTTCAAACATAGCTAATGTAATCAAATGTTTCTGACCGAACCGTAAAAATGGTAAGTAAAACCGTAATATGTATAAAATCTCCCTTGTTTTGATTATGTAATTTTGCCGCAACAAAAAATGTCATTTTAATGAAATATAATTACCCCATTTTTTTTAGCTTGTTCATGGTAGCTATAATGGTACAAGGAGTTAGAGGCCAATCTTCAGACAGCACCTCACAAATAGTTTCATTTTCAGGTAGCATCGGCATTACAAACAACGGTTTTTCCATCATCCCTACTTTTTCATTGAACAGCCCGGCAACCATTATGAATTTTTCATGGCGAAAAAACAAGTTTAGTTTTGATCCTGATTTTCGACTTGTTCCTGATGCCAGCAAAGGAGGATTATTGTTTTGGTTTCGTTACAGACTTATTGAGCAGAAAAAGTTTCAATTAAGAATAGGAATACATCCTGCATTTACCCTGGTAAAAAGGCAGGTCGTGGAAAATGGTACAAGTTCCGAAATAACAGAAATGTTACGTTTTGCTGCTGGAGAATTGGTTTCTACCTATCAAATTAAACCAAAATGGGGTGTAAGTGCCATGTTTTTACATGGATCCGGTCTTTAGCTACATGGGCCTCAAAATACAGATGTACTATTTTTAAGTACTAATTTTAGTGATATTCACCTTGGAAAAGACATCAGATTTCAGTTTATTCCAATGATATTTTTTTTAAGAACAGACGGATTTACAGGAAATTACTTATCTGCAACCAGCATTTTATCCCATAAAAAATCACCATTTTCAATACAATCAACATTGAACCAAAATATTACTTCAAATATACCTGGTAATGAAAATTTCATGTGGAATGTAATGTTTGCCTATAACTTCAAGAAGATCTACCAGATTATGAGGTAACCCGTTTTAAAATATGCACCTGCTTGGAATATCTCTTATTACTCCTCATTCTAAATGTCCAAACGTGACGCATTGTGTGAATTTTTGTACCTATTTATGCCTGAACCAACAATCCTTGCGTTCCAGTTCATATCCTTTAAATAGCGTATTAACCGGAGCGCCGTGTTTGAGTTGATTATTAAATTTTGTTCTTGCCAGATAATTAAAGGCGCCCATATCGCCCGTAAAAAGGGTGCGATTATCCATGTTAAATTGTTTATGAATAGCGCAAAGGTTCTGAATAAAATCTTTTACCATGTAAATGGAACCGCCTATTATTCCGCAATTTAGCAGCGTTTCATTAGCGAACTTGTTTTCATAATTTGAATAATCTGCTATTTTTTGTCGAAAATGGGCCGAGTGGTCTATCATCCAGTCATTCTCAAGTATCGTAGCTTCGTCCCCACAAAAAATTGTTCCTGGGTTTTCGATAAAAAAAGGATGTTCGAATGGATTATTGACAACCACTACATCTGAAATATCGGTCACAAAAACATTTTCAAACACCCCGAATTCGAGGTAATTGAAAAAGAGTTTGGTATCAATAGGTTTATCATGTCAGTTGGTCAATGGATTAGCCGAACAAATGCTGCAAGGATGCTTGTTAAGGCTGGAAGATTTGGAGGCACCTATGCTAATAAAGATATTGCTTTTTATTTCGAAATCTGGACAAGTTCGAAATATCATTGGTACTATTCTAACAGATTACTCATATTATTATAAAAATTATTGATGAAATAGATGCAATTCTAGCCAAACATTACGATTTTACCGATGAAGAATTAGATTTTATCATAAAATTACGATATTAAATATCGTATGGGAGAGAACTTGAAAACGGTGAAAAATAACGATAACTGCAAGCATAAGAAATATAGACCTTTTATAGTTATCTTAAAATACTTTTAAATAGCCGAAAAAATTAGATTAGAAAGCAAACATACAGAGAAGGATGAAAGAACAACTGAAAATATCTGTTCGTTTTTTTGATGACCGTGAGATACGGGCTGTTTGGGATGATGATTGTTCCAAATGGTGGTTTAGTGTATTAGATATTGTAGGTGCGCTGAACGAAGAACCCGATTATACTAAAGTCCGCAATTATTGGAAATACCTTAAAACCAAACTGAAAAAGGAGAATAATCAGTTGGTTAGTGCCACTAACCAACTGAAATTATTGGCCGCTGATGGCAAAAAGTACAATACCGATATGTTGGATAGCGCGGGTATTATTGAACTATCCAAAAGTTTCCCCAATAATAAGGCTATGAAGTTTTTAGACTGGTTTCTCTACAGCGACACCAGTATTGACGGGCAAAGTAAAAAGAAAGCCTACACCTTGTTTGAAAGTAATTTGATAAATGAATTTGAAGTGGGTACCACCAGGGGATTACAACAAATACACGCCTATCTGTTTGGTGGCTTATATGACTTTGCAGGTCAAATCAGGGAAAAAAGTATTTCAAAAGGTGGTTATCGGTTCGTATATGCCCAGCACTTAAAGAGCACCTTGCAACAAATAGATGCTATGCCTCAAATTACATTGGAAGAAATCATTTCAAAGTATGTCCAAATGAACAAGGCACATCCCTTTATGGAAGGTAATGGCAGAAGTACAAGAATATGGCTGGATATGATGCTAAAAAAACATCTGAAAAAATGTGTAGATTGGAGTAAAATAAAAAAAGAAAATTACATGAATGCAATGATTATTAGTATTGTGGATACCAGCGTGTTAATGCAACTGATAAAAACTGCACAAACTGCAAAGATTAATGACAGAGAAATGTTTATTAAAGGCATTGACTACTCTTATTACTATGAAGAATAATGATAACTACAAGCCTTGGGAATATAGACCTATTAAAACTACCGAAAACGGATTTTGTCTTATCGATGGTTTTTACAGCTAAATAGAAAAAGATGTGTTACATTATTTAATCAAAGTTAAAGAGCCAGTTATCCTGGTTTTGGCAAAGGCCTAAAAGAAAAGGTAGAACCTGAATTTGAAAAACCAATATCAATAATATAATAATCCACATCATTTACTAACATGGGTCATGACAAACGAAAATCACCCATACTATACCCTAAAACTTTAAATATTAGCTTAACTTCACTAATCATATGAATGCGGATGTCTAAAATAGCACAAAATTTAACCGTAGGATAACCCATTTACTTAATGATTAAATGAATACTATGATTAAGCAAGAATATCGTGTATATCAAAGATGTTTGGCAATTGAGATGATACAACAATGGTTGGAATGTAGTAGAGAACACGAAATGAAACTTAGCTATAAAGGCGAACATGTAGGAATAAGAAAAGTAGATTTTTTTGTAGAAGGAAAAGTAATGGTTGAATTAAAGGCTGTTGTTCAGCTAGAAGATGTTCATCTGGCACAGGCTATATTATTTAGAGGCTTATGGTCTTGAAAATGGTTTAGAATTTAAACGAGTGCTGAAACCGCTTAAAAATCACAGCCAATCAAAAAATCATAGTTCAGACAATTTACAATGGAAAATAATTCGAAGATAATAATTTACCAAACCGAAAAAGGCGAAACTAAGTTAGAGGTTCGTTTGGAAAATAAAAAGGTCACTATTCGAGAATATAAAATAGTTCGAAAAAAAAGATGGCAAAGAAAAAAATAGCATCAAAAGAAAACAGCTTTACAGAAATACTACTTTACAATACTCCCAACGGTAAAGTAAAAGTTGAAATCTATTTACAAAACGAAACGGTATGGCTTTCACAACAAAAAATGGCAGATTTGTTCGGCGTGGATAGAAGCGTTGTTACAAAGCATTTAGCAAACATTTATAGCGAAAACGAACTGAATAAGGAGGCAACTTGTGCAAAAATTGCACAAGTTCAAACAGAGGGAGACAGAACCGTAAACAGGCAAATTGAATACTACAATCTGGATGCAATCATTTCAGTTGGATATAGGGTAAACAGCAATCAGGCAACAGCGTTTCGCATTTGGGCTACCGAACGATTAAAAGAATACATCATCAAAGGCTTTACAATGGATGATGAACGGCTAAAAAACCCGAACAACATTTTTGGCAAAGATTATTTTGAAGAACAGCTTGCACGAATAAGAGATATACGGAGCAGCGAAAGAAGATTTTATCAGAAAATAACCGACATCTAAACACAATGCAGTGCCGATTATACGATAGAAATACAGGCAACAAAAGATTTTTTTGCTACCGTTCAAAATAGACTGCATTGGGCAATTACAGGACAAACAGCAGCCGAATTGATTACAGCGAGGGTTGACAGCACAAAAGAAAATATGGGCTTAACCACTTGGAAAAATGCACCTAAAGGAAACATTCGTAAAACAGATGTAAGCATTGCAAAAAATTATTTGAACGAAAAAGAATTAGAAGGATTGAACCGTATTGTAACCATGTATTTAGATTTTGCCGAAAGTCAGGCACTCAAAGGTGTAGTCATGAATATGAAAGATTGGATTGTAAAGTTGGATTCTTTTTTACAGTTCAATGAAAAAGAAATTTTAAAACATCAGGGCAAAGTAACGCACGAAGTAGCTTTGGCATTGGCTGAAAGCGAATTTGAAAAATATCGCATTGTACAGGATAAATTATTAGAAAGCGATTTTGACAAAGCGATAAAAAATTTGAAGCACCGAAAATAAAAAAGATAAATGATAGCAGCATAACACGTTAATACTGAATTATTGTACCTCTCCAAAACAGCTTTTTTAGGCAGCCTAAATAGAAAAAGATGTGTTTTAAAAATGAAGCTAACTGGAAAATGCTAAAAAATTACAAGTATTTTTTTAACTATTTCAAAATTCACAACAATTAATCAGTATGTATTTACCATAATGATTTTAGTGATAAAAAACACATATTCTCGATTGGCCGCAATCACCTAATCACTGCAAACTCGTCGAAATTCATGATGGTTGACGCGACAATCGTATATGCCGCAGTAATCACAGGGTCTAATTGCTTATCCCGTTGATATTCGCCTACCGTTAGTAAATCTATGGCCTTTTCCTTGTTTTCCTTAAAATAAGCCCATTGATTTTCATACAATTCAGTTAAAATGCTAAGTTCTTCCTTCCTTGGTTTCCGGCTGGTAAGTGCTTGAAAACAATAGGCCAAACGATCTGATTCCGACATATTATTTCCTGTGGAATTAGGCATACGCTGCATTTTTTCTGCTAATATCCTGGCAGCTTCTACAAATTGGGGATCATTCATCAATACAAGTGCCTGCAAAGGAGAAGCAGTTTTTTGCCTCCTCACCGCACAATAGGAACGATCGGTCGCATCAAAATTGAGCATCGATGGAGGTGGTGAACTTCGCTTCCATATCGTATAAAGACTGCGGCGATATAAACTATCTCCATGGTCTTGTATATACTTTGTCGCATTTCGCGTGGCTAATGCTTCCCAAAGTCCTTCTGGCTGATAAGGATGTACACTTGGACCACCAATCTGGGGCACTAAAAGTCCGCTGGCCGCTAAGGCGTTATCGCGAACCAGTTCCGCTGGCAGACGATGCGCCGGGTAACGACTATATAAATCATTGGCAAAATCTACTTCTTTAACCATTTCTGAAGTATATGAAGATTGCCTGTAAGTAGCAGAAAGGACTATTTCTTTTAAAAATGCCTTCACATCCCAATTTTTCTCCCTAAAATTCAACGCCAAATAATCTAACAATTCCGGATGCGTTGGAAAAGAGCCCTGATTTCCAAAATCTTCTTGCGTTAAAACTAATCCCTTCCCGAAAAGCATTTGCCAAAAACGATTCACCGCCACCCTGGCAAACAATGGATTTTTCTCATCCAGGAGCCATTGAGCTAATCCCAATCGGTTTTTTGGATATTTTTCCTCATCAAAAGGGAAAATTTTAGGAATCGTATTGGGCGTAACCTCAATTTTTGTAGGTGCGTCGTAAGCTCCCCGATCGAGAATAAAGGTCTTTCGATATTCCGCCCTATCTGTCATTATCATTACCTCCTCTTCATTCGTTGCGATATAATTTTCTTGACTCCGCAAGGAAAGGAGGGAATCCTGGCTCCTTTTAACATCTGGTTGATAACCCCGAAGTAAGAAATACGACAAAAGTTGCTCTTGTTCCTTCTCCGATCTTGATTTTTTACTGATTAACTGAGGAATGATATCTTGCGATGTATCATAAAGGTCTAACACTTCAATTTCCGATAATGCCCGTTTATAAATGGCCAGTTCGTCCATATCCATATTTTGCAATGTACGCGGCGAATTAGATCCCAATGTAAAATTTCTTGTTCCTCTAATGACATTAAAGCGCGCGAATACCATACTTTTTTGCAAATTATCCACCAGTAATTTGTATTCCGGGATTTTACCATTGAGCCAGAAACGGATACCTGAAGCCTTGCTACTTCCGTCGTAGGTCAGAGCGATATGGGTCCATTCTCCCACTTTAAGGGTATCGATGGTAACAAAATCGATGGCATTATCGGGCAAAACATGGGCAAATTGAAAAGACAGCGTACCATTTTTGTTTAATTTACAAGCCCATCCACGGAAACCTTCTTCCTCACTATTCGCTTTATTGAAAATGGGACCTTCCTCACCATGTTTGTTCAATTTCACCCAAATACTCACTGAAAATGGTTGAAAACGGTCATAACTCAATGCTTTTCCCGCTTCAATACTTGCTTCGCCCCTAAAGGAAATTCCCTGTCCCTTTTTACCGGTAACGAGGAAGGGATATTTGTCTCTATCCCCAGAAAATCGGACCGCTTTTACCGTAGCATCTACTTTTTCCATATTCAGGAAGCCGCTGAATTTGCCGGGAGGTTTTATTTTAATCGTCGAATCTGTTTTACTTCTTTCCAACTCCTTTGCCCGCCGTTCCAGCTCTGCCTTTGTTGGTGGGGTAATCATATCCCCAATCAGCGTGGTATCTATTTTCTCAAAATCAAGATATAAAACTCGTCCAACGGGTTCTTTCAAAGAGGAAATATTGGATGCACTGATTTTTGTCAGCCATTTTTCAAGATCATTTTTATACTGATCTGTCATCTTCGTTGCCTTAATATGCGGTTCCATCAAAGCCCTCAAACTGTCCAGACTTTTCTGAGCGGAGGGTGTTGGTAAAAGCACTGTTGGAGACGCTTCACCATTGTAAGGAACAATACCAGATTCGTTATTCTGATTAAAGAAGGCATATAAAGCATAATAATCTTTATCCTCGATAGGATCGTATTTATGGGTATGGCATTTTGCACATTCGGTTGAAAGTCCTAAAAAAGCTTTGCCAAAGGTAGCTACGCGATCGCTCACATATTCCACCCGGTATTCTTCCGGTACCACCCCACCCTCTTGCGACTGTTGGTGATTTCTATTAAAGCAGGTAGCTATCAACTGATCGAGGGTTGGATTTGGCAATAAATCGCCAGCTAATTGCCAGATAGTGAATTTATCATAAGACAAATTCTGATTAAATGCCCTAATAACCCAATCCCGATAAGGATAGGTATTTCTCATACCATCGTCCTGATAACCATGGGAATCGGCATATCGGGCTACATCTAACCATTCCAAAGCCATTCGTTCCCCAAAATGGGGTGAAGAAAGCAACCGATCAACCAATTTCTCATAAGCCGTTGGCGAGGTGTCATTTATAAAATCTTTTACCTCCTCAACGGTAGGCGGCAATCCAATGAGGTCAAGAGATAAGCGGCGAATAATCACTTCTTTTGTTGCTTCAATATTAGGTTTCAGGCCTTTTTCTTCTAATTTTTGAAGAATATAATCATCTATGGTCGTTTTTGACCAAGCCTTATTAATGACCAAAGGAGAAGGATATTTGAAAGGGGAAATAAACGCCCAATGCTCTTGATATTCAGCACCTTCCGCAATCCATTGTACCAATATTTTTTTCTCTTCCGCGGTTAATTGCAAGTTTGACTTAGGTGAAGGCATTACCTCATGAGGGTCGTCAGACATAATCCGACGGACCAATTCACTTTCTTTGATATTAAAAGGAACGATAGCCCTTTTACCCGATGGCAACAGCGATGTAGCTGATTCAAAAGAAGTTAGTTGCAGCTCTGCATCTACTTTTGATTTATCGGGGCCATGACATTTGAAGCATCTATCGGATAGAATGGGCTTTATTTGCCTGTTAAAATCTATTTTCTTTGAATAGGCCGTATTCAAAATGAAAAAAACCAGAAAGGCCGACACACTAAAAAATTTATTATCGTAGCGCTTAAACATAGACAGCATATTTTTAAATAATAGATTAGGCCAATACAGATTTCACAACTTTTCCAGCCACGTCAGTTAATCGGTACCTTCTTCCTTGCGTTTTAAATGTAAAACGTTCGTGATCGATACCCATTAGATGCATGACGGTAGCCTGATAGTCGTGTATATGCACTGGATTATTTATTATATTATATCCAAAATCGTCTGTTTCCCCGTAGGTATATCCCTTTTTCACACCGGCACCAGCCATCCAGATAGAGTAGCAACGCGGATGATGATCCCGGCCATAATTATCGACGGTGAGTTTACCTTGAGAATAACAACCACGTCCGAATTCTCCGCCCCAGACAACAAGAGTATCTTCGAGTAAACCTCTTTGTTTTAGGTCAAGAATCAGGGCTGCAGAAGGTTGATCTACATCTTTTGCCAGCTTAGAAATTTCGGATGGCAGGTTACCATGTTGATCCCATCCCTGATGATAGAGCTGAACAAAACGGACATCATTTTCAATTAACTTTCTGGCTAACAAGCAATTAGCAGCATAAGAACCAGGTTTCCGTGCATCTTTTCCATAAAGATCAAATACCCAATCAGGTTCTTTACTTACATCAAGTGTTTCGGGCACAGAGGTTTGCATCCGATAAGCCATTTCGTACTGCGCTATTTTCCCATTCAGGTCATCATCGAGCGTTTGTTCAATCTCAAGTTTATGCAACTTCGCCAGAGCATCCAGCATGTCCCGTCGGGAAAATTTATCGATTCCCTTAGGATCTTTTAAATATAAAATAGGGTCATCACCTGATCTAAACAAAACTCCTTGATGTTCGGAAGGCAGGAAAGCATTATTCCATAATTTTGCGTACAGTGGCTGGTCGCCATTGTTTGAACGAGAGAGCAACACACAAAAAGCAGGTAAATTTTTATTCTCGGAACCTAGTCCATAACTTACCCATGATCCGAAACTGGGACGTGCGCCTTGTTGACTACCCGTTTGAAGAAACGTAACGGCGGGGTCATGATTAATCGCTTCCGTGTGCATAGATTTTATCACACACATTTCGTCGGCAATTTGCTGATGGTAAGGTAAAATTTCGCTCAACCAAATCCTTCCTTTACCATACTGTGCAAAATTAAATTTGCTTCCCGCTAATGGAAAAGATTTTTGATGCGCCGTCATACCCGTTACCCTTTGCTCCCCCCGAATGGAGGCAGGTAACTCCTGCCCGAACATCTCTTTCAATTTAGGTTTATAGTCAAATAAATCAAGTTGTGACGGGGCACCACTTTGAAACAGGTAAATGATTCGCTTTGCTTTTGGTGCAAAATGAGGCAATTGCAAATCATTGTTAAACAGATTGTTATCGTTCATTAAACCACTCAAGGCCGTAGCACCGAGACCTAAAACACTTCCGGAAAGGAAGTTCCGACGGTTCATTTTATGGTTATATTCCTCAAAAATATTCATTAAAGTTCATTTTAGTACATTAGGAAGACGCTCTAAGTTAATCTAAATTTTTTGTTTTTGCGGTATCGGGCTTTGCAAATTGAACGCCACCCATTTCCACTTGCACATTGGGCAATGACCTCTTCAATTGTTCAATTCCCTTTGCCGTGGTTTTAGTTTGCCAAAGAAAAACCACCTTCAGCTGAGCACAATTTGCCAATTCCAATAATCCATTATCGGTAATATTGGTACCATATAGATTAATCTGCTCCAAATTTGGCAGATTCTTTATGTGGTTCAACGCCATATCAGTAATAGGTGTTTTTTCAAGATTTAAGCGAGTAATATTTTTCAGCCCACTTAATTTTTTAATATCTGAATCACTTACTGGTTGTTGGCTCAAACGCAATCTAACCACTTTATCACCTAATTTCAGCACTTCATCTATCAAAGTGGAGCGATAATCTCTCACATTCACAAAATTTACCATCAAATAATTTGAATTCGTTCCAAAATTACTGACAATGATATTTTGCTGTTTTAATTGATTCAATAACGAGGGAGGAACCGCTTCCATCTTATTTTTCAAAATATTTCCTTCAACATCCTGGGCAAAAGAAGTCGTGACTGCTGTTTTGGGCGCTGAAACAATGACCGGTTTAGTTTCAATCACTTCCTTTTTTTCTTCCTGCTGTTCAAGAAAAACCTTCATTTCTTCCCGAAAAGAGGCACCTTGTTTAATCCACTGATGGAAAATAGCTATTTCTTGAGGGGTAAGTTGCGGTTTACCTTTAGGCGGCATGTGATTATCATCGTCTTCAGGTAATAACATGGACAGGTATAACGTACTATTTTCAGGATTACCTGCGGTAAGGATTGCCCCATTTTTGCCACCTAAGAGAATAAATTCTTCTGTATCGAGGCGCAAACCACCTTTCTTTTTTGTTGCAGAATGACAACTGAAACACTTCTTTTCCAATATGGGTAAGACAGCATCTCTAAATATAAAACTGGTTTTCACCTTTTCAGCCTTTTCCGTATTTGGTTGAATCTGGACGGAAGATTTCTGATTAGTTATAGCCAAATCCGTCGGAGATACCTTTGAAACCTCCTGTTGCGTGGAATCTACAGTAGGAATCAGTTGCAAAGGGGCACTTTTCTTTTTCGGAAAAAGATAGTCCTCACCATGCGTCAAATTACCCCCAAAATGTCCCGTAACCATTAAGGCACAAACAGTAATGGTAGTTAAAATATCTCTGATAGGTTTAATAAAATAGGCTGCAAAACTAAAAACGGCGGTACCAATACCCATCCATTGATGTTGGAACACCAGATCTGCATCATATTCACCCGATTGTGCCAAAAACCATCCTGCCGCACTGGCAAACACAGCTGAAATGGAACCTAATAATAAGGCAAAAGAAATGGCGACTTCCACTTCAACTTTTTGAAAACGTTGAAATAAAATAAGGGCAAAGGCAAAGAGCAAAATGCCGATAGGTAAATGCACCAATAAAGGGTGAAGGCGGCCAAAAAATTCAGTTAAAACCATTAGTTTCATTTAATAAATTACATAAAGTTATGGCCATTTTTTGGGATCCAGTACCACATACTTTATCGATTTTTCATTATTTCCTTTATTATAGGAATAGGTACAGCGGAGGAGCCCGTCATTGGATTGAATTAAAGAGGGGTAAGAAAAACTACCTTTCCCGGGGCTTTCCTCTTCCACTGGAAATTTAAAATACCAGGTTTCCCCTTCATCTTTCGACAGGTAAAGTCTCAAACGATAACGACCATCCACAATATCATTACCCAAAAAGGCCATTCTTCCGTCCCTAAGTCTTAACAATTCTACACTGGCTGTATTGGGAATAGAGGTTTTTTGAGTAGCTGTCCAGGATTCACCATTATCTGTTGAAATACTTTGATGAACCATAGGAGGTTCGTCGCCGCTATCTCTCATATAGGCCAAAATATCGCCGTTCTTCTTCTGAATCAATGCAGGTTGTATTGGACCTCTACCTACAATAGGCAGACTGGGCTTCCAGGTCTCCCCTTTATCATCGGATATTGCCAACATAGAAAGATTAAATCCATCAGAATAGAGAGGAAGTAATATCCTGTTTTCACCCACTAACAATGGTTTTATTCTTGTCATCCACCCAATACTTCTTTTTGCCGCATCGGTTGCTGCATTGGATATCATTTCATCATATTTTGGTGCATAACCAGCCCAACCTATACCGTGAGAGGGTAAACTTTCCAGTTTTTCCTTAATTTCCTTAGCAAAAGCATCGGTTGGCTTGAGCAGAATATTATCTTGCCATTGCCAAATGGGTGGACCGGGTTTCAAAAAATCGACTGAAGTGCGCACTTTTAAAATAGATTGTTCCCAAAGATTTGCCTGAACAGCAATCCACACCAGGAATAGTTTTCCATCTTGATTTAGGAACAATACAGGATTACAATCGGGTAAATGCGGCGTGTCAGCCATCAGGAAAGGCTCTGACCAGGAAGAACTTCCCTTTTCCAGTCGGGCACCCATTAATTTCACATCATCAGACGTTCTTTCTCCGTTACCATAAAACCAAACGCAAAGAAAATCGCCATTAGGAAGAGAAACCAGGCTACTTCCGTGTACATGCTTTTCTTGTTCGAGAAATATTAATCCTGATGAAACCAACTGAGACCAACCAGTGGAAACCTTTGTCAACAGGAAAATCATGCATAAAAATCGAAAATTAAACATAACAAAAAGATTTTATTTAGCCGTTGCGGCAGGACTTTCCTTCACTAATTTTAACGCTTGTTCCATATAAATTTCAGCCGTCATCTCGCCAAGACTGGTGCGGGTGACGTATTCATATCGTTTAAAACTCTGGTAATCCACTTTTGCCAGCATGTAACCAAAAGCATCATTTGTCAAACCAAAAAGAAAAGGCATGGTCGTATTCATATTACGTTTCACATAATAGCCCACATTGGGCATAGCTTCACCTGGAACGGTAAGAATTTGCGCGGGGCCAATATTGATCAGATTAAGCTGGGTAGTCACTTTATTATCTGAAAACGATTCATATTTCATCGATGATTTCTGAATAATATAACGCATGATATCAGATTCAACGGGAAAAGTTAGGGGACGGGAGGCAATAAAAACGGCAGGATTATCTAAAACAGGAGCTTTTTGGATAATCCTAAGGGATTCACCTGCAAGCAATTCACCGATACGAATACATTCCTCCCAGGAATTATCTTCTTTTTGGCCCTGACCTTCTTTTCCGTATTCAAGACGAGTATCAGCGGTGACCATCCCTCCGATGGCACCATTCATAAAAAGCGCCATACCGCCGGTTTCCTTTTCAATTTTACTGTATAGAGGACCGCAGAGATCCGGACTTAATATTCCCTGTTTATTTCCAAGCACCTCAGGATGAACGGCATAGTTTACAAGAGTAACTATCGGTTGCCCCATTCTTAGGCCAGTAGTAGCCAATGCCTGAATGACGCCACATCTTGGGTCGTATAAGGCTGGCGCGTAATAATTATAAGCAATTTTCCCAACCGCCTCATCCATCGCAATTTTCAGAGAAGCCGGTTGCTTATTAGCTATGGCTTCATTAACTGCATCGGCAATTTGCTGTACACACCCATCCAGATATTTAATATCGGCAAAAGTTTTCCCATTCATATCAGGAAAGCCATAAGGATCAGGTGCACTATGCGTATGAGTAGCACCGATGAGGATATTTTCAGGAGGAATGCCCTTTATGAGGGCACGCGACCGATTACCAAGAATAGAAGTCCAACCCAAAAAATCTACGCTAACGATGGCAAATATAGTTTCCCCTTTTTCAATGACCATAGCCCTTACAAATAAATCTCCCTTATTCTCCTTTACCGGATTTGGCGTTCCGATGCCGCCTGAAATGGGTAAAAGAGGATTAGGCGTGAGGATTCTTTTAGCAGCGCCAACCATTATAGACTGGTTAAATGCCGTAAGTGGCAAAACCAACAGCCAAATAATGAATACAGGAATGCTATATTTTGAAATTTTCATCTACGTTGTTTATAATTACTTAAAGTTAATCATTTAATTTTTATAAATTGACGGGTAATTAAATTAAATCTACGCTTTATGACCAATCAAAAACCTACTTTTTCCCTTTCTGAAGATTGGACCGTTGTTGTTTTCGGCTTTCTGATTATCGGCCTTTACCTCTTAGGATTTAAGATTCAACCACCATCCTTTGGGTGGGGTGATACCTCCGATTTATTTGGCAAAGTATTAACTATCAAAAACTTAACGAATATTTTTGCCTTATTTTTATTGGTATATGTTATAGCCATACTTGCCTCAGCCGCGTTGGGAAAAGGAATAAGTGCTGTAGCCAAAGGGTTTCCAATCGTTTATATATTAACAGTCATCGCATTAATATTGGCGGGAAATACCTTTTTGAAAAACTGGAATCTCGAAGCGGTCATCTTTAGTTTATCGATAGGCCTGGCAATAAGTAATTTTTTCACTGTCCCCTTATGGCTTAAAAATGCCCTTTCCACGGAACTTTATGTCAAAATAGGATTGGTGTTATTAGGCAGCAGCATCATCTTTGGCGACATATTAAAAGCAGGATCTCTGGGTTTCATCCAGGCATTACTGGTGGTTGTCGCTGTGTGGTATTTTGCGTTCTGGCTTTGTAAAAAAATGGGCATTGACGAGGAATTATCCATCATTATTTCGAGTGCCGTTTCCATTTGTGGCGTTTCCGCAGCCATAGCATCGGCAGGAGCTATCAAGGGCGATGCAAAAAAATTATCTTATGTCATTTCTGTTGTTCTTATAACGGCCATTCCCATGATTATATTCATGCCATTCATAGCCAATATGTTAGGTCTGTCACAAGCAGTTTCAGGGGCCTGGCTTGGAGGTACCATCGACACTACAGGAGCTGTTATTGCGTCGGGAAGTCTGATTGGGGAGGAGGCTTTAAAAATAAGTACCATTGTTAAATTTTCTCAAAATGTATTATTGGGATTAGCTGCCTTTTTTATTTCCATTTACTGGACATATACGAATAATAAGTCTGCAACCGTGTTGGAATCAAAACCAACCCTGGGTATAATATGGGAAAGATTCCCGAAATTTGTCCTCGGTTTCATCGGTGCCTCCCTACTTTTTTCTTTTGTCATTTCCCCACAAACGGTCGATGTAATTAAAGGCGATTTGAAAGCACTACAAGGACTTTGGTTTTCCCTGGCATTCACCAGCATCGGATTGGAAACAAAATTCTCCGACCTATTCAATAATGAAGGAAAAAAACCACTCTATGCATTCTTATTGGCACAGTTGTTTAATGTCTTTTTCACATTGATTGTTGCTTATTTGCTTTTCAAATAATTAAGCATGGAGAATAATCGTGAGCTGGCAAAACGGTTTAGTGATGTTATTTTAAATAATTCCTGGGTTGCCAATAACAGTTATAAGAACCAGTTAATTGATTTACCGCTGGAAGTCGTTTTTTTTAAATACCAGTCTTTACATAGCATTGCTGCTCTGGCACAACATGTTCACTATTATATTGCCGGCATATTAAACGTTTTTAATGGGGGAAATCTCGACATTAAAGACATATATAGTTTTGATTTTCCTCCTATAAATACCATTGAACAATGGCATTCCTTTTTAGCTGTCTTCTGGACAGATGCAGCTTCATTTACTCAAAAACTGGAAGAAATGGATGAAAATACATTGAATTCCATTTTTGTTAAAAAGGAATATGGTACCTATCACTTTAATATCAATACCCTGATAGAGCACAGTTATTATCACCTGGGCCAAATTGTATTGATTAAAAAGTTAATTTCTTAAACGAATCCTTACACTAGCTAAAAAAATGTACCTTATAAACAAAGTATCGCCTGACGAAATCGATATTTTACAAAAACTGAGCAAACAGACCTTCTTCGAGTCATTTTCATGGGGAAATACCGAAGAAAACATGGCCAGATATTTGGAAGAGGGATTTTCCATTGACAAATTATCCAGGGAGTTAAATGATGAAAACACGACCTTTTATTTTGTAAAAGACGGACAAGAAGTCATTGGATACATTAAATTAAATGAGGGTGTCTCTCAAACGGAGCATCAAGCAGAGGATAGTCTTGAAATTGAGAGAATATACGTTTTAAAAGAATACCAGGGAAAAGGCATTGGAAACGAACTTTTAAATTTGGCTAAACATATTGCGAACCAGAAGAATGCCCCATATATTTGGTTAGGCGTTTGGGAGGAAAATAAAAAAGCCATTGCATTTTATGAAAAAAATGGATTCATCACTTTTGATCAGCATGTTTTTATGGTAGGTGAAGACAGGCAAATAGACCTCATGATGAAATTATTGTGCCGGAACACTCAAGAATAGACCTAACAACTAAAAAGTATCATTTCCACTCCCATTCCATTTCCTCTATGCTAAAAATACATTAGGCCATTGAAAAAACTACTATTGGGGGCATTTCTCATGTCCTTTATACTCTGTTATGGACAAACAAAACCTGAACCACAACCTACCAGGAATCAGGCTCAATTTCCGATGGAAAATAATGGACTTCCTTTTTTTAATACCCCTTCCCTGGTAATGTTGGACAAAAATATCAGAAGCATTTTTCAAGACAAGAAAGGTAACTTCTGGTTTGGAACCAATGGCGCTGGCGTCTATCGCTATGACGGGGAAAAGTTACAACAGTTTACCGTTAAGGATGGGCTTTCAAATAACCAGATTCAACATATTCAGGAAGATAAATCTGGTAATATTTGGTTCGGAACAGGTTTGTTTGGTGTTAGTAAGTATGATGGAAAAAAATTTACCTCGTGGTCAAAAATGGAAAATAATCCCATTTCTGATAAAGAGTGGAAAATGGAAATGGAGGATTTATGGTTTTATGGAGGAGGTGGCGTTTTTCGCTTTCACCAGGATTCTCTGGACTATTTACCCCTTATAAATACAGAGGTAACGGATAAGGTACCCCTTCACTCTCCCTTTAATTTGAGTAGATATGCCGTTTATAGTATCCTAAAAGACAAAAAAGGATCCGTTTGGTTTGGAACACAAGCCGAAGGTGTTTGTAGGTACGATGGAAAATCATTTGTCTGGTTTACGGAGAATGGATTACGTGGTCCGGCTGTTCTTGGTATTTTTGAGGACAGTAAAGGGAATATCTGGTTTGGAAATAACGGTTCTGGATTATTCCGGTATGATGGAAAATCAATGACTCATGTTACCGAGGAAATCAAGCGGAACAATCCTTCATTGAACCTTTCTGGTCAATCTTCCGTTGGAGGCTTATCACGAATTTACACCATAAATGAAGAT
>JAJTER010000055.1 GCA_021299835.1 Saprospiraceae bacterium | reverse complement strand
TCAGGGGCTTACTCCAGTAGAGGAAGCATCAAAAAATAGTCTCATTCGCAGGGTATCTTTCCTTCTTACTGGATTACCGCCGTCACCTTCGGAAGTACAATCCTTTTTAAATGATTCATCTTCAGATGCCTATCCCAAAATGGTAGATAAATATCTGAACTCGCCTCATTTTGGGGAACGATGGGCCCGACATTGGATGGATCTGGTTCGTTTTGCCGAAACAAAAGGGCATGAGTTTGATTATGCCATTCCTGGCGCATGGAGATATCGCGATTACCTGATTCGCGCATTTAATGGAGATGTTCCTTATAATCAGCTCGTTAAAGAACATCTGGCAGGAGATCTTTTGCCACAACCAAGGATTAATAAGGTAGAAAAAATCAATGAATCCCAATTGGGAACCTTATTTTTTGCCTTTCCGGAAGGGACGCATAGCCCTGTTGATATCCGTAAGGACGAGGCAGACAGAATCGATAATCTGATCGATGTCACAGGAAAAACATTCCTGGGTTTAACGGTTTCATGCGCAAAATGCCATGATCATAAATTTGACCCCATTTCCACTAAAGATTATTATGCCCTTTATGGTGTTATGGAAGGAACCAGGTTTTCTCCAGCTTCACCTCATATTTATGAAACCAAAAAGAGATTTGAGACCTTAAAGGGTGTGCAGGATTCGATAAAGGATTTGGTTCTTTTGAACTGGATGGATCAATTTTCCAAAAATAAGGTGATGTCCAATACCGATTCTGTCATTGGAAATTTCACAGGTTCAGATTTGAATCGTTGGAAATCTGATGGTCTTGCTTTCACCGATGAAACCACGCTGGGAGACCCCATTTTTAATAAAAAAGCAAACCTGGTCGGATTTGAAGCGGGAAAGGCATCCAGTAAAAGATTGGCAAAGGGTGTTTTTGGTGCATTGAGGTCACCTGATTTTATTATCGATAAAAATAATATTGGCGTTTATGCTTCAGGAAATAAAGGGACCATTCGTATTATTATTGACAATTTTCAATTGATAAGTTATCCTATTTACGGGGGCTTGACTAAACATGTGGATAATGAAAAAATGGATAAATACTTATTTGATGTAAGCCAGTGGAAAGGGCATAAAGCCTATTTGGAGATCCTTCCAGGGATATATGAAAATCATTTATTTAAAATGCCGAAAGATGCCTTTGTAGAGGTAAAATATGTTATTTCTTTTAATGACAAATGGTTTGAACCGCCGCTTATTTCAGCAAAATGGAACCCACAGAAATCTCTGGATAGCAAAAAAATAAAAATGTATCTGGAAAAAAAGGAGAGATATCAAGCTTACTTCCCGGATTCCACAGAATTCATTAGCAGTATTACCGATGGATTTGGGAAAAATAGTCCCGTTTTTATTCGGGGAAATCATAATGAGTTATCAAAAGAAAAGGTTCCCCGTTCCTTTTTGTCCGCTTTATCAACAGGTAAATTTAATTTGAATGTTTCTGGAAGTGGTCGATTAGCTCTGGCAGAGGCGATTACCAATAAGGATAATCCATTGACTTACCGGGTTTTTGTAAACAGGGTTTGGCATCATTTATTTGGAAAAGGAATCGTCGAAACCGTTGATAATTTCGGTTTGCAGGGGAAATTACCTACTCATCCGGAATTGCTTGATTATCTGGCTCTTTCTTTTGTGAAAGAGGGATATTCTATGAAAAAATTGATTCGACAAATTGTTCTTTCCGAGACATTCAAAAGATCAACGAAAGGGAAGGAATCTTCGGTAAAAAAAGATCCGTTAAATCATTATTTATCCTTTTATCCCCTTCGAAGATTGGAAGCGGAGTCCCTGCGAGATGCCATCCTGTCGGTTTCAGGTAATTTAGATTCGACCTTATTTGGCAAATCTGTTCCTGTACATATTACTTCGTTCATGAATGGTAGAGGAAAACCTGGTAAATCAGGACCTATGGACGGGGAGGGAAGGCGCAGTATATATGTGGAAATGAGAAGAAATTTCCTGGATCCATTTATGTCCGCTTTCGACAGGCCCATACCTTTTACAACTTTTGGAAAACGAACGGTTACCAATGTTCCAGCACAGGCACTTATTTTAATGAATGATCCTTTTATACATAATCAGGCGGCTGTTATGGTAAAAAAGATGAATGAAACGGGTATTTCAGGATTTACAGCACGAATTCAATGGATTTACCAACGGGCTTTTTCGAGAAATCCTAGCGAAGAAGAAATAATAAGTGCCCGCTCGTTTTATGAATCTTTAAAAAAGAAACATCAGGGAAAGGATAAAAAACTGCTGGATGAAATGATTTGGAAAGATTTTATTCATACCCATTTTAATTTAAAAGAATTTATTTATCTCATTTGATATGTCCCATAGCCATCCACCTTTTTACAGGCCTGTTTCCAGAAGGGAAATGCTGCAAATTTGCAAATGCGGATTTGGTTCCATCGCTTTATCCAGCCTTTTCGGCTCCTATCTTTCTTCTTGCACAACCTCGGGAAATGATAAGAATGCTGCCGGTGGATATGGCGCTTTGCAGGCTATTCCCCCTCATTTTTTGCCAAAAGCAAAGCATATCATTTTCCTTTATATGGATGGCGGTGTCTCTCAGGTCGATTCTTTTGACCCCAAACCAAGGTTGGATAAGGAAAATGGAGAGGATCCGTTTCGTAAATTTAAGGTAGATAATACGCAGTTCGGAGAGGTAGGTAAAATATTGAAAAGTCCCTGGAATTTTAAACAATATGGTCAATCTGGTATCCCTGTGAGTGACTTGTTTCCACATATTGCAACCTGTGTGGACGATCTGGCAGTGGTAAGGTCTATGGTTTCAAATTTCCCGGAACACACCAATGCTAATTATTTTCTTCATACCGGAAGTGGATTACAAGGTAGGCCAAGTATGGGCGCCTGGATAAATTATGGGCTGGGAAGTGAAAATAGTAATCTGCCAGGTTATGTGGTCCTGGACGGGGGATTGATTCCACCGGGTGGTTTGGATAATTTTAAAAATGGCTTTTTACCTGCCACTTTTCAAGCCTCTTTGTTAAAAGCGGGAGTGCAGCCTATGGCTAATATTAATCCTTTGGATTCCATTTCAGGGCTTCAGGAAGAGAAATTATCTTTTCTAAATGAAAGGGATCAAGTATTACTGGCTGGTCAGGATGCGGACGACATTGAAGCGGCTATTAAAAATTATGAGCTCGCCTATAAGATGCAATCATCGGTTCCTGAACTGACAGAATTTACATCAGAATCGGCGGCCACAAAAGAATTGTATGGCTTGAATTCTCCAGATCCAAATACCAGAAATTATGGGGCGCAATGTTTGTTAGCCAGACGTTTGGTAGAAAGAGGGGTTCGTTTTATAGAGCTTACCTGTCCCTCCATTGGTGGACTTGATCGCTGGGATCAGCATGCTAATTTAAAAATGGGACATGAACTTAATGCCCATGCGGTGGATCAACCCATTGCAGGTCTTCTTAAAGATTTAAAAGTGAGAGGTTTACTAGACGAAACGCTGGTGGTTTGGACAGGGGAATTCGGCAGAACTCCTTTTGCGCAAGGAAATGATGGCAGAGATCACAATCCTTCTGCTTTTAGTATGTGGATGGCAGGCGGTGGGGTCAAAGGCGGAATTATTTTCGGTAAAACAGATGAATATGGCTATCGGGTGGTTGAAAATCCAGTAACTATCCATGACCTTCATGCTACAATGTTGCATCTGCTCGGGATGGATCATAAGCAATTAACCTTTGGTTTTGGTGGTAGGGACTTTAGGTTAACAGATGTGCACGGAAATATTGTAACTGATATATTAGCTTGATTCATTTTTAAAAATAGATTAGATGGCAGTGTTTGAATTACTTGGAAAATCTCACCTTTTATGGGTTCATCTTCCCATAGGGTTTATTTTTCTTGCCCTGGTTCTGACACTGCTTAAATGGAAAAAACCGGAGGCTCCCTATCTTATCCTATTGCCTTTAATCTGGCGCTTAGCAACTTTAGCCGCTATTTTTTCAGTGTTTTCAGGTTTATTACTAAGTGAAAATCAAGAGGGGACAAATCTATTTTTCCATCAATATGCCGGTATATTCCTGACAATGGGTCTTATCACTTATTTGATATTTAATAAAAATTTTATCCTTGTTTTTATTGGTATTTTATTTGTCATAACCATTCATCTGGGGGCTTCCCTCACTCACGGGGAAGATTATCTTTTTACAGAGAGGAGTAAAGTCATTACCCGATTAAATGAGGTTGAATTATATGAGGATGCCATTGTTCCTATTTTTAAAGCAAAATGTTTCAGTTGCCATAAGCCGGGTAAAAGTAAAGGCGATTTAGATTTGACAAATTATGAAAAAATGGGAGATAAGGAGGAATTGGTGAGGAGGACTCATCTACCTAAAAGCCATAAGGAGTTTATGCCTTCGAATGGTAAAGCCCCGCTTTCTAAGGAACAGTTGGCTATTCTTACCTATTGGGTAGAAATTGGAGCCCCGAAAACGAAACGATTGGCGCAGCTCCAGTTAGATGCAAAAAGGAAATCTATGTTTGAATCCTTTTTTAAATTGAATGAAAATCCCTTGCTTTCTTTGAATGTAAAGCCTGCCAAATACGAACATTTAGCAAAAAATGGATTTCTAATTCAGCCGATTTATCGACAAAGTACCTTGCTTGAAGTAAAATATACAGGAAAAGGGAAACCTGATCTAAAGCTTCTGCAAGAAGTAAAAAAACAGGTAGTTTGGCTCGATTTGTCTAATAACGGGTTACGCAATGAAGATTTAAAAATAGTGGGGCAATTAGAAAACTTATTTAAATTGAACATAAGTAAAAATGATATTTCTAATCAGGGAATTTTGGCTTTAGGGGGATTAAAAAATCTGACCGAAATAAATCTTTATGAGACTCAGGTCAATGCTGCTGCCCTTAATCTTTTACTAAAGCTACCAAAAATACAGAGGATTTATGTTTGGGAAACAAAGTTGCCACCTAACTATTTAGATTCAATAGCCAAAATTAATCCGACTATTTCGTTGATTTATGAAAGATAACCCCATTCAATTGACTTAATAACTTTATCTTTATAAAAAAGATAGATGGAATTAAAGATTTATTATGTAAATAAAGGAGAAAAAGTAGGACCTTTTAATTTAGAGGAGTTTCAACATCTTAATTTATCCGATGATACTTACGTTTGGTTTCAGGGAATGTCCCAATGGGAAATGTTAAAAAATGTAGCTGATTTAGCAGTTTCCAGCATCTCAAATGTAGCTAATCCATTAAATAAAAAGTTATTAACAGAACTTCAGCGCAGGCTTAAAATAGGAAATCGAAGGGGTGTGCATTTAAATGCCATACCCCAAAAATCAAGGTATAAATTTGACTTGCACAGACTTTCTTATATTGATAAAAATTTACCGGATAAATTTATTCAATCTTTACTCACTGAATTACCTTTAAAGTTCAAGATTAGCTGGAAAAATAATGTGGCTGATTTAAATGAATTGTTTGAGGAAGATAAGAATCAGCTGGCCAAGATATCCAAATCGCTGGAAATTTTAATTAATCAAACGGAAACTATTGAGTTGGAAAAAGGGATAAATACCTTTGGTTTTGGTTATCCCATATTAGTCCGCAGAGATAGAATAGATAAAAAATTAACCGTTGCTCCTGTTTTAATCTGGTCCCTAAAAATTAGAGAAACGAGAGAATTTAATACTTGGGAAATTTATAGAAATGAAGATGATCCTATCTATTTAAATGAAGTATTGATTAATCATTTATTAAATGATGCGAATGTTACCATAGAACAAATTTCTAATGAAATACTGGATGATGGACTTATTTCAAAGGCGGAATTAATTGATATTTGTTTAAATCTGGTGAAAGCCATTAACACTCAGGTTCCGGATCATTTATATGATACTTTTCAACAAGAAGTGAACAGCATTTCTCCTATCAAAGAGAAAGAATACTATGAAAAGTTAACGGAAAATTCAGCGGAGGGATTTATAGATTTTTGTGGCCTTTTTTCCATTTTCGAAGTGCAAAAGCAAAATATAATCCATGACTATAATGGGTTGTTGGCGCTGGAGCATTTAAATTTACTGCCCGAAAGTCCAATTAATCACTCATTTCAGTCCATTTCAAGTATCGAAACTGACCCTTCCCAACAGCGCATTTTACATGCCCTTGAGGATGGTGGAAAAATATTGATTCAAGGTCCACCAGGAACCGGAAAAAGTCAAACCTTGACTGCCATTCTCATTAATGCCCTGGAGAATCATAAAAAGACAATTGTTGTATGTGAGAAACGAACCGCTTTGGAAGTATTGGAAAATGCCCTCCTGAACTATGGTTTAGATCATCATTTTGTTCTCATAAAGGATATTGTTAAAGATAGGAAAAGAGTAGTTGATTCTGTAAGAGGTAGATTGGATAATATTGATTTTAGAAAACAAACCTTTAATTTTTCTAAAGAGGCTTTGGATAAAGTGATTATTAAAGCCAATGGATTTATACATGACATTAATAAAAAACACAGGAAGCTGGGTGACAAGTATGTAGCTAATAAAAACTGGACAGACCTTGTTGGGGAGTTATTACTTGAACTTAATCATGTAAAACCTTATGTTCAGCTCGACTATGATGTAAAAAATTTCCTTTTTACTACAGAGGAATTTGATGAAATAATTCAATTGATAGATAGGGCCATTTTACTTTATAAGGAATTTAAACCCTTTGAGGAATTGAAGGTCATTCATATTGAAAAATATAAAGTTGATAATCCATATCATTTAAATAATCAGATTAAAGAGGCTATTAACCATTATAAAAGGAGTTTACATCAAATCAAGGAGTCTGAACGACAGTATAAAAACGATTTTATTGAGTTCAGAAATAATGAATATCAGGCAGAGTTAAAAATTTGTAGAAATTACTTGGATCAGTTATCTGCGGTGGTTGATAAATATAAACATGAGCCTCTTTTTTATGATGAGATAAAGACAAAACGATTTGGCTTCAGGTTAGGGGCTATTTTCTCGGGTAAAAAAAGACAATTAATTAAAGATCAGGCTACTGTAAATGATCTTATCCAAAATTTAGCCATCTTTTTAAGTCAGGCAAAAGATTTGGAAACCATTCTTATGGGTGATTCTATTCTTCATAATGTGTCGGCCATTAAGCCATTGGAGAAATATTTCCAGAAGCCCCCCGTCTTATCCGATGATTATATAGCAGCAGAATATGGCGGTATCAATTTATTGTTTTATCAACAACCTGAGCATCTAAATGATCATTTAAGTCAATTAAAAAATCAGGTACAGACCCTTTACACTCTTTTTAACGAAGATCAATGGATTAATTTCCCTGTTCAAAATGATACTTATACAGATTTCATACATGGCATCGAACAAGTTATTCAGTTTACCGAGGAATTTCTACAAAATGAAGAGGATCCATTTTTACATCAGTTTAATTGGTATCAATTTTATTTGAAACAACCCCTTAAATATAAGCAATTATTAGATGAACTGTTGAATAGGGAGGATTGGAGAAAAACGTTTCTGGTTTTTTATTTTAATGCCTTATTGAATCAGGTAGCCAATGAGGACTTACCTTCCAATGATTTTGATCTTAGTGAATTATCAGTAACGCTCGATGGAATGGATACAGCCCAACTCAGCTATATTAAAGATTATTGGCATTCGAAAATGATTGAATTTTCTAATTTATTTGAGCGGAATAATCCAACGCTTTCCATAGAAAATTTGTACAATAAGAGAAGCAGTATAAGATACAAACGGTTAACGCTTAGGCAAATAGTACAATTTGACTTGGACCTTTTCACTAACTATTTTCCTATTATCCTCACAACACCAGATGTTTGCAGTAATTTATTCAAAGGCAAGAATAATTATTTCGATGTGGTTATGTTTGATGAGGCCAGTCAATTAAGACTTGAAGATAATTTGCCAGCCATTTTAAAGGGAAAGCAAATTATCATTTCAGGAGACGAAAATCAAATGCCTCCGTCTAACTATTTTAGTAAGGTTTTTGATGGCGCTGTGGAAGATGAGGACGAATTGGAGGAAGAAGAGGACGTAATAAAGTTAGATAAGGATAATATTTTACTCTCTTGCGAGTCCTTACTTGATTTTGGAACAGAATTGAATTTTGAAAAATGTCATCTTGATTTTCATTATCGTTCAAAGCATCCATTTTTAATTGATTTTTCAAATTTTGCCTTTTATAATCAAAGATTGCAACCGCTGCCTAATCCTTTTGATTATAATCCTATTCAACTTTTTCAGGTAAATGGCCTCTACAAAGATTACGTTAATCAGGATGAGGCGGATATGATATTAGATATTTTAGAGAAGCACATTCAAAAATTTCCCAATGGGAAATACCCATCGGTGGGCATTGCAACGTTTAATATATCGCAAAGGAATCTTATAAAAAGTAAGATTATCGATAGAAGGAAGCTTTCAAAATATAATGATTTCAATGAAAAGATGCAAGCCTTGGAAGGGGAGGGGCTTTTTCTGAAAAATCTGGAGAATATTCAGGGAGACGAGCGGGATATTATCATTTTATCCACCACTTTCGGTAAAACAAAGGAGGGGAAATTTTATAATCGTTTCGGGCCAATTAATTTAACGAAGGGTTTTAAACTGTTAAATGTTATCGTCACACGGGCGAAGTATAAGGTGTTTGTTTGTACTTCTGTTCCTGAAGAAATATATTTAAATTATAAGGAACATTTGGAAAAGGAGGCAGCTAATAACAGAGGGGCTGTATTTTTTGCTTATCTGGCTTATTGTAAAGCGGTTAGTGAAGAAAATAATGTAGAAAGAATAGCTGTTTTAAATGCGTTGAGTAAAAATAGTTCTGCGGAAAAGAATAATATGCTGCAAAATAAAAGCACCCATTTTGCATTTGGAAAAGTGGTCTATGATGTTTTGGTTCAGGCATTTGGTGAAGATAAAGTAGCAGCGCCCTTCCAATTTGCGGGTTTTAATATTGACATTTTATTTGATCCAAAGGTAAATGGTGCACCCAAACTGGCCATTGAATGTGATGGGTCTAAAAAACATGATCAAAGGGAAGCCTATTTACATGACCTTCACAGGAAGAAAATACTGGAAAAAGGTGGCTTTGTATTTCTAAGAATATGGAGTGTTAATTGGTGGCGAAACCCGGAAAGAGAAAAAGCTAAACTCATCGCCTATATCAACGAAATAGCTCAGCAAAGATTACCAGAGGGTGATCAGTTATTTGAACATAGTTTTGTGAGGGCTAAAATTTCCAATACTATGGTGGAAGTGGAAGTACCTGTTTTAACCAAAGTGGTCAAATTAAACAGTGTGGTTCAGGTGAAATATATGGAACTGAGTAAAGTCATAACGGTTCAAATTGTTAATTATGTGGTTAAAAACGAATTGAAGGAAGGGGTTCAAAAAATCAGCATAGAATCACCTCTGGCCATTTCCCTTTTAGGAAACAGGGAGGGAGATTTGGTGAAAATTGGGAATCTTGACAATTTCGTTGAAATCATCAAGATTGATTAAAGGAGTTCAGCCAGAAGAAAATACCTTGTTGTTAGGTAATTATCAATCAAGTGCTAAAACGGCCATGGCGGCATTATGTCCAGGTATGCCACTAACACCGCCGCCCCGTTTTGCACCGGCACCGCAGATGTAAATTCTTGGATCATCGGTTTCAACACCCCAGCCTGGCTTTTCATTTTCCTCCCGGAACGGAAAAGACAAATCCTTATGAAAAATATTTCCCCGGGGTAAACCGATCTCTGCTTCAATATCCAGTGGAGATTTTACTTCAATACATTTTTTACCATCTGGCGTTTCAGCCAAAACAGATTCAATAGGATCTTTTAAATATTGATTCAAGGATTGAATGGCAGCATCTTTGGCTGCATTTCTTTGCTGGTCATGGTTTCCATCAAATAAAAAAGCAGGTGTGTGAATGCCAAACAGAGTCATAGTATGATATCCTTCCTGTTGTAGCGAAGGACTTAAAATGCTAGGGTCAGTTAAGGTATGACAATAAATTTCAAGAGGTAGGGTAGAGGGTAAATGGCCATTTTTAGCCTCTTGATAGGCTAGTTCCAATTGGGAAAAAGATTCATTTATATGTAGTGTACCGGCAAAAGCATCCTTCGGATTAACCCCTGATTTAAATTCAGGAAGTCGTTTGACCAGCATGTTTATCTTCATTTGCGCGCCTTCGAGACTGGCTGGCGGATCAATTCCCCTCAACTTTGCCAAAACCTGTGGGGCTGCATTGGAAAGCAAATAGGCACTATGAATAATCTCCTCATTTTGCAAGGTGACTGTAACTTTGTCGTTATCACTTTCTACTTTTTTTACCGGAGCATGGCAACGTATTTCAACACCTGCTTCCAAAGCTACCCTATGAAGTTCAGTGACCAGGGCGCCCATACCACCCTCAGGAACCTTCCATTCGCCGGTACCATTTCCAATCAAATGGTATAGAAAACAAATATTTGCCTGCATAGAAAAAGCGGAAACAAAGGTGCCAATCAGGGCATCAGTAAGAATGACACCCTTTACAAAATCATTTTTAAATCGCTCCGAAATTACTTTCCCGATAGGTTCTTCCATTAAGTATTGCCAAATAGGGTCAAGATTAATATGCTTTTTTAATTCCTGCCTCGTTGGAAGAGGTTCAAGAAAAGTAGGGGCTATTTTCTGAGCAAAAAGGGCTATTTCATCATAAAAAATTTGCCATGCAGCCATATCGTCCTTACCATCAGAGAGCGATTCAAAGGAGGCGATGGTTTCTTCGTTCCAGGTTCTGGCAATCATCAGACCGGTTGCATCCCCATTTTCAGATAGAGGCGTATAGCTCATCACCTCCCTTTGAAGGGTTTTGAACTTCAATCCCAGATCCTGGACAATTTTGTCAGGTAAAAGCGAAACCAGATAAGAATATCGGGATAAACGCGCGTCAAAATCAGGAAATGCACGAATACTGGTAGTGGCACCACCCAACGACTCATTTGCTTCCAGCAATAAAACCGATTTTCCCGCTTTTGCCAGATATGTTCCAGCAACCAAACCGTTATGTCCACCGCCGACAATGATAACATCATACATAGAATTGCTCATTCCCCTTTTTAGGGGTTGAATATAAGCATAGTTTCAGGTAAAAATATCTAGTGTCGCCATGATAAAATTACTGAAGCTATTTTAAGTATTTTTCTATTGGTGCTAAACACTGTTTGGTTTACCGATTCGAAGTCGAAAAACAGCGGTAACCGGTCATAATTAATCTTTAAAGTTGTCTGGGTGGTTGGTGTGCTTGTTAAAGCCGCCGGGAAAAGGCTGACAATCGCACCAATTCCGAGCTGTCCAGTCGCTGCGTTTAAACGAATTAAGTATTTATTTGAAGAGCGAACATTCCTTATGCCTGCTATGCCTTGTTGTGTGAAGCTGGCTATTTCGGCTTATTCTTCGGATCCTGCCGAGAATCAATGAGCGTCAGAATAATAATGCAGTTTTTCCTCACCCGATAGAATACTCTCGTTTGTTTTGTTAGTTGGAATCCCCTTAGGTTTTTCTCTGTTATTTCAAGGGTACCCATTTCTGGAAACTGAATCAGTATTCGGGTGAAGTCTTGAGTCTTTTCACGGAAAGTCTGCCTGGCTTTTGCTCCGAATTCCCTTTCAATGTATTCAAGAATCTCGCCTATTCTCTGTTGGGCTTTCTCCGTCCAGACGAGTTTCATTTCAGTTTCCGCCAAACATCTTCGTCATCAATCAAGTTGGAGTCATTCTCTGAATCCTCGTAAGCTTGCAGAACTTCCTGTTGTTGCTCGGAGGTTAGCGTTTTCCAAAGCTGTCCCTCGTTCGATTTTTCCCTGACCTCAAGGAAATCGTAGATTACCCTCAGAAGGCGTTCATCTTCGATCCGGTCGACGATTTTATGCAGATTTGTCTTTATTTCCGTCGTACTCATTGTTAGAAGTTAATTCATTTGGGGCCCAGTTTTAATAGCCTATTACCCACAACAACCCGCTTTGTGCAACTCAACACACCCCTTATTTATGCAATATATCCTTTTATTGCGAGAATTCCAAACAAGGCAATCCTCTAGTCATGTAGTCCTGCGAATTTCAATAAGGCGCAGAACAGCCGTTATAAGCCTTTATTGAAAGACGGAGATTATTTTATCTGATTGAACATCATTCCCAATATTCTTGAAAAATTAGGTTTTTAAAAGAATATGGCTTATTTTAATGGTAGTTTTTCTCAATACCTAAACTTGACCTATGAGTTCCAGAAAAAATGATATTTCAAGAAGAGAGTTTATCCTGAAAGCGGCTTCTGCTGCTGTGGTTGCTCCGCTTTTAATCAGTCAGGCAAAAAATGTTTCCCCTCCAAATAAATTAAGACACGTTTGTATAGGCGTTGGCGGAATGGGTTGGCATGACCTGAATAAGTTCAAATCGCACCCTGATGTTGACATTGTCGCCATTTGCGATGTGGATGAAAAGCATTTGAAAAGAGCCGCTGAGGCACTTCCCAATGCAAAAACATATTCCGATTGGCGGGAGCTTTTTAAGAATGAATCGAATGCGTTCGATGCGGTAAATGTGAGTGTGCCCGATCATAATCATTTTGCGATTTGTTTTCAAGCCATTCAATTGGGAAAACATGTCTATTGCCAAAAACCTATGTGCCATGATGTGGCGGAAATCCGTGTTTTGACGGAAGCTGCCAGTAAAGCTGGCATAGTGAGTCAACTTGGTACGCAACATGCCTCGGGATTAGGCGACCGGACCGGTGTGCAATGGATTAAAGAAGGGCATATTGGTAAAATTAAAAACGTCTATTTATGTAGTAACAGACCCGGTGCTACCGAGGCATACAGATATAAAGGACCCAGACCCTCGACAAGTGAAAATCCACCTGCTGCCTTGAATTGGGACCTTTGGGTGGGAACAGCACCCATGAGACCTTATTCGCCAGCCATTTATCATCCTTCAAAATGGAGGGCCTGGCAAGATTTCGGAACAGGTTGGTCTGGTGATATTGGGTGCCATATTTTTGATGCTGTCTGGAAAGGAATGGGCTTGACTGCCCCCTTGTCTGTACAGGCACGTGTACAGGAATCATGGCAACAATCACCCGAAAGAATGGGCGATACCTGGCCGCAATCCAATCATATTACCTGGATATTTCCAGGCAATGAGATGACCGCTTCTGACACCGTTCAAGTAGAATGGTTTGATGGTGAATTTTACCCGCCGGAAGATGTTCGGGCCTTATTTTCGTTAAGTGATTATCCTGCGGAATCTGCTATGCTTGTCGGGACAGAAGGCGCTTTGTTAATACCACATACCAAAATGGCCGTGTTGTTGCCGCAAGCTAAATTTGAAAAAGTAATGCCTCCAAAGCTTGAAGAAAGAGATCATTACCATCATTTTGCGGATGCATGCTTAGGTCGAACCAAAACGGAAAGCCATTTCGAACAATCGGGACCAATGGCAGAAGCCATTATTTTAGGTACCGTTGCGTTGAAAGAACCTGGTAAATTACTGGAATGGAACCATAAAAAAATGAAATTTTCCAATCTGAAAGAGGCAAATAAACACCTCAGCCGGCCTTACAGGAAAGGTTGGGAAGTAGGAGGATTTAAAGCTTAAGGGTTTTGAACTTTTTCCAAATGTGTTATACCTACAAAGAAATGCCGACCATATTTGACCCGCCTAAGGCCAAAAATGGCCGGCATTTCTTTTATAGTTAAATAAAATCCTCTATTATTTGGGGTGATTTGACACCAATATCATTTTTATTTTCTCGGATATTGGAAATGATTGGGTGGACCTCGAATAATTTTATTAATGAAATGAAGGAACAAAATTTATACGATGAATTGGCCTTTTATACTTTAGCTCATCGGAGTCCCTATTTTATACATCAGCACATTGTAGATGCATTTGCAGCTCAATATGCAGATGATAAAACAAAATTGATTACAATCTATTTCGCTCTGGTAGGTTTATACTTGTATGTTGAAAAGGGTTACACAGGCAGAGAAATACAATTAGAACATATTCGTTTATCAAATCGAAATAAGGAATTTTTACCTTTTTTACTACCTGAAAATAGAGGAACCATCACCATTGAAGATGTAATAAAAAAAGAGCATGGAATAGAACGAGACCAGGCAATTGAAATCTGGTGTAAATCAGTTTGGAAGGCTTACGAACCATGTAAATCTTTCATAATCGATTATTTAGAGAAAAATAGTTGAAATAACTTACCATTAGACTAAGAAAAGTTGAGCATTATTGTTAACATTTTCAGTTCACCTTATATGCTTTATAATAAGCTAATAGAAAATATATTAATTAACTTTGATTTTCTTTTTTGTTAATCATAAAATTATGGCTACGCAATTCTCAATCTGTTTATGGGGGCAAGATGCCAAAGGAATGGCGCGGTATTATCAAGATGTATTTACCGATTTTAAGTTAGTTTCAGAAAATCCAATGGCGGTTGTGTTCGAAATGATTGGAAAGCGTTTCATGTGTTTGAATAACTGCGTACCAAACCTCAATTTTAATGAAAAAATCTCTTTTGTTCTTACCGTCGATACGCAGGATGAGATAGATTATTATTGGAATTACTTCACAAAAGAGGGACAAGCCGGACAGTGTGGCTGGCTTGAGGACAAATATGGTGTTTCCTGGCAGGTAGTGCCAAGCATTTTGGGCAAACTCATGACCAATCCTGAAACTGCTCCTAAAGCGACCTATGCTTTTATGCAAATGTCCAGATTTGATATCGCGAAATTGCAGGAAGCGGTTAAGTGAGAAAACACCCACTTCTGTAAGACTTTACCATTTGACATGTTATGTAATCGTAGAATCCCCGTTTCCGTCAACGGGCGAATTTTCCTAAATAAATGTGTGAATGATTTGTGCCGAGAATTTGTAAATTTTCCTGTATAAAAAAAGGGCGAATTCAATTCGCCCCTACATGATATTGGTGTTCAAACAATGGATTTAATTTTTAAATATTTATATTACATTAAATTTCAATGTAATAATTGATTGTTTTCGTAGGGGCGAATTGCATTCGCCCTTTTTTTCGTAGAATCCCCGTTTCCACCATCGGCTGAATCCCCTGTTATGTTATTGTAGAATTCCCGTTTCCATCATCTGTTGAATTTTCCTATATAAATAAATGTGTGAATGATTTTTGCCGAGAATTTGTAAATTTTCCTGTATAAAAAAGGGCGAATTCAATTCGCCCCTACATTATACTGGTGTTCAAATAATGTAATTCCCTTTTCCCTTTCTTTACACTGTTTTTCTGCCTTATTTCGGAGGATAACCAACTTTGTTTGTCAATAATGCAGTAGCTATTAGCTACTTTTACAATATAAAGGCTAGATTCCAGCTAGAAAAAATAACTGAAATGAAAAAAATTATCCTTATCCTGTTTATCACAACTTGTGGCATTCTCTTACATGCGCAATCTAATAAGTCCTGGTCGGGGATTTTGAAGGCAGGAGCACAAAAGATTGAACTGAGATTACACCTAACTCAAAATGCAGATAAAACCTGGCAGTCCAAATGGGACGTCCCAGCTCAGAAAGCATTGGGTATTCCTTCTTCCAAAACAGATTGGTCAGGTTCTCAGGTGTCCATTGAAATTAAAGCGATTGGGGCTTCTTTCAGCGGAAATTTGAATGCGGAGGGAAACAAACTGGAGGGAAACTGGATGCAATCAGGCGGTACCTTCCCTTTGGTATTGGAACCATTTTCCGACACCATTCCTGCTAAAATAGTTATTAAGCCGCAAACTCCACAGCCTCCATTTAGCTATATTTCAAAAGATTACGTTTATGAGGGTTCAGATACAAAGCTTACTTATGGCGCAACCTTAACATTCCCAAATGAATCTTCCACTTTTCCCGTCCTTATTTTAATAACGGGAAGTGGAAAACAAGACAGAGATGAATCTATTTTAAATCATAAACCTTTTCATGTCCTGGCTGATTTTTTAACCAAAAATGGCTATGCCGTCTTAAGAGTTGACGATAGGGGTTTTGGAAAATCAACAGGTGATTTTCAGCAAAGCAGTTCAGAGGATTTTGCGTTGGATGTAGAAGAACATATCCGATTTGTAAAATCATTACCCATGATTAATCAAAAAAAGATTGGATTATTAGGTCATAGTGAAGGAGGATTAATAGCCCCAATTATAGCTGCCAGAAATAAATCTGTTTCTTTTATTATGCTCCTCGCCGGACCTGGCATACCCATTTCAGACCTTATGGGACAACAAAATGAAGCCGTATTTAAATCTGTTGGCATGCCTCAACAGGTGATTGATACTTATATTCCATTATATAAAAATTTGTTAAAAACATTAAGTCAGGCAGACGATGTTTCTCTGGGCATCCAACAGGCAAAAGAAATTACATTGAATTGGTTTAATGCATCTGATAAGGAAATGGTGAGGTTAACGACAGGTATAAACGCGGAGAACGATATAGATGCTTTTGTTAAAAACATGTCAAAAGAGCTTTCTTCAAAATGGTGGAGGTTTTTTGCAAATTATAATCCGGAACCCATTTTGCAAAAAGTAAAATGTCCCGTTTTGGCCATAAACGGTGGTTCAGATATTCAGGTGGTTGCCGATGAAAATTTGAATGGTATAGAAAAAGCATTGGAAAAGGGGGGAAATAAGCGGGTGACGATTAAAAAATTTGATTCCCTGAATCACTTGTTTCAAAAGTGCACTACTTGTACGGTCACGGAATATGGTGAGCTGGAAACAACCATAGAACCTGAAGTGCTGGCTTTTTTACTGGAATGGTTGAGAATGGAAAAAATATAGGTAAAGGGTATCAAAAGGAAAAAAAATATTAATTATTTGATTTATTGGTTTACATTTCATAAAAAAAATGTAATATTGTAAACTAACATAAAATAATGAAAATCCTATTTGGTCAACGGATAAAATCTGCCAGAATAATGGCTGGCTTATCTCTTCGTGAACTTTCTAATTTATTGGAAGGCCTGGTAAGCCATAATGCTATTAGCAAATATGAACGGGGTGAGATGCTACCAGATAGTAAAATCCTAATTGCATTAGCAAAGGTATTGAATGTAAAAACGGATTATTTTCTGCGATCATCAAAGGTTGAAATAACAAATATAGCGTTTCGGAAAAAGGCAGGACTAACCGTAAGGAATTGTAGCTCAATTAAGGAAATAGTCAAAGATTGTATGGAAAGATATTTGGAGATTGAATCCTTCTTACTTTTTGAGCATTCTTTTTTTAATCCCCTGGTTGCTATTATTAATTCGGTGGAAGAGGTAGAGGATGCGGTTGATAGGCTGTTGTTAAAATGGAATTTAGGCACGAATAATTTGCCAAATGTATTGGAAATGCTGGAAGATAACGATATCAAGGTAGTTGAAATTGAGGTGGACGAAAAATTTGATGGTTTATCAGGCTGGGCAAATCAAATTATTCCATTTATTGTAGTGAACAAAAATCACTCCGTTGAACGAAAGCGTTTTACAGCATTACATGAATTAGGGCATCTACTTCTAAATATAAATAGTGATTTAAACCAGAAGGAGAAAGAGTTATTATGTCATCGTTTCGCAGGGGCAATGCTTTTACCCAAAAAAACAATTTTTCAAGAGCTTGGGAATAAAAGAAGTTCCATTTCTATAAATGAGCTTATTTTTATCAAAGAAACTTATGGTATATCCATTCAAGCCATTATGGCTCGGGCAAAAGATTTGACTATTATTTCTAATGACCAATATGTAAAGTTTAGGATAAAGGTGAACCAAAATAATAAGCTGAAAAGTGAAATAGGTTTTGGTCATTACAACGGGATGGAATACACCTCCAGATTCATGCAGCTAATTTATAGAGCCACGGCGGAAGAAATTATAACCATGAGTAAGGCTGCGAGTTTATCTAACATGAAACTAGCGCAGTTTAGGGACACTTTTATGTCAATATGATCATTGTTGTCAATGATGCTAATATTTTGATTGATCTTGTAAAACTTCAATTGGTTGAACCTTTTTTCCGTATTCCCTGGGAATTTCACTCCACCAGCCTTATTCTGGAAAATGAATTATATGACCATCAAAAGTTAGTATACCTACCGTTTATAGAAAATAGAAAATTCATTATTCATGATTTAAACGTCGTAGATATGCAAGCTGTTATGAAAATGCAGTTACAAAAACCTCAATTGTCTGACAAGGATTGTTCTGCGCTATACTGTTCACAAAAATTGAATGCTACTTTAATTACCTCTGATAATACCCTCAGAAAATTCGCTAAGCATAAAAATATAATTGTTCATGGACATCTTTGGGTATTTGATGCCTTACTTGAACACCATTGCATTACGCCACAAATAGCTGTAAACAAACTAATTGAACTTCAAATGATTAATTCAAAACTTAGTTTACCTAAAAAAGAAAAAATATAGGGTTAGGTTCTCCCCATTGTTTTCTATTATACCATGGTAATGAAGGCCCAGTTTTTCTAAAAGCTGAATGGACTTGATATTATCCAATTGGGTGACAGCAGCTATATTTTCCATTTTTATCTCGTTCATTGCATAGTTGAGAATCTTTTCAGCAGCTTCAAAGGCATATCCTTTACCCTGGTATTTTTCCAAAAAAGCAAATCCAATATCATGAAAGGGTAGATAATCTTTTTTAATGATGGTAACGACACCTATGGGTATTTTCTCTTTTTTTAATTGCACTACCCAATAGTTTATGTTTTTATTATCCAACAGATTTTGAACATAAATTCTACTAAGACCGACGTTCAATATTTTTCTATCTCCAATAAATTGAATCCAACCTTTTGTATTCACTAAGTGGAAAATGAAAGTAGCATCATCAACATTCAGTGGAATGAGAGAAAGCCGTTCTGTATGAAATTTTTTAGTCATACTGAATTGTTAATAGGCTGATGACCATTTCATATCAACCTTTAAAGGCAAATTTAACCAGTTCTTCTAACCCGATAAAGTCTAATGTCTTTTCATTGGTAGCTTCGAGAAAAACCATTGGCGCCACATTTTCTCTATATGCTTCCATCCATCTTGAGGCACACAGACACCATTTATCGCCCGGATTCAGTCCCGGAAAGTTCCATTCTGGTCTGGGTGTTGACAAATCGTTTCCTTTACTTTTGCTAAAAGTTAAAAATTCCTCGGTCATCACGGCACAAACAGTATGCGTACCACGATCATCTTCGCCCGTTTCACAACATCCATTCCTGTAATATCCCGTCATCGGTGAGCTGCTACAAAGCATTAAATTTTCGCCAAATACATTTTT
>JAJTER010000172.1 GCA_021299835.1 Saprospiraceae bacterium | reverse complement strand
GTGCAACCGCTGTTTCCGTTGGTTGAAACTTCTCGTTATCCTTATAGACACCAATAGTTCTCGGATGACCAAGAGTATAAATAATTCGACCTGTCAAATCTGTTTTTATAACCTGCCCTGCCTGACTTTGCCCCTTACCATATTTGTCTTGGTAATAACCACAATCGACAATAAAGAGAAAGTCTTCACTTCCCTCTTTGCTCAGCGTTAATCCATGACCTCCGGGAAAAGAATGCCCCCAAAAGTCCACTAAATTACCAGATTTATCAAAAATGAGAATATTATTATTTGTATGGTCACCAATCATGATTAACCGCCCCTTACTATCCTGAACCATCTCATGGCAATTAATGAGCGGATTACTATTTGGGCTCATTTTCGCCCAACCTTTATCTACTTTGTAAGTAAAGCCGCCATGTCCGATGACTACATCAGCTTCATCCTGAGGTTTATTCTTTATAATTGAAAAGCCTGCTAAAGGAGAGACCGACAATGCAGCTGTGGCTAAAGCGGTGTGTTGAATAAATTTTCTTCTCGATGACATAAATCTTTTTGTTTTTGATTAAAAAAATTGTTAGGTTAAAATATCCTTCACAACGGTACCATGTACATCGGTTAAACGATATCTTCTGCCTTGAAATTTATAGATTAATTCCTCATGATTAATACCCATCAGATGGAGCAGGGTAGCCTGAAAATCATGCACATGAACTGGATCCTTCACGATATTATAGCTAAAATCATCTGTTTCCCCAAAGCTAAAACCCGCTTTAACGCCAGCTCCGGCCATCCACATACTAAAACATCTTGGATGATGATCGCGGCCATAATTATCAGGCGTCAAAATTCCCTGAGAATACACCGTTCTACCAAATTCACCGCCCCAAATGACCAGGGTATCTTCTAATAATCCCCTCCTTTTAAGGTCTTTGATGAATGCAGCGGTTGGTTGGTCGATCACCTTACATTGTGATTTCATATTTTCTGGAAGGGAACCATGATGATCCCATCCCTGATGATATAGCTGAACAAATTTGACATCTCTTTCCAATAATTTTCTGGCTAAAATACAATTAGCCGCATACGTTCCCGGGTCTCTTGAAGATTCGCCATAAAGATCAAAAACTTCATCGGGTTCATCGGAAATATCCATCACTTCTGGCACAGAAGTTTGCATTCTAAAGGCCATTTCATATTGTGCTATCCGGGCATTGATTTCCGGATCGCCTAACGCTTCATTTTGAAGTTCATTTATTTTATTCAAATAATCCAGCATTTCCCTCCTGTCTGCACCATCGTATCCATCAGGATTATTTAAAAATAAGACAGGATCTTTTCCTGATCTGAATTGCACGCCCTGATGCTCGCTGGGCAGGAAACCATTTCCCCACAATCTGGCATATAAGGGCTGATCCTTTGGTGCATCTTTAGAGACTAAGACAATAAATGAGGGTAAATTTTTATTTTCGCTCCCCAAACCATAACTAATCCAGGAGCCTATCGATGGTCTTCCCGGCAATTGATTTCCTGTTTGGAAAAAAGTAAGGGCAGGGTCATGATTTATAGCCTCTGAGTGCATTGATTTTATGATACATAAATCATCTGCCACCTCTGCGGTATAGGGTAAAAGTTCGCTAATCCATGCACCCGATTTGCCATGTCTGTTAAATTTGAAGGAAGAAGGAGCTACAGGTAACTCACTTTGATTAGCACTCATACCTGTAAGCCTCTGGCCATTCCTGACCGAATCAGGCAGATTCTGACCAAAATAACGGGTTAATTCGGGTTTGTAATCAAATGTTTCAAATTGGGATGGCCCGCCGCTCATACACAGATATACTACTCTTTTTGCCTTTGGAATGAAATGAGGTAAGGTATTCAACAGCTTTTGCTGAAAATCGGCCACCTCCATATCAGCCCTACTATTATTTGAATGGCATCCTGACAAAAGGCTTCCCGTCGCCAATGCGCCTAATCCGACCGCTGATTTGAATAAAAAATCACGACGATTCAACTGTTTATTTACATCGTCAAAGGCGGGATGATGAATGAAAAAAGGTTTATTATGATGAGAAGACATACCTTATCTTTTTGTCAGCGCTGCGTCTGTATTTAAAATCGTACTAACCACCACAGCATGGGCAGCTAAGCGGGCAGAATCATTACCTGGTTTTAAAACATATTGACCTGACGATAGCCAGCCCCTCACCTTTTCCGGTTTATTCCTGAAAGCCATTTCCTGACTATTTTTTAGTTTTAACAGTAAATCCATTTCTTTCTCTGAGGGTTTCCTTGCCGTCAGCTTTCTGAAACTATCCGAAATAGCCTTCTTTTCATTAGTATATTCAGCCATTTTTTCTGCCATAACTTTTGACACCTCTACAAAAGTAGGATCATTCAAGGTAACCAAAACTTGCAAAGGGGTATTTGTTTTTTGCCGTCGAACCATGCAAAAACTCCTGGATCCTGCATCGAAAGTTGACAGGGTAGGATTTGGTACAGAGCGTTTTATGAGGACATATAAACTTCGTCGATACACCAGATTGCCCGTATCAGGTTGATACCCGGCACTGTTTATTTCCCATAATTTATCGGGCTGGTAAGGCTTTATACTTTTTCCTCCAATTTTTCTATTCAATAAATCACTGGCAAATAAGGCATTATCCCTTAACATTTCCGCCGTTAAGCGTTCAGAAGGACCTCTGGCAAGCAGTCTGTTTTCAGGATCTTTTGACCTTAAGGCGGGAGATGGTAGTGTTGATTGTTGATAAGTTCCAGACATGACCAATAGTTTAACCATTGCTTTTATATCCCAGCCTGATTGTTGAAAGGTGATGGCCAAATAATCCAGTAATTCAGGATGAGAGGGGAGTTCACCTTGGTTGCCAAAATCTTCCGCCGTTTTAACGATACCATTTCCAAAAAAATATTGCCAAAACCTATTGACTGCCACCCGCGAAGTAAGCGGATGATTTGGTAAAAATAACCATTTCGCCAACCCTAATCTATTTTTAGGCAAATGATTTGGAAACGCTAAAACAGATTCGGGCGTACCTGGAAAAACCTCTTTTCCCTTATTTTCATAATGTCCGCGATGCAACAAATACGTTTTTTTCGGAATAATCGATTCCTGCATTACCATCAATTCTTCAACTTGCTCTAAGGAATCAGCCAAAGATTTTCTAAACAAGGATAATGAATCGGCAAGGATTCTTAATTTTTTGTCCATTGCATTTTCATAATACCCCTTTAAGACAGCCCTTTCAAATCTGCCCAATGAGGTAATATTTTTTGCAGTAATGTCTTTCCATTTACTTTTTCCAGCAAGAACCGCTACCTCAAAAGGTATTAAGTTACGATGATAAACGGTAACATTGTCCACCAAACCTCCTTTAAATCCAAGGCCACGCCACCAGCCACCTATTTGAATACCGGGTTCAACCTCTCTTCTGAATAATATTTCCTTTGTCAGCTGATCCATGGTGGTAATCATTTGTAACTTCTGACCATCTACAAATAAATCAAATCCGGCGGCGGTAGAAGAACCATCATAAACGAGTGCAATATGAATCCACTTTTCTTTTGGAATTTTTTCCTTTGATATTTTTGTAATGGCATTGGAAGGAGCTGCGTGAGCCATATTTATTTCAAATTTTCCATCTTTATAATAAAGGTGAAACCCTCTGAAATTATATAATCTTTCCCCTTCACTTTTATGAAAAATAACGCCTTCTTTGAATGTTGAAGGTAACCAGACATCCATACCAATGGAAAAAGGATCCGATTTTCTGAATACGCCAATATTTCCCAAATCCAGATATTCATCGCCATCCAAATGAATAGCACGACCTATTTTACCCTGCGAGAAAGTAGGTTTTGCCCCATCCATGCCTGCTTCCCTCTTCATCACTCCCTTCTCCTTCCTGTTTATCTTATTTTGTAAATCAGCCTGATCAAAAGTGAAAATTGCCTTCAATCCATTTTGAGGAATTACCTGCTCTTCTAATTTTTTGTAGTCATTTGAGGACAACCAATCATTAAATGAAGTACCATTTGATTTTTTTAATATTTCAATATTTTTTTCTTCCTTATAAATCTTATTCTTAATGAAGTCAATCATTTTTTCCTGCTCATCTGTTGGCAAAAGTAAGGTAGGTGTTGGGGTAGCACTATTCCAGGAAATCTGCCCGGCCTCTTTCACATTATTAAAGAAGGAAAAAAATTGATAATAATTTTCCTGGGAAATGGGATCATATTTATGGTCATGGCATCGGGCACAACCGGTGGAAAGACCCAAAAAAGCTTCGCCGAAAGTGTTCGTTCTATCGGCAACATATTCCATTTGAAACTCCTCCTCTATGATGCCACCTTCCATGTTTTGGGGATGATTTCTATTAAAAGCGGTGGCAATAATCATTTCCTTGCTTGGATTGGGAAATATATCTCCAGCTAATTGCCACTGGGTGAATTGATTGAAGGGCATATTCCTGTTGAAAGCGGAAATAACCCAATCTCTGTAAGGAGACATTTCCCTCAGGCGATCGACGGTGTAGCCATGGGAATCGGCGAACCGGGCAATATCTAACCAATGAACCGCCATTTTTTCTCCATAATGTGGAGAAGCCAATAGTTTATCCACCTGTTTTTCATAGGCGTTGGGAGATTTATCCTTAATAAAATCATCCAAATCATCTAAAGAAGGAGGTAAACCCGTTAAATCAAGAGACAATCTTCTTAATAACAACTCTTTAGAAGACTTTTCTGAAGG
>JAJTER010000171.1:2162-8671 GCA_021299835.1 Saprospiraceae bacterium | reverse complement strand
CAGAATTTTATCAGAATGCCATTAACGTGATGCGTGGAGCGGAAGCAATTTCAAGCTACACGGCTCTTCCAAGGCAAGAGGCATTCAATATAGAATATTGGTTGTTAGAAGAGGCTAAACTACAACGTATGCCTGCTGAAAAACCACTGTCCCGCCGTATTGCCCTTATTACTGGGGGTGGCGGAGGTATTGGAGGCGCTATTGCTAAGAAATTGGCTGCTGAAGGAGCTCACATTGTTATCACTGACCTGTCGGAAGAAAGATTAAAGGAGGGGATTCAATCCTACAACAAAGATGTCGCCAGGTACTTTTCAGCAGATATAACTCAGGAAAATGATCTGTTGAAATTAATTGATTTTACTTGTTTGCAATTTGGAGGCGTCGATATCATTGTTCACAGTGCGGGTCTTGCTATATCGAAATCATTGACCGATACGTTGGAATCTGATTGGGATATTTTACAAAATGTATTGGTGAAAGCGCAGTTTCAACTTTTTAAGTTAGGCGTTAATATAATGAAAAAGCAACAATTTGGTGGAAATCTTGTGACCATTGCCAGTAAAAATGGATTGGTTTCAGGGCCAAATAATGTAGCTTATGGTACAGCCAAAGCGGCTCAACAACACATGACCCGATTACTCGCCGCCGAATTAGCCAAAGAAAATATAAGGGTAAATACCGTCAATCCTGATGGAGTTATCGTTGGAAGCAAAATATGGGAAGGAGAATGGGCGGAAGGAAGAGCAAAAGCTTACGGCATATCAGTGTCTGACCTACCCGCACACTATGCCAAAAGGAATCTTTTAAATCAAATTATTTTACCAGAGGATATTGCTAATGGTGTTTTTGCCCTTTTGGCCGTACTTAATAAATCGACGGGACTCACCATTAATGTTGACGGAGGCATACCTGAAGCATTTGTTCGTTAAAGGTTGGACTCAGGCTTTTTATCCTTAAATTACTCTCTTTATGCGAATAGATTCATTGCATATTTCAAGACATAATGATTTGTTTTTGGAAAAACATAGCCAATCATTTCATTTTCTCAAAAGAGAACTTTCCGATAAAGGTGTTGATGTTGAGTCTATTATAACCAAAATACAACAATTCCAGGTAGCTATTCCCAGCTGGGCACTTGGTGCAGGGGGAACCCGATTTGGTAGATTTTCTATGGGTGGTGAACCTGGAGATCTCTTTCAGAAAATATCGGACATAAGTATCATCAACGATTTAACGGGGGCTGCAGGCGCCGTTTCGTTACATATTCCCTGGGATATTCCGGAAAATGTGTCAACATTAACCCGGTACGCGAGTGATTGTGGGATAACTTTCGATGCCGTAAATTCCAATACCTTCCAAGATCAACCTGATCAAGCCCTTAGTTATAAATATGGTTCTCTCTGTCATACAGATAGAAAAGTTAGAGAACAGGCAATACAACACAATATAGAGGTCATTCATTATGGAGAAGCATTGGGTTCAAAAAGTATAACCGTATGGTTGTCAGATGGCTCCACCTTTCCAGGTCAAACTAATTTCCGTCAAGCGCTGTCAAGAACAAAGGAATCTTTACAAGAAATATACAGACATTTACCCGCCGATTGGCAAATGTTTATTGAGTATAAACCCTACGAACCTCAGTTTTACAGCACCGTAATTCAAGATTGGGGAACCTCCCATTTATTAGCCTCTGCTTGTGGGCCTAAGGTAGCATAAAACCTTACCAGTTATATTTGATTTTTTTAGAATTAGTGAGTGGACTTGCTGATCCAACGGTGGTGAATCCCCCCATTTCATACATGATCGATGCGAGCCATAATGTAAAAGATCCATTGGAAGATCTTATGCAGAGTATCGAGGCTATTCTCCTTTGCTACGCACAGGCATTATTGGTAGATTTTAAAAAACTGAATGAGCTGAGAGATAATAACGAAGTGGTTTTAGCGCAGGAACTGATTCAAGATGCCTATAGAACAGATGTGAGACCTCTACTTAGAGAGGCCAGATTGCGAAAAAAAGCGGCATTCTCGCCTATTCATTGTTATAGGGAAAATGAAATAAGGAATCAGCTCATTAGAGAAAGAGGAATTACAAATAAAGCAAAAGGATTGTAAATGATGTCCATCCTCATTTTCGATGTGGGTAAAACAAATAAAAAAGCCATTTTATATGATTATTCATACAAAGAAATATGGCAAACGTCCACTGTTTTACCTGAAATAACTGATGAAGATGGCTTTCCTTGCGACGACATTCATGCCATATTAGCATGGATGAAAAACGTTTTGTCAAATCTTATCAGCAGTGGAAATTATCAGATAACCCATCTGAATTTTTCTGCTTATGGAGCGAGTTTCGTTCATGTCGATGAGGCTGGTAATATTTTAACTCCTCTTTATAATTATACAAAACCGATATCATCGGATATCAGAGCATCATTTTATGAAAAATACGGGGATGAAAAGAAATTGGCCTTAGAAACCGCTTCGCCAAGTCTCGATTTTTTAAATTCCGGTTTACAATTATATTTTATAAAATACAGATATCCATCTGTATTTGAGCGTATTAAATGGAGCTTGCATTTACCTCAATTTTTAAGTTATTATTTCACAAAATTGCCGGTTTCAGAATTAACCAGTATTGGTTGCCACACAGCCCTTTGGAATTTTTCAGAAAATGATTATCATTCCTGGGTTTATGGAGAAGGGATAACAGAAAAATTTCCACCAATAACACCTACGGGTGCCTGTTCAGAAACAACCATTTCAGGAAAATTAATAAATGTTGGAGTAGGTATTCATGATAGCTCTGCTGCCCTGTACCCTTTCTGTTTATTATCGGATGAACCCTATTTACTTTTATCGACGGGAACCTGGAGTATTGTATTCAACCCCTATTCAACACAACCTTTAACGGCCGAAGTTCTGGAAAGAGACTGTTTATTTTTCCTTCAACCCAATGGAAATCCGGTAAAAGCGGCCAGACTTTTTTTAGGCTATACCTATCAGCAAAAGTTGGAAGAAATAGGTCATTATTTTAAATATGATTTGAAAAATTTATCAAAAGAACTTTTTGATAATCATCTTTTGGATACCATTTCAACATCTAATCAAAGGTATTTTTCATTTCCTTTGCTAAATATGGAGGAAATACCAGCATCTGCAACCGATTTATCCCTTTTTACATCTTTTGAAATTGCCTATTACCAAATGGTTTGGGAATTAAGTACTTATCAGATTAAAGCAATAAAGATAGCCACTGAAGGAAAAGTATTTCAACGAATGTACATAGATGGAGGATTTTCAAAAAACAATATATTCATTCAAAGTTTAAAAATACAACTTCCTGCCACGGAAATAATTGTATCTGAATTTTCATCAGGGGCATCATCCGGTGCAGCCATGCAGGTAAAGGGACATTAATATTATCTACATTTTACTGGAAAAAAGAAAAATGCAATGATTTTAGTCTAAAAATCAGAATAATTATATACTTTTAGCTAACAACTTAAAATTTAAACATTGAAAGTAGGATTATTCATTCCCTGTTATATGGATCAATTTTATCCACAAGCAGCCATTGCAACATACAGACTATTGCTAAAACTAGGCTGTGATGTAGAATATCCTGAAGGACAAACCTGCTGTGGTCAACCTTTGGCCAATGCTGGAAATGAGGCAGCATCGAGAGGAAGTTACCTTCATTTTGTAACTATGTTTGAAAAATATGACTATATCGTAGCCCCTTCAGGAAGTTGTGTATATCATGTGCGACACCATTTTGACACTTTGGACCAAACCGATGCCGTTAAAAAAGTACGTGCAAAGACCCTTGATTTAACAGAATTTTTACTTGACGTATTACAAATCAGCTCTTTACCCGCAAAATATCCTCATAAAGTAGGATTGCATCAAAGTTGTCATGGACTACGAGGTTTACATTTAGCTACTTCAAGTGAATTGGTTAACAAACCAGCAGCCTCCAAACTACATGAATTACTAAGCATGGTAGAAGGCCTGACATTGGTTGAATTGGATAGAAAAGACGAATGTTGCGGATTTGGGGGAACTTTTTCGGTAAAAGAGCCCGACATTTCTGTAAAAATGGGTAAAGATCGAATTCGGGATCATTTTTCAAAAGGAGCAGAGGTCATAACCGCCGGAGATATGAGCTGCCTTATGCATTTAGAGGGTATAATATCCAGGCAGAAAATACCCATCAAAGTAATACATATTGCAGAAATTTTAAATTCGGACGAAATATGATGCCACATGCTCAAAAAGCGGCTATTTTCAATAAGGACGAAGCGAGAACAGACTGGCACGATGCCTCATTATGGATGGTTAGAAAAAAGCGGGACTTTGCTGTTTCGGAGATACCTGAATGGGAATTTATTAGGGAATTTGCTTCCGATATAAAAATGCACACCCTGTCAAAATTAGATGATTACCTGGAAGCATTTGAAAAAGCAGCGATTCAAAATGGAGCCATAGTGCATTGGGCTGCAGATGCAAAGGAGCATAATGACATCGTTTTATCTATTTTAAATAAGCACCAGGCGAAAAAAATGGTTAAGAGTAAATCGATGCTCACCGAGGAATGTCACCTCAATGAATTTTTAGAACTTCATGAAATTGAGGTTATCGATTCCGACTTAGGCGAAAGAATTATTCAAATGTTGAATGAACCACCCAGCCATATTGTACTACCTGCCATACATTTGAAGAAAGAAGAAATTGGAGAACTATTTCATAGAGAGTTACATACAGAAAAGGGAGCCACGGATCCGCAATATCTTACCGAAGCCGCACGGCATCATTTACGCGAAAAGTTTCATACTGCACAAGTTGCATTAACCGGCGTTAATTTTGGTATAGCTGAAACGGGAGAAGTAGTTGTTTGTACCAATGAGGGGAATGCCGATATGGGCGTGCATTTAACGCCTGTTCAAATTCATAGCATGGGTATCGAAAAACTGATACCCAGGAGAAGCGACCTCGCTGTTTTTACCCGTTTATTGGCTAGAAGTGCCACTGGACAACCCGTAACGGTTTTCACCTCCCACCATAGAAATCCAAAACCAGCGGGTGAAATGCATATTATTTTAGTGGATAATGGGAGGACGGAACAATTAGGTAAACCTGATTTTCGAAGTTCCCTGAAGTGCATTCGCTGTGGCGCTTGTATGAATACTTGCCCCATTTACAGAAGAAGTGGCGGACATAGTTATGAGACCACTATTCCAGGGCCTATCGGTTCGATATTAACACCAGGAATAGATTTAAAAAAACATGGACAATTACCCTTTGCTTCTACCCTTTGTGGTTCATGCACCGATGTTTGCCCGGTTAAAATAGATATTCATACGCAACTTTATAAATGGCGACAGATTGTCAGCGAAGCAGGCTTGCCCGAAGCGGGAAATAAAACCATGATGAGCATAATGGGAAATGGCTTGGCCTCTCCCTCTTTTTTCCATCGTTTGGGAAATATCGGGAGGAAATTATTACGTCTTTTCCCAGGAAAAGAAAGATTTCTCTCCTTCACCGTATGGACAAAAGATAGAGATTTACCCAAAGCCCCCGTCGAATCATTTAGGGAATGGTATGCAAAACAAGCTAAGGATGCCCAGTAAAGAAACCATTTTAACAAAAATCAAGTCCAATAGACCAAATCTATGGCCTCTACCTGATGTTCCAATTTTCGAAACATTGGCTACCGACAAGAAGAAATTGTTTATTCAAATATTGGAAAGAGGAGGAAGTAAAGTACATTGTATTGACGATAGTACACAAATACATCAGGTAATTACCACCCATTTTCCCGAAGATAAAAGAATGGTCTCTGCCCTACCCTTTTTAGAGGGAATAGAGCGAATTTCCACTCTTCATCCCGATTTTTATGAAGGAACTGAGGTAGCCATTATTGAAGGACTTATTGGCGTAGCTGAAAACGGGGCGCTTTGGGTAACTGAAAATGAGCTGGGATATGTACGTGTTTTACCTTTTATTGCACAACACTTAGTCATGGTCATCAGTGAAAAAAACATTGTTGGCACCATGCACGAAGCATATAAAAAATTAGGACTACCCACTACAGCTGGCTTTGGTGTATTCATCGCCGGACCCTCCAAAACCGCTGACATAGAACAATCCTTAGTTATAGGGGCTCAGGGAGCTCGCAGTTTATTGGTCATCCTCACCCCTTAATCGATTCATCATGCTTTTAGAAAAACTTAGCGCCCACCTCGAAGAAGTAAAAGAATACGAAAGAGAACCTGTTCCGGCCTCCCGCTGGCGAGGGTTTAAAAGTTTTTTAGGAATGTATGCCGGTGAGCACACTGCGGGGACAGAATTTGTTATCGGCCCCTTGTTTGTTGCACATGGCGCTGGTGCTATGGACCTTATATTAGGTTTACTCCTTGGCAATTTTTTAGCCGTACTTTCATGGGCATTTATCTGCGCACCCATTGCCGTAAGAGAAAGAGTAACGTTATATTATCTGCTCGA
>JAJTER010000171.1:0-2098 GCA_021299835.1 Saprospiraceae bacterium | reverse complement strand
ATTATCTGCTCGAAAAAATATGTGGCAAACACCTTACCAATGCTTACAATCTGGTCAATGCCCTCATGTTCTGCTTTTTAGCAGGTTCAATGATAGCTGTTTCAGCCACCGCAATTGGCATTCCATTTAATATACCGTTGGCAAAATTAACTGATTGGCTACCTTCTGGCCTACCATGGATAATTATCGTAGTCCTGGTGGGAGCTGTTACCACTTTTGTGGCTACCTTGGGCTATGATAAGGTAGAAAAGTTTTCAACCATTGCTGCACCCTGGATGATTTTAGTATTTTTAGCCGCAGCTATAGCTGTTTTACCCGAATTGGGCGTAAAAAACTGGGGCGATTTTTTTCAGGTTGCGCAAGATAAAATATGGACAGGAAAGCCCCTTGACGGTCAAAGTAAATTCACCTTTTGGCATATCTTATTTTTTGCCTGGTTCTGTAATATGGCCATGCACATAGGAATGGCTGATTTGTCCATACTAAGGTATGCGAAAAAATGGACTGCTGGCTTCGCTTCAGCTGGAGGAATGTACGTGGGACACTACATTGCCTGGCTGGCTTCAGGTATTTTGTACGCTCTTTTTTTACAGCAAAGCAACGAAAATTTAGAATTTGCGCCAGGTCCTGTAGCCTATTCAGCAGCTGGTATTACCGGGGCATTATGTGTAATCATTGCGGGTTGGACAACGGCCAATCCCACCATTTATCGGGCGGGACTCGCTTTACAAGCTATCATGCCCAAAGCAAAAACCTGGAAGATAACCTTAATTGTAGGCTCAATTACCACTTTAGCCGCTTGTTTTCCTGCTTTAGTAATGCAATTACTCGATTTTGTAGCCCTTTATGGATTAATTCTCATGCCCATGGGAGCCATTATATTTATCGACTACTGGCTTTTTCCTCGCATAGGATTACAATCTAATCTGGCGGCAGTGAAAAATCTTACCTTTAATGTCGCTGCGTTAATTACCTGGCTCGGAAGTTTGTTAGCCTGCTATTTAATTGCCAAAACGACTGGATTGGAAATATTTTTCCTAGGACTTCCAGGCTGGTTTCTTGCTGCCCTAATTTATATTTCTTCTTCTTATGCGTATCAAAAAAAATGGTCAAAATGAAGATATTACTAAAATTAGTATCGATTGCAGGACTTATTCTAACTATTCTACCTTCTATTGGGGTATTCTATGAGGTAATTAGTCAAGAGGAAAATAAGTATTTTATGCTAATTGGCACGCTAATTTGGTTTGGACCTAAGATTATTTTTAAGGCAAAATAGGTATTATCCCGGATTCAGTTGCCTTTTCAACGATTCTATTTCCATTTGCAAGACTATATTTTTTTGAATTTCAACAGCTGATCGTTTTTTCTCTGTCTCGGTTCGTTTTTTCTCTGCCTCAACTCGTTTTTTCTCCGTCTCAACTCGTTTTTTCTGTAATTCGGTGCGCTTATTTGCATTTTCCACTTGCTTTTTCGACCTCACGTAGCGTTTCTCCGATTTATCTAATAATTTATCTTTTTGGGCAATAACTACGTCCTTTTTACCCAGTTCACGCTCAAATATCCGATCTATTTCATCTTCAACATCCATTTTATCGCGATATTCATCACTGGCAATGGCTCTACCCAGGCGTTCAACCATCTTCCAAACCAATGGATCGTGAATATCACCTTGAAAATCAACCTGGTGCTTATCTGCTTTATCCTGGTACATCGGGCTGAATATCTGCATTACCCGATCCAGTTTACCACGAGATTCTACAGGTAACCTACCCACCTGTATCATGTAAGAATCATGGGTTAGCAGTTCCACAAAATCATCTTTGACTCCTAAAATCTCTTCCGTGACCGCATCAACATACTCCCGTTTCACCTTAATGACCCCAGAGGGAACATTATTTAGCAGAAAACCCAAAAAGTAAATGGTAATAATGGGCAAAGGCCGAATCACAGCTACGCCATCACTATCAATCATCTGGTCTTCCTTCCGGTAATTATCCCCCAGATAGCGTCTAAAACGCATCACATCAAATACCTGTTTTGACTTTTGTAACTCTATGAGCACCTTAAATAAGCTACCATCCTTTTTCTTGATGAT
>JAJTER010000170.1 GCA_021299835.1 Saprospiraceae bacterium | reverse complement strand
TTCTTTAAAGGAGGTAGGAATATCACCAAACTGGTGAACTAACCTATAATAATGGTAAGCTCTGTAGAAATATGCCTTTCCTAATATTACATCTTTGGTGGCATCTTTCATACCCACTGCGGCAGGCAATCTGTCAATAATGGTATTTGCCAGGCGAATACCTAACCATCCTCTTTCCCAATACCACCCAATCCTGTTAAAATCCGGACTATTCAGATTTGCATCGGGGGTAATGAGGACGTTAAGATTAACAGCGGGACCGAATTTATCTGTTGTACCTTCCACAGCAACTTCTGAAAAAATACACTCCGTGATGATTGGAGATCCATCTCCGTAATATTCATCGCGAATATTACTGGCACAAGAGGCTAAGGCAGAATTAAAACCAGACTCTGAGACCAGCGTATTTTCCGGGGTAAAAAAAGAAAGGGGCTGTGGATCTAACCAACTTTCTTTACAACTTGTGTTGGCTAGCAGGACTATTGTCCCAATAATCAACAATTTATGTATAACTATATTTTTTTTCATAAAATACTTCCTTGATGTTTTAAAATAAGCAATGTTAGAAGGTTACATTTAAACCCAACGTAGTTGTGGATGGAGTAAGTCCTTTATTTTCCGGGTCAAAATACTCCCATTGCGTAAATACTGCCGCATTCTGCTGGTTTATATACACCTTAAGTGCTGAAAATTTAAGTTTTCGTAGTACTGATTCCGGTAAACTATAAGCAAGACTTATATTGTTCAATCTAACAAAAGACGATTTTCTCCATACACTATACGCAACAGAACCTCCGGCAGCAGACATCATTTTTGCATAATCATTGATAGGGTTAGTTGGTGTCCAGTAAGGTCTCTTATAAAATTGCGATCTATCATAGAATAGATCTACGTTTTTAGCCTCATTAAATTGGGTATATTGTCCTAGCCTTGCATACAATGCAAAAGAAAAATCTAAATTCTTTAAGATTCTGAATTCATTTCTCAAATTGAAAGAAAGCAATGGATTTTGATGTCCGAGAAATTGTCTGTCGTCCAGGGTATATTTACCGTCGCCGTTTAGATCTTCCAATTTAAAGTCCCCAGGGGTGAAACCATAAGATTTAGCCAACTCCCTTTCTTCCAGCTGCCAAACACCTAATACTTTATAATCCCAAATTTGATTGATTGGCTTACCAATGAACCAACCATTAGCTTGGTCATCTTGATCTACCAAAGTTGTATTTCCATTTGCATCAGTCACAGGCACTGGGCCGTATAATTTCAAAATTTTATTATCGTTTGTCCATGCAGATAAGGAAGTACGCCAGGAAAAATTATTTGTTTTATAATTCTCTGTATTTAAGGTTAACTCCACTCCATTATTAGCTACCTGCCCTAAATTGGCAATAACACTTGAGAAACCGGTAATATTAGGCAATGACCTGTTCATAAGTAAATCAGTCGTTTTCCTTTCATAATAGTCAAGAGAACCCGTTATTTTACTTCCCTTGATGCCAAAATCGAATCCAACGTTTATAGAGCTGTTCCTTTCCCACTGAAGATTTGGATTACTCATATTGGCAGTTCTAATTGCACCTACGTTAATCGTTGCACCTGTTGGGGTGGTATAAGAATAAACACTTGAATTTAACCTGGATAAGGCAGCATATCGACCAATTTCCCTGTTTCCATTCTCACCGTAAGAGAGTCTAAGTTTACCATAATCAATAAAGTTAGAAAGTCCGGACATGAATTTTTCCTCTGAAATAACCCATCCAAGGGCTACTGAAGGAAACGAAGCCCTGGGATTTCCCTGACCAAACGCTGAAAATCCGTCTCTTCTTAAAGTTGCTGTTAGATAATATTTGGAATCATAATTATAATTTAATCTTCCCATTAAAGCATCACCTGTTTGATATTGATCGTTACTGGTTATGCTCGGAAATAAAGTAGCCGCTGCAATGTTATGATATCCCAGATTATCACTTGGGGAATAATTTTCAGCATTTATTTGTGAATTCCAAATTTGATATTTCTCAGCATTAGCAAGGAAGGTGACATCAATATTATGCTTACCAATCGTTTTATTCCATTTCAATAGATTATCCAACTGCCACTGGAAAGTGGTTTCGTTTTCCCTGTAGCTAATACCATTTCTATTGGTTAGTCCCGGTCTTGATGAAGAAATATGATTAAAATAATTATAAAATTCATATCGGGGAGTGTAGTTAATCTGGTAGGAAAAACCTAATCCCAAATCACCTTTCACAAAGATAGAGCTGAACATATTAGTAAATTTCCTCAATCTATCCGTAAATGCCTGATCAATATATGGATTTGCATTATTACCCACATCATCATTTGTACTTTGACGATAAGTAACCCCATCTTCTAAAAAGACCTGACCAAATGGCGTCGTACGAATCATATTTCCTAAGTCAATGGGAATAGTGCTTTCATCTCTATCTGCAAATTGCAGATTCATTCCAAAGGTCAAATAACTTGCCACCTTGGTTTCAAGATTCATCCTTGCTCTAAAAGTACTGAAATAATCTCCTTTGGTTAAGCCCTGATTATTTAAATATCCTATAGACATGTAGTATTTAGTGCTTTCTGTGCTTCCCGAAATACTGGCGGTATGATCTTGTTGAAGTGAATTAAAATTATAAAGTTCCCTCTCCCAATCTGTTGATCTACCCGCTTTGTAATTTGCAATTTCTACGGGAAATAATCGTAGCCTGTTTAACCATATATCCGTCGGATCCCCCGAACCACCACCTAGAGCAATCCATTGTTGTAAGCTGACATTCGACGGTAATTTTGTTGGATTGGTAAACTGGAATTGCCTGGCTGGGTCATGACCTACCATACTCCATAAAACATCGCTCCTCCAGTCAATAAACTCATCAGGAGTTAATAGAGGTAAATTTCTACCAATATTATTTTTACCAAAATTTACATTAAAGGTTATCTGTGGTTTTCCCTCTTTACCTTTTTTTGTAGTCAAAATTATTACCCCATTGGCAGATCTGGCACCAAATACAGCGGCAGAACTTGCATCTTTTAAAATATCTACAGAAGCGATATCATTTGGATTAATATCGCTTAACTGACCCGGGTAAATGACACCATCTACCACAATCAGCGGAGAATTTGACGCATTTAACGATGCCCTACCACGCACTAAGAAATCACCTCCTCCTTTTGCAGAAGAATTTAAACTTACATCAAGTCCCGCTGCATTTCCTCTGAGCATGTCTTGAATGGTACGAGGATTTTCATTTTCTAACTGGGTTGTTTTAATGGATGATACAGCGCCGGTAAGGTCACTTTTTTTTACTTCTCCATAGCCGATAACCACTACCTCGCTGAGTAATTCTGAATCTTCCTCCAAAATTACTTTTACAAAATTTCTTCCACCAATCTCAATTTGTTGAATTTTGTATCCAATGTAAGAGATAACTAATGTTCCGTTTAAATCCGGTACAGATAAGGTGAATTTTCCATTTTCATCTGTTGCCGCACCAATATCGGTCCCTTTAAGCTGAACGGTAGCTCCAATGACAGGTTCCCCTGATCCATCGGTAACCTCTCCGTTAAGAGTTACAGCTGCTATTTCATTTATAAAATTAGCAGCAGATAATGGAAGGGTAGAAAAAGTCATCAACCATAACCCTATTAAAAGGCAAGGTTTTTTGATATTTTCATTCATCCATTTAATTTTTTTAATGTGAATTTTTACCATAGTTAATTTTTTAAAGGTATAGTATAATGTAATAAAGATAATCTTTAAGAAGTATAAAAGTATTACTACAAACAAAAAATTATAAGGTCATTGATTATTTTGATTTGGTTTTCGATTTTTTAAGAAATAAAAAGAGGCTGCCATTTTAGACAACCTCTTAAAATAAACCTATAAATTGCTTGTTTTTAAACGCGTGTTAACTTTATTGGCGTCGTATGATTCGCATTCCACTGGCAAACATATAGGTTTAAATCATTGTCCACACATACGTCATGACCATGATTGAATACACGATTTGTTAATGCCTTTGACGCTTTCAACATGCCATTTTGGTAAACAGGTTCTGTTCCTCCCGGATTAGAAACCACTTTATTGTCTGCAGATAAAATGGTTACAAATCCTGAATTATTTAAGCGATTCCCTTCGTCATCCTTAGACCAGCAAACACCCGCATAAATATTTTCGCCCTGCATAACGGGTCTGCAAACATATAAACCCGGCAAATCTATGCGCTTGATAAATTTACCATCCAAAGTGAACACCTTAAAACAATTCTCTTCCCGGGAGGTACATATTAACGTAGGATTTGCCGGATTTCTATTGTCCACCGCAACCCCATGGGCGTTTATTAGATTGTGCTCGGGATTGGCATTATTCCTACCTCCAAAGTGTCTTATGTATTGACCCTTTTGGTTATATTGAATGATATAATCAGAACCATATCCATCGGCAACATATAAATCGCCGTTGGGTGCAACCGCTGTTTCCGTTGGTTGAAACTTCTCATTATCCTTATAGACACCAATAGTTCTTGGATGACCAAGGGTATAAATAATTCGCCCGGTCAAATCTGTTTTTATAACCTGCCCTGCCTGACTTTGACCCTTACCATATTTGTCCTGGAAATAACCACAATCGACAATGAAGAGAAAGTCTTCACTTCCCTCCTTGCTCAGCGTTAAACCATGACCGCCGGGAAAAGAATGCCCCCAAAAGTCCACTAAATTACCAGATTTATCAAAAATGAGAATATTATTATTTGTATGGTCACCAATCATGATTAACCGCCCCTTACTATCTTGA